>QBMP01000316.1:0-702 GCA_003242115.1 Phormidesmis priestleyi
CTGACGTTTTTTGGCATCGTCTTCGCCTTTAACTCTGCGGTGCATTCCTATTTAGTGCTGGCCTACACTGAAGATGACCAAGTAGCGCTGAACGTCGGCTTTTACTACATGGCCAATTCCAGTGGAAGACTCATCGGCACAGTGCTTTCTGGGCTGATATTTCAGCTATATGGGCTAGTGGGCTGTCTGTGGGTTTCTAGCCTATTTGTTTTATTCGCTGAGCTAGTGACGTTAAAGTTGCCTGCTACTAATGTTACCGAGGCAATTGATTAGAATCGGTTTACGATGTTTGAGCCATTGCCGTCATGCCGATATGTCGATTTCTAAGCTGCTCATCCCCATTTACGATTGGTTTGCTCAACAGGCATGGCAACCCATTCCCTTTCAATCAGAAGTTTGGCACGCTTACCTTGCCGGTAAAAGCGGTTTGATTCAGGTGCCGACAGGTTCAGGGAAAACCTATGGCGCGGTGATGGGGCCGATTGCTCAAATGCTAGCCGCCCCGCAGCCTTTGAAAGGGCTGCAAATGCTGTACATTACGCCACTGCGATCGCTCTCACGAGACATTGAACTTTCCATTCGCCGACCGATTGAAGAGATGGGCTGGCCGCTGACGGTCGAATCGCGCACGGGCGATACCAAGAGTTCGGTGAAGGCTCGGCAGATTAAAAAAATGCCGCACATTCTGATCACAACGCCTGA
>QBMP01000316.1:811-4992 GCA_003242115.1 Phormidesmis priestleyi
GGTTCATCCACAGGTGCAGACCTGGGCGATTTCGGCGACGCTGGGCAATTTGTCAGAAGCAGCAACAGCGGCGACGGGTGTGGGTAGCGATCCGGTGATTGTGCAATCGAATATTCATCGGGAAACGGTGATTACTAGCGTGCTGCCTAGCTCAGTCGATAGCTTTCCTTGGGCCGGACATTTGGGTCTACGGATGTTTGAAGAATTGGTGGCGGCGCTGGATATTGAGCGCTCTACGCTGATATTTGTGAATACGCGATCGCAGGCCGAAAGATGGTTTCAAGCTCTCACCTTCGCGATGCCCGACCACGAACAACAGATTGCCTTGCACCACGGCTCGATAGATTTTGATCAAAGGCAGGCGATTGAAGCCGGACTCAAAGCCGGAGCGATCAAATGGGTCGTCTGCACCTCTTCTCTCGATCTGGGTGTAGACTTTCAGCCGGTAGAGCGAGTCGTCCAAATCGGCAGCGCCAAAAATCTCGCTCGTTTGTTGCAGCGGGCGGGTCGCTCTGCACACTTACCGGGCGGCACTTCTGAAGTGTTCTTTTTGCCTACCAATGCGCTGGAGCTGTTGGAAATATCGGCCTTCCGGCGAGGGCTAGCGGCTGGCACGATAGAATCTCGCCACACGTTGAACAAACCTTATGATGTGTTGATTCAGCATCTGGTAACGCTAGCCTGTGGCGATGGGTTTGCGCCAATGGAGACTTTTGCCACCGTTTGCAAAACGTTCTCTTACCAAACGCTCACCACCGCTGAATTTGACTGGATGCTGGACTTTTTAGAGCATGGCGGCAAATGTCTCAAGGCGTATCCGCGCTATCAAAAAATAGTGTTAGAAGCGGGTGTATATAAAGTTGTCGATGCACGCATTTCGCGGATGCACAAAATGAGTATCGGCACGATTACAGGCAATCAGCCGGTGAAAGTTGCCTATGTTAAGGGTCGGCAGATTGGCACGGTAGAAGAGAATTTTGTCTCGCGGCTCAAAAAAGGCGATGTGTTCTTTTTTGCGGGACGGCAGCTAGAATTCTTTCAGATGAAAGATATGACGCTGTATGTCAAAAATGCCAAGCAAAAATCTAGCATTGTCCCGACCTGGAGCGGCGGGTATTTAGCGATTTCGGATCGGTTGAGTGAGTATATTCGAGCCGAAATTACTGAGGTTAAGGAAGGTAATGTCAGCCCGGAAGTGGCTTGCATCATGCCCATACTCGCAGCGCAAGATAGGATCTCTCATTTGCCGGGTGCGGATCAGTTTTTAATCGAATGCTGCAAAACCAGAGAGGGACAGCACCTGTATGTATATCCGTTTGAGGGGCGAAATGTACACGAAGGGCTGGGCTTTTTGTGGGCTTATCGGTTTTCGCAAAGGCAAAAAGCGACTTTTACGGTGTCGGTGAATGACTATGGGTTTGAAATTTTAGCGCCGAAAGACTATCCGTTTCGAGAGCTATTTGATGATGATTTTTTCTCAACGCGCAATCTATCCGAAGAGATTAAAGAGAGCTTGAATATTTCTGAACTGACTCAGCGCCGATTTCGCGGCATTGCTCAAGTGGCAGGGTTGGTATTTAAGGGCTATCCGGGGGCGAAGAAAACAGCGAATCAGGTGCAGATTAGCGCTTCACTGATCTATGAGGTGTTTTGTAAGTATGAGCCGGATAATTTGTTGCTAATGCAGGCAGAACGAGAAGTGATAGAAGATCAGCTAGAGACACCGAGGCTGACAGCGGCGCTAACGCGAATGCTAGAGCTAGATCTGATATGGATGACGGTGAAGCGGCCTTCACCTTTAGGATTTCCGCTATTAGTAGAGCGGCTGAGTTCGCGGCTGACGAATGAGAGCTTGCGCGATCGCATCGAAAGACTCAAGCAGCAGTGGGATACGCCCGCCCAAAAACGCTCGACCTAATTTTTAGATGCCTAATTTTTAGATGCCTAACTTTCAAACGTATTACATTGATCCACATCACCCGTATCGAACCCGCGTGTGAACCACTCCACCCGCTGAGCGGCGGTGCCATGCGTAAACGAATCAGGATTTACATAGCCCTGCTGACTCTGCTGGAGCTTGTCGTCGCCAATTTGACTAGCCGCATTGAGCGCTTCTTGAATGTCGCCGCGCTCTAGGATATTGCGATCGCGATCCGAATGAAACGCCCACACCCCCGCAAAACAATCCGCCTGAAGCTCCTGACGCACCGAAAGCTGATTTGCCTGAGTCTCACTCATCCGGCTCTGAGCTTCCCGCACCTGATCCGAAACGCCCAATAGCTTCTGCACATGATGGCCCACCTCATGCGCAATCACATAAGCCTGCGCAAAATCACCCGGCGCATTCAGCTTATCTTTCAAATCCTGATAAAAGCTCAAATCAATATACACCTGCTGATCGGCAGGGCAATAAAACGGCCCCACCGCCGACTGAGCCGTGCCACAGGCCGATTGCACCACCCCATCAAACAGCACCAAATCAGGCGCCTGATAATTCCCGCCAAACTCCTGCGGAAACAGCTTGCTCCAAGTATCTTCCGTGTCAGCCAAAACCACCGAAACAAAATCAGCCAGCTCATCTTCTTCAGCAGAAGGAGCCTAATACTGCCCGCCGCTAGGGCTTTGGCCAGAAGGCGTCGCCGCATCCAGAAAAATAGTCGGATCGCCGCCCAAGAGGGTGACAATAATCGCGACCACGACCATGCCAATGCCGCCCCCGCCAACCACCATCGGGCTGCCACCGCCGCTAAAGCCTCCTTGGCCTCGTCGGTCTTGCACATTTTGACTCCGACGGCCCGTTTTCCAGCGCATAGCTATACTTCCGTCCTACATATCCTGAATGGCGTATCTCGTATGCTTGCGTGTTCCTACGGTGCGCAAGTCACCCGATAGTTTATCACTCCTGCTTTGCAACTATTCAAGCTGTAATTTAGGCAGAGTAGGTTCGCTCAAAAATATTCCAGAATTACCTTGTGAGCGCATCGAATAAAGGCAGTCCTGATTGAGGTGCCCAACGCAAAAAAAAGTAAATGCCTGATAAAATCAGATGTACTAAAATAGTACTATTACATGCGCAGAGACTCAATTTTCTACTACCTGTTTCGGCAAGCGCCTACACTCTTGGTCGAACTTGTCCCCGATCCACCTGCCAATGCCGACGCCTATCGATTTGATTCGGTGGCCGTCAAGGAGCCCAGGTTCGAGATTGACGGTGTGTTTCTGCCGCCCGAAGGACAACCCGGCGCTGTTTTCTTTGCGGAGGTGCAGTTTCAAAAGGATGAACGGCTCTATGAACGCATTTTTGCGGAAGCAGCGCTCTACTTTTACCGCAGCCGAGAGCGCTTTACCGATTGGCAGGTCGTCGTCATTTATCCGTCCCGTAGCACCGAGCAAAGCAACCTGTTTCCGCATCGCAGCTTTCTCAGCGGCGGACAGGTGCATCGGATATACCTTGACGAGCTAGGCGATATTCGTCAGTTGCCGCTATGGGTCGCGCTCATGGTGCTGACGACGGTAGATGAAGCGCAAGCACCGGAGGAAGCGAAGCAACTATTGAACCGGGCGCAAGCGGTGCCGCCTGCTGAAAGCCGTGTCATTATTGATATGGTCGTGACCATCATTTCGTATCGTTTTGGGCAAATCACTCGCCAGGAAGTAGAAAGGATGCTAGATATCACCTTTGAAGAAACCAGGGTTTACCAGGAAGTCAGAGAAGACGCCATGCGAGAGGGGCGGCAGGAAGGACGGCAAGAAGGGCGACAAGAAGGGCGACAAGAGGGGCGGCAAGAAGGACGGCAAGAAGGACGGCAAGAGGGGCGGCAAGAAGGGCGGCAAGAAGAAGCGGCGAGCCTCATTGTCCGTCAGCTTGGAAAGCGCTTTGGCGAACTGCCAGAGAATATTTGTGTGTCAATTTCAGCGCTGCCGTTGACGGTGCTAGAAGAGTTGGGTGAAGCGTTACTCGATTTTGCAGAGATTGCTGAATTACGGGGCTGGCTTACAAGTCATACGAGTTAGTCTGGGTTTGGTATACCTATTCGTGGCGACCTAAGTAGTTACGATTTTATTGAGACAGTCTGTAGCCTGATGGCGGTTCGCATTTACGGTAATCGAGAAATTAAGACCCTATCGGGAGAGGCGACTCGGCCCACCTCGGCGCGGGTGAGAGAGGCGCTGTTTAATAT
>QBMP01000317.1 GCA_003242115.1 Phormidesmis priestleyi
AGATACGACTGTATCTTTTTAGACTATAACTTACCGGGTAAAAGTGGGCTAGAGCTAACTAAGCTGATTCGGCAAAGAGGGATTAAAGTACCGCTGATTGTGCTCACTGGCCAAGGCGATGAGCAAACGGCAGTGAAGCTGATGAAAGCAGGCGCTTCGGAGTATTTGCCCAAAAGCAAGCTGTCGGCGGAGGCGATCGCTCGTTTGATGCGCAGCGCCTTACGAATGTATCAAGCTGAAATGCTAATTGATCGCGTTAACTACGACCTGAGAGAGAAAAACAAGCTTTTAGAAGAGCAAAACCGTGAGCTAGAGCGCCAGCGCCAATACATTTACCGTCAAAATCTGAGGCTGCAAGAGGTGTCGCGGCTCAAGTCAGAATTTTTGGCAACGATGTCTCACGAATTGAGAACACCCCTAAATGCCATCATCGGCTTTTCTCAAATACTGCTTAGCAAAACCAAAGGCTCACTTAGTGACCAGCAGCGCAATATGCTAGAGCGAGTATTAGCCAATGGCCGTAACCTGCTGGAACTGATCAACGATATCTTAGCGCTATCTAAAATTGAAGCAGGGCGGTTGAGCTTAAAGGCCAAGGAAGTGAATTTAGCCACCTTGGTCACTAGCACAGCTGACGAACTTCAATCTTTAGCGGATCAAAAGTCTCTTTGTCTAGAGGTGGATGTTAGCCTTAACGCTGCGGTGGTTGTCAATGATGAAATGCGGTTGCGCCAAATACTGGCCAACCTACTTTCTAATGCCATCAAGTTTACAGATGATGGCTGGGTACAGGTGCAGGTGTCAGATCGGCCAGCCAGAGCGGGAGAACGCGATGAAATCCTGATTTTGGTTACCGACACGGGTTGTGGCATCAGTGCAGTTGAGCAAGCCTACATTTTTGATCCGTTTCATCAGGCAGATCAAAAGGTAACGCGCAAACATGCGGGCACGGGTCTAGGATTGGCTATTACGCACTCATTGGTCAGCATGATGGGCGGCAGCATCACGCTGCAAAGCGAACCTAATGAAGGCTCTGTATTTAGAGTAATGCTGCCGAGAAGCGTGCAGGCAGAGAACGATAGATATGCTTCTATGAATGATAATAAAGACAACAACTATTGTGGCGCTGAGCGGACTGCTGTTAGCAAACTGGCCGCTTCTAAGCATTCGTAATGGCGGTTTTGGCCATAGAGTATTTTAGCCATAGAGTTAAGAGCAGATTTAGAGCTGCGATCGCCACAGATATTTTGCGAAATACATTAATAACTCTATCTATGGTTGTAAGCGAGACTCTCAATTAAGGTGGTACGTTAGTCGATAAACGTTATGTACGTTATTGACACAGACTTTGAACACATATTTTGGACAACAGAGCGCCAGAGCACTTAACCGATCCTATGAACAGCTCTACAGCAAACGTTCATCCCAGTAAGATCACCTCATAAAAAAATCATAAAATTTGTGATACAAGAAACCGTGACAATCCTAGCTGTTGACGACATTCCAGATAACTTATTCATCCTAGAATCCATCTTAGGAGACATTGACAACTACAAGCTTGACTGCGTAACCGATGGCGAGGCCGCTCTAAAGTACGTTGCAAATCAGCCGCCAGAGCTAATTTTGCTAGATGTGATGATGCCTGGGCTAGACGGCTATGAAGTAACTCGGCGCATCCGGCAAAACAAAAGCCTGCCATACATTCCCATTTTGCTGGTGACCGCACATGATCACTCTAGCCTCACGGAAGGGCTAGATTCGGGTGCAGATGACTTCATTCGCAAGCCGTTTGATATTAATGAGCTGATGGCGAGAGTGCGATCGCTCATCCGCCTCAAGCGCAGCATTGATGAACAGTCAGAAATGATCCGTCAGCGCGACGATTTTGTCGCCCGCCTAACGCACGATTTGCGCACGCCGCTAGTAGCCGCCACCCGAATGCTCAACCTTTCATTGGAGGGCGTATTTGGTGAGCCGCCAGCCGAGATGAGCGAAGCAATTAGTAATGTCATTACTAACAATGAAAATCTATTGCAGATGACCAACACGCTGCTGCAAGTGTATCGCCACGAAGCGGGCCAGAAAAAGCTCGTACTCTCACAGATTTCTATCTATGATTTGGCCAAGGGAATTGTGCAAGAGCTAAAGCCTCTGGCCGATGAGAAAGGCATTGCGCTGACGCTAGATATCTCTGAAAGCACCCTTTCAACTGGCGGTGATCGAACGATGGGCGATCGCATCGAACTGCGGCGACTGCTCACCAATCTCATTGGCAACGCCATCAAATTTACCGATAAAGGCAGCATTACCGTGCGGCTATCGATTAATCCTCACACCTGTGAGGCCATTCCCTCGCCTGAAGCCATTGAAATTGCTGTCATCGACACGGGTGCGGGAATCGCGCCAGACAGCCAAGAGAGAATTTTTGAATGGTTCTACCAGGGCGATCACATGCGAGCAGGCAGCGGGCTAGGGCTACACCTCTCTAAGCGAATTGCCGAAATGCACCAAGGCACCCTAGCGCTAGAGTCAGAAGTCGGCAAGGGCAGCACGTTTACGCTGGCATTGCCTAAGCTACTGACAGCTAAGGCATAGTCGTCAGTGCACGGCCTCAGCGTAAACTCTCAACCTAAAAGCTCAACCCAAAATTCAAACGCGCAACCCCCAACGCATCGCTAAGCATATGCTGTCTTTCGGATACTTTCGTTATTCGTTTGCTAGCAGTTTTTAATCTGGCTGAATTTGGTTTCCCGCTGAAAACTCTTCCAGCGGGAAAACACTGACTGCTAACACCACCTGACGTTCCAGCTGATCTTCTAAAAACTGCTGGACAAGATTCACCTGATTAGCAGAGATAGAGTCAGTAGGCGCTGCCACCTCTAGGTTTATCCTTAACAGCTTGCCCCTTCTGGTGACTTGCAGCCGCCGAATATTGGTATTGCGAAAAGTTTCGGTATCACGGCGGAATCAGGGTGCTGACCAGCGATCGCGTCCGCTCTTGAATCACCAAATCTCGCAGCGATAGCCCTAGCGGAATCCCTAATAGACACAGCATGATCATCGAGGCCGTAAGCCCTCGCTTTGCTCGCTTCATTGAGCCGTAGTCTTGCCAAATAAAAATTAAGCCGCCGCTGAGAATGATGCCAGCTAGGTTAGTTAAAAACAGCAGCGTAGAGCCTGAGACAATATCCATGTCCCCGTAAGCTAGGCCAATGCCAATGACGCTCAAAGGAGGTACGAGGGCAACTGCGATCGCCACCCCCGGCAAAGCATCGGCCACATCTCGTCGAGTCTTCGCAAAAGAGCCCGCTGCTCCCGCTGCGAGGCCAATCACCAAATCGATTAGCGTAGGTTTAGTCCGCTCTAAGATCTCATCATTCAGCGTATTTAGGCCCACCAGCGTACAAATCAAATAAGCCGTTCCTATTGTCAACAGCGCCCCAGTAATCAGCGACAATCCAGAGCGCTTCAACAATCGCCGATTGCCCATCGTCATCGCAAAGGCCACGCCCGTAATTGGGCCCATCAGAGGCGCAACAATCATCGCTCCAATAATCGCCGCTGTGCTTCCCGCTAGCAGCCCTAGCGAAGAAATCACGCCAGAGAGAAACAGCATTATATAATAATTAAAAGAAGGCTCAGCCGTGCGCCACAAGCTACGATTGAGAATCTTTAAAGGCAGTGGATCGTGCGCCATCCAGTGCCAATCAGCTCCATTGATCTCCCATATTTGGCCAACTTTGCGCATCGACTTAATCACCGGGCGATGAACCCTTGCCGGTAAGTAACACCGAATCAAAGCTAAAAGAGGAATCCGCCGAGCGACAGGTCGAGCATGCGCTTTTTGGACGTGCTTTTGAGGCGTTGCCGTCTCTGCCGCTAGGTCTTCTTCTTCTGACGGCTTATCATAGGGCTGTTTGATCACAGGCTCCTCCGAACGAGTATTACTGTTGACTGTCATAAATTTGGGATACGCCTTTTGACCTACAGATAGCCTCAGGAAAAGCGCCCATTAGATAGAGACTTATCTGTAAGCTAGTGCCTATTATATTAGATGTAGAGCCCATCGGTTGGGCAATCAACACAGTAGTTGGAGAACAACGTTATGAGTCTCGAAGATAGAGCCAAAGCAACTGCCAAAGACATCGAAGGCAAAGTACAAGACGCTGCTGGCAAAGCAACCGATAATAAGGAAGCACAAGCAAAAGGTAAAGCAAAGCAAGCAGAAGCCTCTGCTCGCAATACTACAGAAGATGCAAAAGACAGCGTGAAGAAAGCAATTGACTAATAGCTGTTGACAATTAGTGTAGTTTGTTTTTACCTAAAAGAAACTGCGCTCGAATCAGCACTAATCGCTAGAATTGCTTTAATCATCGTCAAAGACCTCTGGGCTATCACTGTCTGGGGGTCGTCTTTTTTAACTTTCTTTACACGCTCAAAATAATTTCTCCTGCTTTTGATAGATAGATAACGTTATTTATTGAAAGATACTAGATATATTACAAATGAGTTTATTGCAAATAGCGCTAAAAAGACATTAAGCGCTCTTCTAAACATAACCACTTTGAATCATGGAGAAAAGCTATGACCCCTGAACATGAAATTGAATCTGATAGTTTTGATCGCGGCATTATCCCGGCTGAGACTCAAGCTCGCATGGACAGAGAAGGTGAAAATTATAAGCACACCGCCTCTGACGAAGAGCCAGATACAGAAAGTATAGATGTAACCGCAGGGCAAACCGTAAGCAATGAAGGGCTAGCTAATAATTATGCTATCGAGCCTGAAATGTATATTGATGAACCCGGCGACCTGAAAGACCAGCAGTAGAAACCAAAATCGAACTTGAATTTATCCTGTTCGATTTAACGCTTAATAAAAAGGGCTAGAGGAAAATTTATTCTCTAGCCCTTTTTATTGGCGAAAATACTTGTAAGTAGGTCAGCTTAATTAAATCGTAGATGAGCTTCGGATGCTGAAGCCCCCGT
>QBMP01000318.1 GCA_003242115.1 Phormidesmis priestleyi
GAGATTCCGTCAGATGTTTGCGAAAGATGGTTTGGTATACTGGAGGCAACATATATTTTGGGAAGGGACGAAATTCCCTTCCTATTCTTTTGCCCTTTTATTCTCTCAACTCCTCGCTATATATGATATTGAAGTTCCTTGTCACCCGGTAAGATTCGGCGGTGGTGCGCAGCAGGTTGAACCGTTCAATCAGGGCTTCGTTGCTGTTGTCAGCGCCGCCCATCTGCGTGGTTGCTAGCACTTCACCGGGCTGAAAGCGGACTTCATTGCGCGAAAAGTCGATGTTGACCTGTAAACAGGGTTCGCTGCCTTGAGTAATGGCGGCATTGACGCAGGGCTCACCGACGATGTAGTTGGCGGCGGAAGAGACTCTAATAACGTAGTTTTGACTGTCGGTAATGGACTGTACGATTTGCTTGACGACTTCGGGGTTCACGCGGATAGCGATCGCATCCACCGATTTTGTCCCTGGCAATATGGTCTGCACCGCGAACCGATTAGCCGTTGCAAGTGCGTCATCGACGGCCTTTTGAGCGTTGGCGACAGAATCGGCGCGAGTGATAGTCAGCGCCAGGGTTTCGTTGCGACCAATGGCCACATTGCCAAGCCGCAGCCCCTGAAATTCGTCTTCTAAGCGAGCGATTTCTTGGGTCAGAAAAGCCTGTTCGGTCTGGAGTGAGGCAAGGCGGCTGGTACGTTCGGCAATTTCTTGATCGCGCTGAGCAATTTGGCTGGCGCGATCGCTTAGTTCCGCATTGCGATCAGCAAGTTCTTGGTCACGCTGAGCAATTTCACCATTGCGCTGCTCAATATCGCGGTTGCGCTGGGCGATTTCTTGATCGCGCTGGGCGATTTGAGCCCGCACCTTTGACTGCTCTTCAACGAGCGCTTGACGCTCATCGCGCAGGTTGGTGAGCTCATCGCGTAGGCTGCTGGCCTGATCAGAGACATCATCAAGCTGAGACTGGGTATCTAGCAGGTTATTGAGGGTTTCTTTTTCGCGGGCAACGGCTATTTGCAGGGAATCATTGATTTTCAACAGGCGAGACTGGGCCTCTTCCTTTAGCTTTGTAGAGCTTTTTAGGGTGGCCTCTACGTCGTTTTTTTCAGCTTGGGTCGATTCCAAATCGGTTTGGGCTTCGGCGAGTTCTTGCTGAATGTCGTCGAGCTGGAATAGCCCTTTGCGGAGCTGGCTGTCTAGGGCAATCATGAGCATTAGCGTCGAAAAAGACGCCACCATGCCAGTCGCTACACTTACTAGCGTCGCCGTTTGCCTCGGTCTGAGATTGAACAAACTCAGGCGAGATTTGCCCACCTTCATGCCGATGCGATCGCCCACCGTCGCAATCACACCCCCCAAGCAGGCCACCGCAAAAAGTAATACAAATCCAGTCATTTTTTACCGCGAAAGCCGATGCCCATTCTTCAGAATATAACAACACTGGTTACGAGATGGCTTTGGCCAGTTGGCGAAGTGTCGCGGGTATCAATCAATCTAGGTGAACTCTGGGTAAACTCTGGGTGAACTCTAGGTGAACTGCTGAGAGAGCGTCACCGGATCGTGCACTGTGATTTTCTTTTTGTGGATAGAGATCATGTCTTTTTCACGCAGATCGCCCAGCAGTCGGGTGACGGTGACACGAGTTGAACCAATAGCTTCGGCAATGGCCTGATGCGAAAGCTTCAAATCGACCGTAATTCCGCCGCTACCGGGGATGCCAAAGTCACGGCACAAAATCAGCAAAAAGCTGACCAGTCGCGATCCCATATCACGATGGGCAAGCGTTTCGATCATCATTTCGGTCTGTAAAATGCGCGATGACAGACCTCTGAGCATTAGGGCCGACAGCTCAGGATGATCTTTGAGCGCTTGAGCGACCAGATCGCCTTGCAGTGAAAGCAGCTCTACTGGGGTAAAGGCGACCGCATGGTAGAACCGGTCTGAGCGATCGCCTGTAAGCAGCGAAAGCACGCCAAATACGCTATTTTCGCGCAGTAGGGCCACCGTAATCTCTTCACCGGCTTCGTACACCCGTGAGAGCTTGACCGCGCCTTTTGTCAAAAAGTAAACCCGCTCTGCGGGATCGCCGGGGAAAAAGATAGTTTTGTTGCGTTCATAAGACTCAACGACAGGTGGCAGCCCAGCGCCTGCTAGCGAACGAAACAAATCTGCGATGGGCTTGTTGGAAATGGCGGCTGCAATCATACTTGAAAACCGAAAAGGGGCCTATGAGCAGGAATCAGCGGCTATGCTGAGAGCAGGATCGTCACATTTTAGGTATCTATGCTGATATCCAGCTAGATAAGCTAGACAATCAGATATCAAGGTTCATAGATATTAATGTTATGAGATGCTAACTCGATCTGTCACTACTAAAACCTATGGTCAGATCAGTGTTTTGTATTGCCCGCTACCAAGTTACAGCGAAAAGTCTTAATCAGACATACTTTTATGCTGCTAACTGAGTCATTGCCTGAGCGATCGCCTGAGATCTCATCGGCAAACTTAAAAATCTGCCGCGCCAAACAGCAAATAATTTAAGACTATCTTGTGATTCCCTTTTTTCAGTATGCTGCTAAGGCAGCTTCAAGCGGTTATCAAACCGTTAATTAATCGCTGCTATAAACCTGTCTGCTGTCTGTCTGTCGTAGATTCGTCTGCCGTAAATCCGTCTGCTGTAAACCTGTCTGCTGTAAACCTGTAGTAATCGAAACTAACCGAAAGATTCATGCTAGATCTGACTGGAAAAAAGGCCCTTGTCACTGGGATTGCCAACAATCGCTCAATTGCTTGGGGAATTGCTCAGCAACTGCATCAGGCGGGCGCAGACATTGGCGTTACCTACTTGCCGGATGGTAAGGGCAAGGCTGAGAGTAAGGTGCGATCGCTCACCGAACCGCTTCAACCCAGCCTATTTTTGCCCTGCAACGTCCAAGACGATGCGCAGGTAGACGATCTGTTTAATGCCGTCAAAGACAAATGGGGCACCTTCGACATTTTGATCCACTGCTTGGCCTTTGCCAATCGCGACGATCTGACCGGCAGCTTCAGCGACACCTCCAGAGCCGGATTTGACCTCGCTTTGAGTGTGAGCGCTTATTCACTCGTGCGGCTAGCGCAAGGAGCCAAAGCGTTGATGCCTGAAGGCGGCAACATCGTGACGCTGACCTATGTAGGCGGGGTTCGCGTCATTCCTAACTACAATGTGATGGGCATTGCCAAAGCCGCGCTAGAAATGAATGTGCGCTATTTGGCCGCTGATTTGGGGCCGCAAAATATTCGAGTCAACGGCATTTCGGCGGGGCCGATTCGCACGTTGGCGTCATCTGCTGTGGGCGGCATTTTGGACATGATTCACCATGTGGAAGAAATCGCGCCTTTGCGCCGCACCGTAACGCAAACGGAGGTTGGCAACACAGCCGCATTCTTGTGCAGCGATCTCGCTAGCGGCATTACCGGACAGGTGATTTATGTCGATTCTGGCTACGCGATTATGGGGATGTAGATAGCCGGTACGGATGCACAATTGTGGTACAGGCCCATTGTAAAACCTAATCGGTGAAGGCTGTATTCACCGCACCTAATAGCGTTTGGCCTAGCGTTTGGCCCGCCTCAGCAGGATTGGCTTCAGGAGTGAGCAATGGCTGTAGCGCGATCGCTTGCGCCATTTTCATTTGCCCGTAGCTAAACACACAGGGCGTTTTTTCTGGTAGCAGCGGCTGAATCTGCTGCCACACATAAGGGCTACCGTAAATAACGAGAGCTTGAAGGTTAGAGCCAAGGGCTTGGAGGTAGCGATGGGCCTCGGCGCTCAAGCTTTCACCGCTGCGAAACGGATTGCCGCGAATAAAAAGCTGTACTAACGTCGTCGCGTCGCGATTTAGCGTGGTCACATCGGCGCTGCGACTATCGACGAGCATCAGATGGTAGCCCAGAGCCGTGGGCAGTGTCACCGCAGGTGCAGTTCTATCCAAAAACGGGCAGTGCAGCAGATCATCGACCAAAATCAAATTCTGGCCGGGGAGCAGCGGCGCACTAATCGCCTCACTCAGGCTATGAGCCGGTAAGTGGCTGACCTGCTGAGAGGCGCGTAAAATCTGAGCGGCTAAGGCTCTCGTCGGCGCTGTGGCCACCTGCTCTAGCTGAATCGGCGGCACGGCCTGCTGCTGCCAAGCGTGCTGCGAAAAGGAGTCGGTTACCGGCAAATCAGCGATCTTGTGTTTGACTCGCCAAATCCGCTCGACAGATCGCAAAATGCTGGATTTGCTGATTCGCCCGGATTCAACAGCCGCGCAGACGGCAGCGATCGCCCCTTCCACATCAGCAGGCATCAGCAAAATATCAGCACCAGCGGCAACGGCCAGCACGGCGGCTTCTTCTGCGCCGTATTGAGTGGCTATAGCATCCATCACCAAAGCATCCGTCACAATCAGCCCTTCAAAGCCCAAATCCCGGCGCAGCAAACCGCTCAGCGTCATTTTAGACAGCGTGGCCGAATAGTCAAGATCGAGGCTAGGAATTTGCAGATGCGCCGTCATAATGCTGTCTACACCGGCTGCTATTGCCCGCACAAACGGCACCAGTTCCAGCTCATGCAGCCGCTCAACGTCATGATGTATCACCGGCAAGCTCAGGTGAGAATCGGTAGCGGTATCGCCATGACCCGGGAAATGCTTCGCCGAGGTCAGCACCGGAAATGCTTGCGTACCGGCAATAAAAGCGCTGGTAAGCTGCGCGACGATCTCTGCCGTTTCGCCAAAAGCGCGCACGTTAATCACCGGATTAGCCGGGTTATTATTCACATCTACCACCGGCGCTAGCAGCCAGTTGAGGCCAATGGCTACCGCTTCTTGGGCGATGCTTGTCCCCATTTTCTGGGCCAAATCCAGTGCCAGCGGCAGATCTTGCTGAGCGATCGCGCCCAAGGCCATCGGCGGTGCAAACCAAGTCGCGCCGCTGAAGCGCTGCCCTACCCCTTCTTCAATA
>QBMP01000319.1 GCA_003242115.1 Phormidesmis priestleyi
GCCCTGAAGTCTATAGCAGATCTAGCGATTGTGCCCTTGCAAGATCTATTTGGCCTCGATGGCAGCGCTCGGATGAATGACCCCAGTAAAATTCCAAATAACTGGCGATGGCGCTATGACACCTCGGATTTGCTGACCGATGAGGTGAGCGATCGCCTCCGCCAACTCACCAGCACCCACAATCGACTCCCAAAATGCTGAACTTTCTCATGGGCTGTGCGGTCTGGGCCTTTAAAGATTGGGTAGGTAGCTTTTATCCGCCCAAGAGTCAGCCGACGAATTTTTTGCGGCTGTATGGTGAGCGAATGCTCACCGTCGAGGGCAACACCACGTTTTACTCCGTGCCTTCAGCCGCGATGGTGCAGCGATGGGCTGATCAAACCCCCGATGACTTTCGCTTTTGCCCCAAGCTACCGCGTACCATCACTCACGCAGGGCCATTAATGGCTCATTTACCGGCGGCGCTGTCATTTTTAGAGCTGATGCAGGGCTTAGGCTCACGGCTTGGCCCCGTGATGGCGCAACTACCGCCTAGCTATAGTCCGGTGGCGATCGCTGATTTGACGAATTTCCTCACGGCTTGGCCTCGTCAGGTTGCGCCAATCTCAGTAGAAGTGCGCCATCTCGATTGGTTTCAAGCTGAACCTGCGGCGCAGCTAACGGCGCTACTGACTCAGCTTGGCGTGGGTCGAGTATTGCTCGATACAAGGCCAATTTATGCGTGGGAAGCCGAAGGCGACACCGATCCTCAGCTTCGCTCTCATCGCCGCAAGCCAAAGGTGCCTTTGCAGCCAGTCGTGACAGCCGACTTTGCGATTGTGCGCTACATCAGCCATCCGCGTTTGCTGCGTAATCACGACTATTTGGCGGCCTGGGTGACTCAGGTAAACGATTGGCTGAGCTTGGGCAAGCAGGTTTACTTTTTTGTTCACTGCCCAATGGAGGTAGAGTCACCCGCTATTGCCCGCTATTTTCAGACCTGCCTGGAATCTGCCCAGGCACCCGTGCCGCCGTTGCCTTGGATGGCACTAGCCCAACCACCGGATCAATTAGCTCTATTTTAGAAATTTTAGATAGAGCCTTTTAGACAGAGCCTTTTAGAGATAGCGATCGCCCGTTCACTGCTACTCCATTGGCCGCTAAGCGCTGAGCCGCCAGCTCAATCGCCAAATCGAGCGCGGCTTCGGTACTGTGCGATCGCGCCACTCCCTGCCCCGCAATATTAAACGCCGTCCCGTGATCTGGCGAAGTCCTGATAAAAGGCAATCCAATCGTCGTATTTACCGCTAAATCAAAGGCCAAAAGCTTTACCGGAATCAGCCCCTGATCGTGATACAGCGCCAAATAGCCGTCATGGGCGCTGTTTTGCTTTGCCGCGCTATGCCAAGCCTGCCCCGGCTGCAACCAAAGCGTATCCGGCGGCACTGGCCCCTCTATATAAATGTGCGGAAATCGCTGCCGCTGAGCATTCATCCAGGGAATCAGCCAATCTTGCTCTTCTCGGCCAAGCTGACCCTGCTCACCGCTGTGGGGATTGAGTCCGGCTATAGCAATTCTCGCCTGCTGCAAGCCAAAGTCCCGCTGCAAACACTCAATCAGCAGCTCTAGCTTCAAAGTCATCAGCTCCGGTGTCAGCGCCTTGGGCACCTCGCTCAGCGGAATATGCGTCGTCGCTAGCAGCGTTCGCATTGTCCAACCGCTGTGCGGAGACTTCGCGACAAATAACATACCAAAGCGCTGAGTATTCGACATCTCGGCCAGCAATTCGGTTTGCCCAGGGTAGGCATGGCCAGCCGCTAGCCAAGCTGATTTGGCAATGGGGGCGGTGACAATGCCATCAAATTCGCCTGCAAGGGTACGCGCGATCGCACTTTTCAGCGTCTGAAAACCCACTTCACCGCTGCTAGCATTGCCGGTTCCGGTGATCAGTCCCGATCGAATCGATTCATCTACCGCGATATCGATCACGGTTAAGCTATCGGGATCTCTGAAAGTTTCGTGAGGCGCAGTAGCTTGGAGCCGTTTGTAAGTGGTTTGGAGATGGGTGCTTGAGCCGATTATCACAACGTCAGCCTGCTGCTCAAACCGAGGCTGGCTTAGCGCCTTGAGTACCACCTCCGGGCCAATCCCAGCCGGATCGCCCAGCGTCATGACCAACCGAGGCTTGCGTTGGTTAGTCATTTGCCTAGCGTTTCGCTGAGTCTGAGAAAGCGTTAACATACAATTTACATATCTTTAAAGGAGCCGTCTTACGAGCCTAGCGTAATCAACCCTAGACGTTGGAGTAGATCCAAAACACTCTAAAATGAGCAAGCATATCCGAGCAAGGTCAGATATTTGCTCAGAGTTAGTTTGTAATTCAGCTTAGGAGAGATAAAAGACATGGGCGGCGAAATTTTTAGCACAGCTGTATTGATTTTCGGCATGGTTTTAGTGGGTCTAAGCGTCGGCTTTTTGATGCTAAAAGTGCAAGGCGGCGAAGAATAACGCGGTCGTAACGACTTCTGTTAAACTGAGAATTATATTAAGTTTTGTTTACAAACCTCATGGTCTTATTAGTCGTTGGCGCAACTGGCACACTGGGCAGGCAAATTGTTCGCCGAGCCCTGGATGAAGGCTATGAGGTAAAGTGCCTGGTCAGAAATTTTCAAAAAGCCAGCTTTCTGAGAGAGTGGGGCGCTCAGCTTGTCAAAGCGGACTTAACTGGCCCCGGCAGCTTGCCGCCTTGCTTTGAAAATGTGACCGCAGTGATTGATGCTTCGACCTCTCGCCCTGCCGAAAAAGAAGGCATCTACGATGTAGACTGGCACGGCAAAGTTGCGCTGATGCAGGCCGCTAAAGACGCTGGCGTGGATCGCTTTATCTTTTTTTCAATTTTGGGCGCAGGCGAATATCCCAACGTGCCGCTGATGGAAATCAAAGACTGCACTGAAAAGTTTTTAGTCGAATCCGGGCTCAACTACACCATTTTTAGACCCTGTGGATTTATGCAGGGCTTAATCGGGCAGTATGCCATCCCGATTTTAGAGCGGCAGTCTGTCTGGGTGATGGGTGAAGCAGGCGCTATTGCCTATATGAACAGCCAAGATATCGCCAAATTCGCAGTCAAGGCACTAACTTTACCTGCTGCCGAAAAAGCGACCTTCCCACTCGCCGGAACGAGAGCCTGGGGCGCATATGAAATCATCCGCCTCTGTGAGCGCTTATCCGATCAGCGCGCTAGCGTTTCACAAATGCCACCTGGTTTGCTGCGAGGCGCTCGAAACATGGCCGCCTTTTTTCAATGGACATGGGATTTAGCGGATCGCCTTGCTTTTACAGAAGTCAGCGCCAGCGGAAACGTCATGGATGCGCCAATGGATCAGGTATACCAGACCTTCGGCATTGAGAAAAGTGAAATTACGACGCTAGAAGACTATCTCCAGGAATATTTCACCCGAATTTTGAAAAAGCTGAAAGAGCTTGACTTTGAAAGCGGTAAATCGGCTAAGAAAAAAGTTCCTTTTTAGAGACTTTAGCGATATTCCTAAATAATTTTCACGAAATATCGGGAGAATTTAAGGCTCCGCGCGGCTGGGCTAACAAGAATCGGCTAGTGCTCCGCCTATCCCCGTAGGGTTAGGGGGTGGTGAAAGCCAGGGGAGATGAGGAGTATCTTTAAGCAATGATGAAATCGAGCGAAAAGATAGCGACGAGACGAGCAATCTTGGTATCATTGAAGGACGCATGAAAATGCGAAAACATAGAAGGTAGGAACACCCACGAGCGGCTCAGAGAACGATTCAGATACTGACAACTCAAAACGTCCAAATTGAAAAACTGAATATTTCGAGTCTGCCGTGGGGCGCATGGTGGACGCTAAATAAAATGCTTGTTGAGACGGTCTGACGGGGGCAGTGGCTTCGGCTGCTGGCTAGTTAAGAGTCTGCGAAACAAGAATCTCCGACTATACCCGTAGGGTTAGGGGGAGAGCGTCAATTGCACACGACCACCGAAAAGGCGTGCTATATTCTCTTACGTGAGCAACATATTGCTCAGTTGCTGCTGACTTGTTCAGTCGCAATCCCTGAGGGAATTAGGAGGTGATGCCCATGTCTGTAGGTGATACATACAAGGGTCTACAGGTTGATGTGAACCGGCTGTGTGCCGGGGCAGTTCTCTAGAACTAGCACTAGCATCAAATGTTAGGGCTAGATGGCTGGATTTCCTTCCGGCAGTTTGGTTTTAACCTGAAGACCCGACCAGACCGCTCCCCCCTTTTCATTAAGGTGGGAGCGGATGGTTTTTTAAAGGGCAAAAGTCATTGTGATTTATTTAATGGTAGTGAACCTAGATGTCTTTGTTTCTGGACAAACGGCAACAAAAATATCGAAAAAACTTATCAATGAGGTATCGAGCTTCGATGCTGCTTGATGATTTGCGATCGCGCGCTACCTCTTGCCAAAATCTCTAATCCCGTCGTTGCAAAGGCTCAGAGTATTTACTGATACATAGATTTTGGCGAAGCTATTTGTTTTCAAAAGATGGCATCTGGCTAGGGCCAGTTCTATTAATAAAATAAAACTGGCCTAGGGTGTTGGTCTATACAAAGCCGAGCTGCTAGCATTCATCTTAAGTTTGAGAAAAGTTTGTGCCTTAAGTCATAGGGCTTCACTCAAAAATTCAAACTTTGATAGGAAAAGCAAAGTTCTTGTCTATTTAAAAGGTGTGAGGAAAATCTAAGAAATGAAAAATATGCTCTGGAAAACATTGCTAGTCGCTCCAGTCGCTTTGGGTGCTGTAATCGCCGTCTCCGGCAATGCGATCGCTGCTGAATCCACTGTTACTGAAGCAATCTCTGCTGACACGGCTGCTACCCTGCCCGTTTCCAATATTTCCGTAGCTGAGCCTGTCCAACTCGCTCAAGTTACCAGCGTTTCCGAACTCTCTGACGTTCAGCCTGGCGACTGGGCCT
>QBMP01000031.1:0-2270 GCA_003242115.1 Phormidesmis priestleyi
GTATCCGCTCTAAATTTAGCATCGCTGGCCTCAGATATAGTTGCTTTATACTACCCTTTATTTCCCAACAGGTCTAATAACGACAGCGCCGATTGCCTTAGGGTAGAGATAGCTGTCAATAATGCCGATAATCTGCTGCATTCGGGCTTTTAGGAGGGGAGCAGTTGGGCTAAATCTGCCGTTAGCAAAAACGGTATCCAGATAGCTGGTAATTGCAATTGTTTCGTAAATAACGGCCTCATCTACGGCCAAAGCAGGAACTTTGCCAAAGGGATTTTTAGCCAAATACGCTGCCGATTGAGTTTCGCCTTTCAAAAAGTTAGTCCCCTCAAGCTCGTACTCTGTGCCGATTTCTTCTAGCAGCAGCCGAACTGTACGAACATAAGTACTAATAGGCGTTCCATACAAAATAAGCTGAGCCATCGATCCATCCTTGAGATGTGAGTTGGGTTCAAATCGGTCTTGTGCATACATGGTACTTGCTACGGCTCAAGCAATAAAGCCGAAGTTGCGATCGCCTAGCTGTAGCCAGAATATGAGTGACGCCTTCCAAGGAGAGTTAAGCAAAGGTTATCAGATATAAACGATATTTATATTTTTACGGTGTTTGCATTTGCGGAGATTATGTCTAAGCTATAAGCAAGAACTTTCAACCACTCGCATTTGGTACAGTTATGTTGAAATTACGCAAACCTGCTGAGCAACTGCTATTTGAAACGGCAAATCTCTTATTGTCTTCACCTAGAGCTTTATTTCGTGGTTTGTCTCCTATTCGCAAATGGCTGAATGATTTTGAAGTTCGCGACGCAGCGATCGCTCGTTTCCTTTGCCGAATGATTCCTGAGAACTGTCCTTTTGAGCAAGATATTTGCCTGTTGGGTCGCTTCCGCCTGCAAATTCCACCCCTGTGCAAACTCAATCCTCTGTATGAAGAAGTCGTTGGCTTGCGGTTTCGAGCCCTCTGCTATTTAGTCGAACAGTGCCCTGAAGAGGTTCGTCGCTATTGCTAAAACTTGCTGAAACTCGCTGAAACTAGCTAAGACCAGATGAAAAGCCGCTCTTTTCACTGTAAATCTGACAGGTTTGACTTTTGATGCGGGCATTTTTGCTCAGAGCATTTTTGCTCAATATATTGCTGTTGTTTATTTCCCTAATCAGGCTCTGTTATGAATGCGCCTCAATCGCCGTCGCTGCCCACCGCTCGGCCAACATCTGTATCGACATCTCTGCCCTGGTACCAGTGGCTAAACAATCAGAGCGTGATTCGCCTGTTAGAAACCGTACAAGATTTTATTGTGATTTGTCTGTGCATTGGTCTATTTAGTTTTATGGTGCTTCAGATCAGGGAGATGGCACTTTCTCTGCTGCCGCCTGTAGATTTTCAGCCAGTGACGTCAGATATTTTGTTTCTGCTGATTTTGGTTGAGCTATTTCGCCTGCTGATTATCTATTTAAAAGAGCATCGGGTTTCTATTGGTGTCGCGGTCGAAGTATCGATTGTTTCTGTCTTGAGAGAAATTATTGTACGCGGCGTGTTGGAAACGAATTGGATACAGGTTTTAGTCGCCTGCGCTTTTCTGTTGGTGTTAGGGGCGCTGCTCGTTATTAGAGTTTGGTTGCCGCCTACGTTTGACGGCATCGATCCAGAACAGTTTGTCTCTGAGCGCCATCGATCAAGGACGCCTGAGCAGGCAAATGCTGAATTGATTCAGCTTGTTCAGCATTCTGTGCAAAATTCGGTGAACAATCACGCTGAGGCGTTGCCAACTGCTCAGGCTAGCGCTCAATCATGGTCTGAGATTGAAAGAAATCATATGAGCAGATGAGCAGATGTCTGAAGGAAAAGGATGTTGCGCATCTGCTGAGAAACCAGCTTGACAATCAGTTTGAGAAATCAGTTTGAGAAATCAGTTTGAGAAATCAGCTTGAGAAATCGGTTTGAGAAATCAGCAGATTATTAAGCGATCGCCTGCGTACTGACGTTACTCAATACCCGATTAAGCTTGCCGCTTTTATAGCCTTCTAAATCTAAAGTGACGTAAGCAAATCCTAAGTCCTGAAACGCAGCGACCAGCACAGGCAACTCTACCGCTGTGACGAAAGCAGCGATCGCCTCAGGCATCAGCTCAATCCGCGCTGTTTCACCCTCTGAGCGTACCCGCAAATTCCGGTAGCCCAAGTCACGTAAGTAGCGCTCGGCCCTACCTACCCGGTGTAGCTTGGCAGTCGTAATCAGTTCACCATACGGGAAGCGGGAGCTGAGGCAGGGC
>QBMP01000031.1:2280-7738 GCA_003242115.1 Phormidesmis priestleyi
AGGTCTAGCTGCCGAGCGAGTTCGCGCACTTCTAGCTTAGTGATGCCGACTTCAGCTAGCGGCGATCGCACCCCCCGTTCTTTTGCCGCTGCAATCCCAGGCCGATAATCTTGCAGGTCATCCGCATTTAGCCCGTCTACTATATACGGATAGCCCAATTCATCGGCTAATGGCCTCAGCGTATCGTGCAGCTCGCTTTTGCAAAAGTAGCAGCGATTCACCGGGTTGGAGGTATAGTTCTCATTCTCCATTTCATAGGTTTCAACAACTTTATGGGCTACTCCCATCTCAATTGCTTGAGCCTTAGCATCAGCAAAATCTTCAGGCATTAGAGACGGCGAATTGGCCGTGACGGCTAGGGCGCGCACTCCCAGCACATCATGCGCGACCTTGGCGACCAGCGTGCTGTCAATGCCACCCGAATAGGCCACCAGGGCACGATCCATTTCCCGAAAAATAGCCTGCAACTGCGCTAATTTTTGCGCTAATTTTTGATAAAGGCCCTTTTGAGAAAGGCTCTTTTGAGAAGGGCTCTCTTGAGAAATGCTGGTGGAGAGATGACTGGTCATAGCACAGAAGAATCGTCAGAAGACGATAGGAACAAGACAAAAAAACGTTAGAGTACGTCAGGCTTTACTTTAGCGAGCCTCCAACCTAACGCAATTATGACTTATCGCGACAAGTTAGATCCCGGCTTAAAGCCTAGCTTCATGCCAAACAAGTGGGACAAGCTGCCTTGGGTGATCGGCTTAGGGCTGCTGCTGCGGCTATTAGTGGTGCTGCTGACGGAGCGATCGCTTCACCCCGATGAGATTATTCAATACACTGAGCAAGCCCACCGGCTCACCTACGGCTATGGCTATGTGCCCTGGGAATATGTGTATGGCATCCGCAGTTGGCTCTTGCCCGGAGCGATTTCGCTGCTGCTTTCAGGCGGTCGTTGGCTAGGGCTGAACGAACCTAGTACCTACATTCCGCTGGTGCAGATTATCGCCTGCTTGCTTTCTCTATCAGTGATTTACTGCCTGTATTGGCTGGGCCGCGTGCTGATGAGCGAATCGGTGGGCCGCATCGCCAGTGTGCTGGCCGCAGGCTGGTATGAATTGGTAATTCGCGCTAGCACCCTGACGCCTGAAGTTGTTGGCGCTTATCTGCTGCTGGCAGCGCTGACTTGCTTGGTGATCAGGCCCACGGCTAAGACCGCCTTGCTGCTTGGGCTTTGCGGCGCTGGAGCGGTGGCTTTGCGGCTACAGTATGCGCCTGCTGCGCTCGTCGTCGTGCTGTTGGGGCTACTGTATGTTTGGCAAAAGCGCTGGTCATGGAGAGAAATGGCGATCGCTTCCACCGGATTTTCAGCCGTCGTGGCCTTTGCCGGTTGGTTAGATCATTACACGCTAGACGGCTATTTTGTATCTTATTACAACAACTATCTTTACAACAAGGTCTATGGCATTAGCAGCCTGTGGGGCAATGAGCCGGTTGGCTATTACGCTGTGATGCTGGGGCTGTATTCGGGCGGTGTGTTTTGGGTGACCATTGCGCATAGTCTTTGGCGAAAACGGCCCAAACCCTGGATGCTGCTGGCGCTCTTAGCCGCTGTGGTGCTGCCTCATATGCTAATTGGCCATAAAGAATATCGGTTTATTTTTGCGGCTGTGCCGATTTGCCTGCTGCTGAGCGCCCTGACGATTGACGATCTTTGGCAGGTGCGGCCTCAAAGCAAACAAAAAAACTGGGGTAAGTTGCTCTTGGGGCTGATGGCGTTTTATGCGATCGCAACTCTCTTCATCACCTCCTTTTTCATCGAACCAAAGTCACCGCAGATTCGCGCCTACCAGTACCTTCACGATCAGCCACAGCTAGTATCTGTGCTCAATCTCAGCAGCGAATGGTATCTCACGGGCGGCTACTATTATCTGCATCGCGACGTGCCGATTTACATGCCTTACCACCTTGAGGGTATTGACCCTGCTGATTGGCAACGCTACATTAGCCACATTGTTTGCCGCCACGATCAAGCGCCGATTGTGGGCTTTACCCCTATCACTCAACTAGGGCCGCTGGATATCCGAGTAGCTAATCAGCCGCCGACAGAAACCCTCGCGATTGAAACTCGCTATCCGCCACAAGGAGGGGTCAGCAATGTCTTTAAGCCTAGAGTCACACCGAGGTTTTGAAGAGGTTTTGAAGAGGTTTTGAAGCTTATAGCTCATAATGAAAGCAAGGACTTGTATCTTTTCACCACTGGCTCTCTACCATGCTCGAACTTCATAGCCACACGACTTGTTCTGACGGCAGTCTCACCCCAAGTGAGCTGGTAAAGTTTGCCGCTGAAAAAGGCGTTAGAGCCTTGGCGATTACCGATCATGACACGATGGCTGGGTGGGATGAAGCTATCTCTACAGCTTCTCCGCTAGGCTTAGAAATCGTTCCGGGGCTAGAGCTGAGCACGGTTTACAACGAGCGCTCTATGCACATTTTGGGGTTTTATCCAGATGCAGAAAAGCTGCTAGAGCCCCTGCAAGAACGGGTCGAAGGCCGCAAACGTCGCGCTCACAAAATGGCCGACAAGCTAGCCGCACTGGGCTATCCGATTGAGTTGCCGGATATGTCAGGCTCAATGGCTCCGGGTCGGCCTCACATTGCTAGCGCCCTCAAAGCCGCCGGTCATGTCAGATCTCAGAATGAAGCTTTTGAGCGCTTTTTAAGCGACGATGGCCCCGCTTTTGTCCCTTACGAAAAATTTACTGCCCAAGAAGGCATTGCGCTGCTGCTGAGCTGCGGAGCCGTGCCGGTGTGGGCGCATCCCTGCATTTTTCGCGGGGGCACAGTAGAAACGATTTTGCCGATACTCGTCGAAGCAGGGCTGATGGGCATTGAGGTCTATCACCCAACTCACAGCGTCAGCCAAACCCGGCGGCTAGAGGCGTATTGCCAAACCTACAACCTATTGATGACGGGCGGCAGCGACTACCACGGCCCCAAACAGGAAAAACATCCTGACTTTCGCGATCTCAACTCACTGGCCGTATCGCTGAACCTGCTGCCACCACTCAAAGCTGCTGCCGCTAAACTCAAAGCTAGTTCCAGTTTAATGCCAGTTTAATGCCAGCCTAGTTCTGGGCTAATGCTGTTCTGACTCCGGCCTGACTCTGGCCTGACTCTGGCCTGATTCCGGGCTTCAGGATCACGGCTCAAATATGTCATGATGGCGGCAGTCTATTTCCGGGTATTAAGGGAGGAGCGGTGCCATGAGTCCCATTGATTGGGTGATTGTTGTGCTGTATGCACTAGCAGTTCTGGCGATTGGCTGGGCAGCGAGTCGCAAACAAACCAGCACAGATGAATATTTTCGAGGATCGCGACAGTTGCCTTGGTGGGCGATTGGTTTTTCGATTATTGCCACCTCTTTTTCGGCGGCTTCTCTACTTGGCGGGCCAGGAGAAGGCTTCAATTATGGGCTTTTGTATCTTCAGCTTCAGCTTGGCGATTTAATCGGCTACGCGCTGGTGATCTTGCTCTTTTTGCCCTTTTTTATGCGGCTGAATTTGACTACAGCCTACGAGTATTTAGAACAAAGGTTCGATGCAAAGACGCGATCGCTCGGCTCCCTATGCTTTTTGCTATTTGTGATTGCCCGCTTAGGGGGCTTGCTCTATGCCGCTTCTTTGGCCGTTTCTACGATTGTTGGCATCCCCATTGATTTGGCCATTTTTATTGTCGGCGCAGTCTCGATTGTTTACACCATCACTGGCGGCATTGCGGCGGTAATTTGGACAGATGTGCTGCAATTTGGAATGATTTTTGTTGGCTTAGCGGCGGGCATCTGGACGGCGGCAACGGCAGTTCCTGGCGGTATTGGTGAATTGTGGAGTGCGGCTAGCGCAGCCGGAAAGCTCTCAGTGATTAACCCATCGTGGGAACCTGATTCGATTCGATCGCTGCCGACGGCAGTATTTGCTTACGGAATGCTAGCCTTTGCAGTGGCAGGTACAAATCAACAATCGGTTCAGCGCTATGTTTCTTGCGCTGATATTCAATCAGGGCGGAAGGCGATTCTGTTAGGCTGGTTTTCAGGATTAATTGGCGTGGCGGCAACGTTAGTGTTGGGCGTTTTGCTATACGGCTTTTATTCGCTCAATCCTACTTTGTTGTCAGGGCTCGTAGTCACGCCTGAAGGCACCCTCGAAACCGCCGACAGTATTTTGCCTTACTTCATTGTCAACCAGGTGCCGCCCGGGGCTTCGGGGCTGCTGGTGGCGGCAATTTTTGCAGCGGCGATGTCTTCGATTGATTCGGCCCTGCATTCTCTGGCGACCTGTATGACCGTTGACTTTTATCAGCGCTATTCGCCTTCAGCGGTGTCAGAATCGCAGTCGCTGAAAGTGGCCCAGTGGCTGATTGGCATCTGGGGCATTTTAGGCATTTTTTCTGCCTTTTACGTAGCTTCGACCGGCGAAGATCTGTTGCCGTTTTTAATCGAATACACGGCAATGTTTTTAGGCCCCTTGCTAGGGCTGTTTCTGATGGGTGTGCTGCTGCCTAGAGTGAATGCAAATGGCGCTTTTTATGGCACGATTGCGGCGGTGATTTTTCTCGTAGTTGGCAACGGCATGGGCTGGCTGAGTTTCCCAGGCATTTGGCGCTCGGCGGTAATTGCCCCAATTGCGGTAGGGTTAGGGCTGTTGATTTCTTTATTGGGAAATGTGCCGGGAGAGAAGTCGCTGCAAGGGCTCACCTTTTGGAGTAAGCGCGATTGATTCGGTAATGAAGCTCGCTTATGGATCAAGCCAAAGCCCAAGCGACGGCTGCTTTTGCATGAATTTCGGTGGTGTCAAAAAGAGGGACTGCGCTGTCATTGGGCTTGACCAGTAGGCTAATTTCTGTGCAGCCTAGAATCACGGCTTCAGCGCCTGAATTGATTAGATTGGCGATGATTTGGTGAAAGCGATCGCGCGATGCCGCTTGAATATGACCCAAACACAGCTCATCGTAAATAACATGATGAACAAAGTCGCGATCATCGCGATCAGGCACCTGCACCGCTAACCCATGCTGACGGGTCAGCCGATCTTTATAAAAAGATTCTTCCATCGTAAAGCGAGTGCCCAGCAGCCCGACCCGGCTAAAGCCTGCTTGCTTAATCGCGTCAGCGGTAGCATCGGCAATGTGAATCAGCGGAATCTGAGTAGAGCTAGAAATCACATCCGCAACCTTGTGCATAGTGTTAGTCGCTAGCAATATGCACTCCGCCCCTGAGCGCTCTAGCTGACCGGCGGCAGTTGCGAGTAGCTGCCCAATCGCCTGCCAGTCTTCCTGATGCTTAAGTGCCACCAATTCTTCAAAATCGACTGAATACATCAAAATTTTGGCCGAGTGCAGCCCACCTAATTCTGCCCTGACCGTATCGTTGAGCAGTCGATAATACTCAATCGTAGAATCCCAGCTCACGCAGCCC
>QBMP01000031.1:7748-15321 GCA_003242115.1 Phormidesmis priestleyi
CAATTGTTTTCATCGCTTCACGCTTTGCCTTCAAATTTTTGGTACCACAGCGCATTGCCAGCAACCGTTAAAACAAAAGCTGTACCGCCGCCAATGACCGCCATCATGGGGCTGTAGCCGCTGCGGGCGAGGGTTTGCATCCACGTATCCGTTAGCGCTGAGGGGCGAAAGGTGTGGGCTGCTACAGGCATGAGATAAATCAGGGATGCACCGACAATCAGCCAGCCAACCATAGAGACCAGTAAAAATATTGTTTTGGCTTTGGATTGACCTGAGTAAGGGGCTGTCATAGCTGGGATGGAATCCTGTTTTTAAGGGCCAGTTTTTAAAAAAAGCAGATAGAAACTATGTCAACCCTACCACAGCTTTCTTTGGCTACCTTCTTTGGCTACAGCGCGATCGCAAAGCTATCAGGATGGTGAAAGTCGGCTTCAAAACCAGGATGTACTACTGCCCAAAAACTCTCTTCTCCAGCCGTGCTCACAATTACCGCACTCACCCCTAGCCTCAGCGGCTGCGACGGATTCACTATTTGGCTAATGTCCGCTGATATCTCTAGCTGAAGCGTGTTAGGAGACATTTTGACGGTAAAGGGCAGCGATGAAAAATCGGGTTCTATGCGCAGACCTTGACGATAGTTGGCTAGCGCAAATACGTTCCAGTAGCCTGCTGGCGATAGATTAAACTCCCAGTAGGGATCGGCCTTAGAATGCTGTGTACCTGCTGCGAGAAAGAATTCAAAGCAGGTCTTTTCCCAAAGCCGATCTTGGCGGGCGTTGGCTGGGCTCAGGGCCAGATCGAGAGATGGGACGGCGATCGCTGCTAAATCGCCTGCTAACGTATAGATAAAAGAAAGACTGTCACTTGTTTTAGCAACTGTGCCAGTAATGATCAAGTTTTGAGTACTTTCACTAGCCTCGAAGGGCTTTAGAGTAAAGGAAATAGGCGGCATTTATCTTAACGATTGAATTATCTTTTTTAGCGTATCGGCCTGCTGCTCTATGCTTTCGGTCAGCTTTAACTGTACCAAAGCCCGCGTGAGATTATGGGTCGGATGCGTCACCTTAAAGTACACGTTACCGGCTAAATAATCGGTTAAAAATCTCAGCCCCAGCTCAAAGGCAATCAGCCGAATTGCATCGTACAAATAGTCATAATCTTGCTCGGTTAAAAAGTCTTTTGCCAGTGACAAATAGCCTTTTAGCATCGCTTCTGCTAAGGCCGTGTCAAAAACAACATTTTGCCAATCTTCGGTTTCTTCACCGAGCGGGTTGCAGCCGGAGCGCAAACAGTCGCCAATGTCGTAGTGCACCAACCCCGGCTTAATCGTATCGAGATCGATTAGGCTCACCGCTTGGCCGTTGTCTGCCAGCATGATGTTGTTGACTTTAGGATCGCCGTGAATCGGTCGCAGCTTTAAATGACCCGCTGCTTTAGCCCGCTCTAGCACATGCGCCCACGCTTTACGGTCTTCGACAAACGTCAAACAATAAAGAACTTGCTCAGTTTGCTCGTTGCTGAGTTTAGAAGGGTGCGATCGCGTCTGTCCAACTCGCGCTCTAACTCGCTCATACTCCGCCAAATAAGTCGGTGTAATGTGAAAGCCCTCTAGTGTATCAGTCAACTTATCAGCAGGCAAGGTGCTAATCAGACTGTGAAACATCGCCAAGCCATAGCCAATTTCTTGCGCGTGGGCAGCATTTTCTACCGTCTCAAGCACATGAGCGTGTTCAATAAAGCTAATAGCCCGCCAATATTCACCCGCCTCATCAATCCAATAGCTCTGATTTTGGTTGGTGAGTAAGATCTGTGGCGTCTCCCATCGGCGCAGATGTTGAGAAGGACAATCACGCAGATGATCGCTCAGCACCCTCATGTTTTGAATCACGCGCTCAGGCTGACGGAATACTTGAGTATTGATACGCTGAAGGACAAAGCGTTTGGCATCTGCTTCGGCATCTGTTTTAGCGGCTGTTTCAGCTGTTGCCGTTACCAGAAACGTGCTGTTAATGTTGCCATTGCCCAAAGGCACAATCGTTTGAACGACGCCTTTTCTAACAAACTTTGCTGCAATCTTAGCCAAATCAGGATCTAGTTCAAAGTTAGCTGAAGGATCTGGCAAAAGAGACATGGTTAGAGAAAGTTTTAAAGCAAACTTGATAGCAAAACTGATAACAAAGCTTACAGCGAACTGGAATTTAGACTCTCTGCTTCTTCAGGCGTTTGAGGAATGTGAATACCGCACTCTTGCTTGAGGCCATTAAAGCGAGTGGCGCGTTCGTCAGTATCATCGGCGCTGAGCGGTCTGCTAGAGTGCCAGTCACCCACGCTGACGTAGCCTTCTTCCCACAGGGGATGATAGGGCAAATTGTGGGCTTTAAGATAGTCGTAAACGTCTTTTGAATGCCAGTGCAAAATCGGCAGCAGCTTATAGAATTCGCCCTGTAGCCCAATGCGTTCGAGGCTTTTGCGATGGCCGGTTTGGTCGGCGCGCAGGCCAGTGAGCCAAGCGATCGCGCCTAGTTCTTTCAGCGCCCGCTGCATCGGCTCGACCTTGCGCAGCTGATCGTATTGGTTAAACGCTTCCACCGTACCGACTTCCCAGAGCTTGCCATATCGCGCTTCCATGCGGGCAGGCGTAATCGGCGACTGATACACCTGAAGATTGAGCGAAAGCCTTTGACTGAGGGCGTCAGCGAAGCGATAAGTTTCGGCTGGCAAATAGCCGGTATCGACCCAAATAATTGGGATGTTAGGAACCACGCTGGTCACAAGCTGAAGCATCACCGCCGACTGAATGCCAAAGCTAGTGCTCATCACCAGGCTTTCGCCAAAGGTTTGGTAGCCCCACTCAATCAGCTCAGTCGCCTTGGCACGATCAAAGGTTTGGTTGAGCGCAGTGAGGTCAAGATCTGGGCGTTTGATGCTAGGCTCCGAACCGTTATCATTGCCGTGATGATGGCCGTTTGACGAAGCGAGAGGATTGAGATCAACATTCTGAAAGTTTGGCAGCGTGCTGGTCATAGAGAAAAAGTCCTGAGCCCACTTATTACAAAAAAGCCTCGCTGTCGCTAAGGCCAACCTGCAAGCTATAGCTTCTCACGTTCGGCTTCATCAGGCTAGCGGATGAGGTGAGGCCGTCGCTGTGTGACGATGGCTGTGACGGCTGTGAGGGATACTCGTCTTGGCAGAGATGGTGCCATATAGCGTATCTCTTTGTCTGGCAGGGCGATTGAGTGACGCTATTGCCCCTACCAAATCCGCCTCACTTTGACAGGTGCCGCCGACCGCGCCCGCCATCGAGGTAATATGCTCCTCCATTAAAATGCCGCCAATGTCGTTACAGCCCCATCGCAGCGCTTCGGTAGCGCCGTCAAGCCCTAGCTTTACCCAACTCGGCTGATGATTGACAATCCAGTTGCCCAAAAAGATTCTAGCAACGGCGGTTAATAGCAGGGCATCGGCGAGTACGGGCTGATCGCGACCGACTCTGCGCCGCAGGGGTTTGGGAGCCTCTTGGCCAACGAAAGGCAGTAGAATGAATTCGGTGATGCCTCTGTAGCCTGCTGCGTGCGATCGCATCTGTAGCTGCCGCAGCAAATCCAAGTGCAGCATCTGTTGCTCAATGGTTTCGATATGGCCAGAGAGCATTGTACTGGTCGTCGGCAAGCCTACTTTGTGAGCGAGTCCAACAATCTCTAGCCACTCGGCAGCGGTGGTTTTTTCGGGGCAAAGAATTTTGCGCACACTGTCATCTAACACTTCGGCGGCAGTTCCGGGCAGTGAGTCAACGCCAGCAGTTTGCAGGGCCTTCAGCACTTGTTCGAGGCTGAGATGGTCTTCACGCGCAATAAACTGGATCTCTTGAGGCGAAAAGGCGTGGACATGGAGATCCGGTGAGGCGGCTTTAATCGTTTCAACGAGTTTGCAGTAGTAGGCCAGTGAGGTGCCGTTGATTTTGGCTTCGGGGTTGAGGCCGCCCTGCATACAGACCTCGGTTGCGCCCAAGGCGGCAGCTTCTGTTGCTTTTTCTAAAATGCCGCTCCAATCGACCCAGTAGGCTCCGGCCTGATCGGCGTCTCGGCGAAAGGCACAGAAGCTACAGTGCTGCTCACAAATGTTGGTGTAGTTGATGTTGCGGTTGAGCACATAGGAAACTGTGTCGCCGACTTGGCGCAGGCGCAGCGTATCGGCAGTTTGGCGAATGGCTTCGCGATCGCGCTCCGATTTTGCCTGCAATAGGCTTACGCCCGCCGCGACAGAAATATCTTTTCCTAACAGCACCTGCTCTAAAATCTGCTCAATTTCCGGCTCAATTCCTGGCTTAATTTCCGGCTCAATTCTTAGCTTAATTGTTGGCTCAATCACGAATACTTATTACCCAAACATCTCGTAGCTACCATCCTAGCCGCTAATATTCTCGCTGTTGGGCCAAACGCCATCCGCGAGATAGCAGCCACCTTGTAGCAGCACTTGTTCACGCCGCATCACATACACCCAGCTTTGACCCAAAGGCTGATGGTCAGGCGTAGAAATTTCTACCCAGCACCGCAGATATTCATTTTCAGCTTCAGATCGCTCGGCTCGATACCCTTCCAAGCGATCCAACCGTCGCAAAACCTCAGCGCAGATCTCAGCGCTTTGCTCAAAAATTAGCAAATAACCTTTTACCCAATCGTCTCCAGCGGTCATCGCCGGATAGCCTCGCCGAGCAAAATCGTACAGCTCTCCTTTGACAACGGCAGGGATGGCCGCTGTTAGGGCATCGCCGCAGCATGGCTGGTGATAGCGCCCTCCCGGCTTGAGCGTACCGTAGACAAATACGCGCAGTTCAAGGATTTCTGAATGGGTTTCTGAATAAATCTTGGGCTTTTCTTTATCCATCTTGGCTGGCTGAGCAAAGTCGGTACAGAGCAAAAAGCAGACGCTTTCTGTAGATGCATTTTAACTAGATATTTTAACTGGGCATTCTACTGGGCATCTTAACTGGGCGCGTCACTTTGCTTTTTCTATGGAATCGAGGCAGCAATAGAGAAAGGTTGTAAGCCGTCGCTACAATGAAAGGATCGCTTTTTGAGCGACTGGCTTATAGGAAACTAGCTATGTCATCGCATCGGACGATTATATTAGAGGCGCACGATGGTTCGCGGTGGCGATCGCTCTCCGAACTCCCCACCATCGAAGACGAGCAAATTAATCAGCCCTTGCTGTGGGGCAATCCTAGCCTATCGCCTCGACCCCGCAGCGCCGAAGATTTTCCACCCTTGCCCGCCGACTGTAGCGAAGGCGCTTGCGCTAGAACCAAAGGTGTTGCCTACTGGATTAAGACCTGCTTTAACCTGGCAGAATTCAAAGCCGGTGTAAAAAATGTGGCCAGGGTATACAAAGACCACAGTCCTCGGGTCATGGCCGAAATGAAAGGCGCGATCGCAATGGCCGAAGTGCTTGCAGCAGGCGATATTCCCGTGCGGTTCATTATTTTTTTAGATTACTGAAGCCGAACATTTCAATTCACCCGTTGAATCAGACTTCTAACCCACCTCTAACCGGCCTCTAACCGATGGCTGCTTCAATCGCCGCCTTTACCTCATGCAGCTTGTCTTTAACTGCGCCGGTTTCGAGCAAGCGCTGAGCGAGGTCAAACCCAGCTTCGACACTTTCGACTCTACCCACGCGCCAGAGATAAAGGCCGCTGTTCCAAACTGCTGAGCGACTAATTTCATTGGTTTGACCGGTGAATGCCGCCTGATAGTCGGTGAGCAAATCTTCGAGCGTGGTAAGCGCCGGATCTGGGCCGTTGAAGCCGTAATCACGGGGATGCAGCAGCAGCCGTTCGGTTTTTAGTTGGCCTGCAATGACTTGGTTGAGGCCAATAATGCCAGTGCGATCGCGCGCAATATCGCAGCTACCCTCTAAGCCCTTCACCGTCGTAAAAAAAGCCGTGCCGCGCTGAGTAAACGCCGCCTGAGTGCGCCCTTCAGTCGGCGGATGCACATAGCCGCTAACCAGATTGCTGCGTCCGGTGTAGGGCGACCACATAATCTCAACGGTGGCCAGCGTGGGCCGCTTGCCAATTTGGGCGCGGTAGGGCACCATCGCTTCCGCTTCCGGAAACAGCACCGGCTGATAGGCCAATCCCAAATAGGTTTGCGCCAGCACTTGCTGAAGCTGATCAAGCCCCAACGCCGACCAGTTAAGTCCGAGCCCTTGAAAAATTTCGGCGGTGGGCAGTCCCATTTTGGTCGGCATTCGACCACTGCCCGGAATCAGCACCGGAGCCATCGCCGCCGCTAAAATCAGCGCGGTCAACGGCGTAATCGGCGCGGTGCGCGATCGCCCGTCATAAGGGTTACAAAAAACCGTCACCGGGTAAGGGCCATTGATTTCGCCGATTTGCGGGCCTAAATCGTCATAGGCGTCCAGCATTCCGGCCAGTTCATTCGGGGTAGGCCGCTTAATGCGCTGCGCAATCATAAACGCGCCGATTTGCGCCGGGGTAGCCGCTTCGCTCAGCATCAGCCGAGTGGCGGTTTGGGCTTCTTCGCGGCTCAGCGACTCAGACGTGTGATTGCCGCTGCCGACTTTTTTTACCAAATCTCGAAACTGTAAAACTAACGGATCATCTAGAGGATTGATCATGGGGTCGGTCACTCTGTCTAGGGTTGATCTGGAGTTAATCTGGGGTTGATCTGGGCTAACTCGCGGCGGGTAGCTGAGTCAAATTGTTGATCTGATCAAAATAACCTTCCGTGTGCTGGCGTACCATATCGCAAAACTGTCGAATGGGCGGGATCAGCAGCCGGTCGTGCGTGGTTACCATCACCACTTTACGCAGCAGCGTCGGTTCACCCATAGATCGCACGGCTAACGCCAGATCACGGCGACTTTCGGCCAGCGCTGAGCGGGGCAACAAAGCCACCATATTACCCTGACGCACCACCCCACGAAAGGCGTCGAGCGTATTGAGTTCGATCGCTACTTTAAAGTCTGCGCCCTGCTCACGAAACTGGCTTTGCACAATTCGCTGCATCCCGTAGCCATCTTTAAACACGACTTGAGGATAGTGCGCAATTTCCGCCCAGGGCACCGTTTCATATTTTGTCAGCGGGTGATTAGCGGCCATCATCACCTCTACTGGCTCTTCATACAGCGGGATCACCACCATCTCTTGGTTGCTCGTCAGCAGCGGATTGTGCATCACAATCGAAACATCTACTAGGCCATCGCGCAGCACTTTGAGCGAGCGATCGCTGCCCAGCGCCGTCACCCGTAGCTGCACGTCCGGATAAGCGCTGCAAAACTGAGTCACGACCGGCGGCAACAGATAAGCGCACACCGAATGAATGCCTGAAATGCACAGCTCCGTTTGCTTGCCGTTGACTAAATCGCTGATATCTCGCTGAGCATTATCCCATTCTTTACAGATGCGCAGTGCCTTGGGCATGAGAATATTGCCCGCCAAGGTCGGCTTGGCCTGCGCGGTGCGATGAAACAGCGCTGATCCCAACTCATCTTCGATGGCGCGAACCTGACGGCTGATGGTGGATTGAGTCACCCCGCACTGACGAGCTGC
>QBMP01000031.1:15331-19632 GCA_003242115.1 Phormidesmis priestleyi
CGAGCTGCCGCTTGAAAACTACCCGTTTCGGCAACCGCCAAAAAAGCCTGCAATTGCTCTAAGCGCATAGAAAAAAATCACAGAAAAGAATCACGGAAAAAAGTATAGAAAAGATATTAAAGGCAAACACACAAAACATCTGCACCGCTAATGTAAAGCGCTACAGGGATTGGTTTTGTACGTATCGCTACGGTATTACCAAGCTTCTAAGCTAGTGGAAATCTGCGCTTGAAGAAACCTTATCGCATACTCATCCGCATCATCTGGGCTCTGTTCACCGCCATTGCCGCCGCGATCGCTGCCCCGATCAAGGTATGCCAGCACCTTATCCCTAGCTGATCTCGGATCAATTTGCTTGAGAGCGCTCAGAGCATTCATTCTAATCCGCGCGTCATCGTCGCCCAGTAGCGGGATCAAGCTCTCGACTGCCGCCATTTCACCCAGCCGAGCCACCGCCGAAATGGCCGCTTGCTTAAGCCCAAAGGTGTCAGCTTCAGCGGCTGTTTTACTCGCTGTAGAAATGGCCGTAGGAATTGATCCAGATGCCGTGAGCCGCTCAGCCGTCAGGCTTTGCAACCATGCAATCAGAGGTTGAGCCGCTTGGGTTTTAAGCTGAGCCGAACGGGTTTGACCGAGCGATCGCGCAATCTCTTGCTTTACAACCGGCATCACGACTGGCATGGCCGTATCAAAAGCCTGTGAAAGCATCGCCGTGGCAATCGGCGCATCAATCCAGCCCAAAGCTCTGGCCACCGAGACTTTAACGACCGTTGGCAGCGGCTCGGTGAGGGCTTGACCCAAGGCTCTAGCTGCCGGGTCTGATCCCAATCGCCCCAAGGCCACTGAGCTAGCTGGCGCAACTGCCGCATCAGCATGGTGCAAACAGCCTTGCAGCGAGCCAATTAAATCAATTTCAGTGAGTAAATCCTGCCGTCGGCCCAAAGTGCGAATCGCTTCAATGCAAATGGGCGACGTATCGTTCAATGCTCTAAGCAAAATGAGCGTAACGCGAGGATCGTGAAAGCTGCCTAACGCTTCTATCGCAATCGATCGCAGCCGCTCATCAGCCGCATCAGCCACGCTCATTAAAGGCGCAATCGTGGCTCCCGTGCGGATTTTGGCTAGGGCGCTAGCTGCGAGAATTTGGCGCTCAAGCGGCTGATGTGAGCCGAGCAAATCGGTAAGCGTGGCGATCGCGCTATTGCCCAGGCTGGTCAGCGATTTGATGGCCTCTAGCTGAATATCTTCAGCAGGCGTGGTGATCAGCGTATGAGCTAACGCCTCGACCACCACGGGCCGGTCGTATTGGCTGAGGGCGCGAATTAGAAACCACTGGTTTTCGGTATTTTCGACCTCGATGTGGCGCTCCAGAGCCGCGATTAAAGCAGGGATAGGGCGATCGCCCCACTGCGCAAACTGCCTAGAAAAATGCTTAACGCTGTCCCACTTACGGTGAAAGTCGCCTTGGGTGAGTTGCGCGATCGCCTGCTCCATGTCCTGCTTTAATCGCGGCTCGGCAATATCAGACTGCTCGGTAATGTCGGCTTGCACTGGCTTTGCCGCTGACTCCCGTCGCGTTGGCATGGCCGCCCCATCAAACTCATCCGACATAAAACTAAAACCAGTAGACGGCATCACCATCGGCAACTCCTTCCTATATACCCCTTGGAAAACCAGACTTTTTCAGAATCCTTACAGGCATCTTAAATCTCTTTTCCCCCGTCCTTGTTTCCCCTTCTAAGACAATCTTTGCAGTCCCTGCATTTTCGCTATGCAAAAATCGCACACAGATACCCTACTAACCCAAAAACAGTAGCAAGAAATACAAACTGCTAAGTGAATTTTCCATATGTTGTGTTCAACTCAACTTAGCCACAGCAGCGATGACCCTACTACATTTGGATGCGACATGGTTACCTCACCAAACGTCATAGAAAAGGTGGAAAAGAAGAATAAGTTTGAAAAATACAAAGACGAAAAAGATGGTCTAGCCGTCAAAGACGAACTCCTTCAGTTTGCTGAAATGGGCTGGGAAGCCGTCGATAAAACCGACCTGACCGGCAGACTTAAGTGGCTAGGAATTTTTTACCGCGACCTCACTCCCGGCAAATTCATGCTGCGGCTGCGGATGCCCAACGGCGTTTTATCGAGCCACAAAATGCGCGTACTGGCTGAAATTGTGCAGTGCTACGGCGACGATGGCTGCGCCGACATCACCACCCGCCAAAACTTGCAGCTGCGCGGCGTGCGGCTAGAAGACATGCCCAGTATTTTTGAGCGCTTTAAGCATGCCGGACTCACCTCCATTCAGTCCGGCATGGACAATGTGCGCAACATCACTGGCTCACCCGTTGCTGGAATCGCTGCCAACGAGCTCATTGATACCCAAGGGCTCGTGCGCAAAGTGCAAGACATGATTACCAACAACGATCAGGGTAATTATGAATTTTCAAACCTGCCTCGTAAGTTCAACATCGCCATTGAAGGCAGTCGGGAAGACTCGATCCATTCAGAAATCAACGACATTGCCTTCATTCCGGCCTTCAAAGATGGCATCGAAGGCTCACAGATTGGCTTTAATGTGTTGGTCGGCGGCTTTTTCTCAGCCATTCGCTGCGACTCCGCGATCGCGCTCGATGCTTGGGTGCCTGCTGATGACACCGTAGTCGATATTTGCCGCGCGATTTTGAATGTGTTTCGCGATCAAGGCGCACGCGGCAACCGTCAAAAAACCCGGCTGATGTGGCTAATTGAATCGATGGGGCTACCGGCATTTCGCGCCGCTGTAGAAGCAGAAATGGGCAAACCTCTTGCCCCCGCTGCCCCTGAAGATGCGATTACCGACGAAGCCAAAAGCGATCACCTAGGCATTCATCCTCAAAAACAGCCGGGACTCAACTACGTAGGAATGCATGTGCCGGTCGGTCACTTCTATGCCGAAGACATGTTCGAGTTTGCCCGCCTAGCCGAAGTGTACGGCAACGGCGAAATTCGGCTCACCGTCGAGCAGAACCTGATTATTCCAAATATTCCTGATTCTCGTCTCGCGGCTTTTTTACAAGAGCCGCCCGTGCAAAAATTCTCAATTGAGCCATCGGCACTGGTGCGCCGGGTGGTTTCTTGCACCGGCTCACGGTTCTGCAATTTCGCCCTCATCGAAACCAAGCAACAGGCCGAAGCCCTAGCTGAAAAACTCGATTCGCTGCTGAGCGTCACCGAACCCGTGAGAATGCACTGGACGGGCTGCCCGAATTCCTGCGGACAGCCACAGGTCGCCGATATTGGCTTTTTGGGCACCAAAGGCCGCAAGGATGGCAAAGCGGTACCAGCCGTAGATATTTACATGGGCGGCAAAGTGGGCAAACACGCTCAGCTCGGAGAACGGGTGATGAAGGCCGTGCCCTGTGAGGATTTGGAGGAAGTCGTTGCTGGCCTGCTGCAAGAAAAATTTGGTGCAGTTGCCAAGTAAGCGGCGATCGATATTTCGATTCACACCCATTGGCATCCATCAGAATCCATCAGAATCCTGGCCTAGCGGCTGCTCTAATTTATCTCTAAACTTATTTTGGATTGATATCGAGCAGGGTGTCTGGGCCACCCAAGAAGAAGCCCAAAGGCGGCAACCCTCGGGCTTTTAGCAAAACAGAATTGATTTCAAGTAAGCCCGATAACGGCAGCTTTGAAATCAAAACATACACATACTTAGGAGCATAGCGCAAAATGATTGGAGAGTTGTTTACAAAAGCAACTCAAGGCAGGTACAGAATCCTTCACCTGACTTGGTTTGCCTTCTTTTTATCGTTTGTCGTTTGGTTTAACTTACCGCCTTTCGCAACCACCATTGGCCAAGAGTTTGGCCTGACTAAGCCGCAGCTTGGCACTCTCGGCCTTTGTAACGTTGCTTTAACGGTACCTGCCCGCGTCATTATTGGGATGCTTTTGGATAAATATGGGCCTCGCCTGACCTATTCACTTTTACTGATTTACGCAGCGATTCCCTGCTTAATTTTTGCGACGGCCACTGGCTTTCAACAGCTAGTTCTGGGTCGATTGCTGATGGGTATTGTCGGCGCGGGTTTTGTGATTGGCATTCGGATGACCGCCGAGTGGTTCCCCCCTAAAGAAGTCGGCACCGCAGAAGGAATTTACGGTGGCTGGGGTAACTTTGGCTCGGCTTTTTCGGCCTTCACGATGGTGATTTTTGCCAGCTTGCTTGTGTTCTTACCCGGTGCGTTTAAGTTCCCTGAAGTTCAGAACTTCGATATTCTTGGCTATACCTATAACAGCGATTTTCTCAACTG
>QBMP01000031.1:19642-20440 GCA_003242115.1 Phormidesmis priestleyi
GTATTATTGCCGCGCTATACGGCGTTTTCTACTACTTCAACGTCACAGACACTCCCCCCGGCAAAGTTTACCGCCGTCCTCAAAGTGCTCGCGGCATCGAAGTCACCACTGTACGAGACTTCTGGTTTTTGATGGTGATGAACATTCCGTTGACCGCTATTTTGATGGTGCTGGCATGGCGCTTAAAGAAAGTGGCCTACTTAAGCCAAAACGGCATGGTGATTGCGTGGATTTTACTCCTCGGACTCTATGCTTTCCAGGCTTATAACTGCTGGAGTGTTAACAAAGACTTACTGGCTGGCCGCAAGCAGTACCCGGCTGAAGATCGCTATCGTTTTAAGCAGGTTGCGCTCCTAGAGCTGACGTACATTGTCAATTTTGGATCTGAGCTGGCTGTTGTTTCCATGCTGCCAGAGTTTTTTGAAGGCACCTTTACGCTAGATAAAGCTACCGCTGGCATTATTGCCTCCAGCTATGCGTTTATGAACCTAGTCGCCCGACCGGGTGGCGGCGTGATTTCCGACTCTATCGGTAGCCGCAAGTGGACTATGACCTTCCTGCTTGGCGGCTTGGGCATTGGCTACCTGCTCTTTAGTCAAATTGGCAGTACTTGGGCCTTACCGCTTGCCATTTTGTTGACGATGGCCTGCTCTTTCTTTGTGCAGGCGGCAGAAGGCGCAACCTTCGCCCTTGTCCCCTTGGTGAAACGGCAGATCACCGGCCAAATTGCCGGTAATGTCGGAGCCTATGGCAACGTCGGTGCAGTCGCATATCTAACCATTTTGCTCATGCTCAAAG
>QBMP01000031.1:20450-22378 GCA_003242115.1 Phormidesmis priestleyi
TGAAGCCATTGCAGCCGGTACAGCGGCTGCAAACGCAGCCTTCTTCCAGGTGCTAGGGGTGATGGGGCTGATTGTCGCCTTTCTTTGCGCCTTCTTCCTGGATGAGCCTAAAGGCTCTTTTGCCGAAGCGCATGAAGGAGAAGAGGCTGATGATGCTGAGGCCCAACCAGTTGGCTCTTCCATGATGGGTTAAACCAGAATGCCGCTGCTGATTAACAGCCATACCTTTTGTTAGGCGAGCAGTTAGGCGATCGCTAGCGTAACTGCGCTACAGAAGATAGGGGAAGGATCTTACTCATCCCCTATCTTTTTGAATTTTGAGCCGCTTCATTTTTTGAGAGGTTTTCTGCTGATGTCACACAAAACACTTTGCCCCTACTGCGGCGTTGGCTGTGGGTTAGAAGTTTTTCCACCTGCGCGCAAGGGCCGAGGCGTGACTCGCGACAGCAGCGGTGGACCGATTTGGCAGGCAACGGGCGATCGCACTCACCCGTCTAGCAAAGGTCAGGTCTGCATCAAAGGCGCATCTATCGGTGAATCACTCAACAAAGACCGGCTCCAAGTGCCAATGATGCGCGAATCGCTCGATCAGCCCTTTGAAGCCGTCACCTGGGAAGCCGCCTTCAGCCGCATCACCGCCAACATTCAAGCCTCGATTGCTCAGCGTGGCCCCGATTCGATTTGTATGTACGGCTCCGGCCAATTCCAAACCGAAGACTACTACGCCGCCCAAAAGCTGATAAAAGGCTGCCTTGGCACCAACAACTTCGATGCCAACTCGCGCCTTTGCATGTCATCGGCGGTCGCTGGCTACAGCCAAAGCTTCGGCTCCGACGGCCCGCCCTGCTGCTACGACGATCTCGAAGCCACCGACTGCGCTTTTTTAATTGGCACCAACACTGCCGAGTGCCACCCGATTGTCTTTAACCGCTTAAAAAAGCACCACAAAAAGAACAAAGCCGTCAAGCTCATTGTGGTCGATCCTCGCCGCACCGCCACTGCCAAAGAAGCCGACTTACACCTCGCGATTAAACCAGGCAGTGACATCGCCCTACTTAACGGCATCGCCCATCTGCTGCTGCGGTGGAATAAGCACGATCCGGTTTTTATTGACTATTGCACCGACGGCTTTACTGACTTTGCCCAAGTCGTTGCCCACTATCCCCCTGAAAAAGTTGCTGAAATCTGCGGCATTTCCGTCGAGGCGCTTGAGCAGGCGGCGCGGATGTGGGCTGATTCTAGCCGGGTGCTTTCGCTCTGGTCAATGGGCATTAATCAATCGAGCGAAGGCACCGCTAAAGTACGCACGATTATTAACCTGCACCTGATGACCGGCCAATTGGGTCGTCCTGGGGCGGGCCCTTTTTCACTCACGGGTCAGCCCAACGCTATGGGCGGGCGTGAAGCGGGCGGACTATCACACATTTTACCCGGCTATCGGCTGGTCAAAAACCCTGACCATCGCCGCGTCGTTGAGCAGGTGTGGCAGCTACCGGAAGGCAGTATTTCGCCGCAGCCCGGACTCGCCGCCTGGGACATGATGGTTGCGCTAGAGCAGGAACGTGTGGGCGTCATGTGGATTGCCGCGACCAATCCGGCGGTGAGTATGCCCGATATTGAGCGCACGAAGGCCGCTTTGCTCAAGGCTCCTTTTACGGTTTATCAAGACGCTTACTACCCGACTGAAACGGCGGCTTATGCCCATGTCATTTTACCGGCGGCGCAGTGGGGAGAAGCGTCGGGAACCATGACCAATTCTGAGCGGGTCGTGACGCTAACTCCTGCTTTCCGGGCTCCGGTGGGTCAGGCTAAGGCCGATTGGGAGATTTTTGCAGAAGTCGGTCGGCGGTTGGGCTTTACGCGGCAGTTTGACTGGCCAGATGCGGCGGCGGTGTATGACGAATTTGTGAGCCTGACGGCTGATCGGC
>QBMP01000031.1:22388-23483 GCA_003242115.1 Phormidesmis priestleyi
GTTGCTAGGGCACTGGCATACGCAAACACGCACTGGAAGAATTGAAAAAATTACGCAGAAGTATTCGCAGCCGACGCTGGAGGTCAATCCGCGTGATGCCCAAAGAATGCAGATGCAGTCGGGTGATTGGGTGGAGGTGCGATCGCGCCGAGGCTTTGTCTATCTGCCGATTTTGGTCACTCAAAACATTGCGAGAGGCACCGTTTTTATGCCGATGCACTGGGGCTTTCTCTGGGCTGACAACGCTGAAGTGAACGCCCTGACCCACCCGGCTGTCTGTCCGATTTCGCTACAGCCAGAACTCAAAGCCTGCGCTGTGCAAATCACCCCGATTGCGCCACAAGCGCCGACGGTTACGCCGACTAGCGCATCGCAGCTTTTAAAAATGGTGCAGCCATCTTCAGCGCTACCCTCAACATCAGCGCTATCCTCAACGGTAGTGCAGCCAGAGGCCAGTGCTGAGTCAAAGAAGGTTAGCTACGAATCTAGCGCTGTTCAGGTTAGCCCTGTAGTATTAGGTGGACTCAAGCAGCGTTAAGGTCAGGCGTGAATAATCGATTAATTAGGTTTCTTCGGCATCATTCCAGCGACGAGGGTTTTTTAATAAACCTAAAGCGATTTGAAGGCTGGATTTCCAAGCTGCTGGCGATCGCAATGGCGCTAGTCGTGATTGTGGTCGTGGTTGATCTAGCCAGGTATTTGGCCAGCGCTCTGTTTAACTCCACACCGTATAACTTTTTAGGTGCGACGCTACTAGATATTTTCGGCTTGTTTCTCAGTGTGCTGATCGCGCTCGAAATTTTAGAAAACATCACGGCTTATTTAAAAAATCATGCGGTGCAGGTAGAGCTAGTGATTGTGACCTCGCTGACGGCGGTGGCGCGAAAAATTATTATTTTGGACTTGAAGCAGGTGTCAGGGGTGAGTTTGATTGGACTGGCGATCGCTATCCTTTCGCTCTCTATCAGCTACCTGATTGTCAAAAAAATTCACACCTAATGACGTAACTATTCTGCTTCAATGAAGCCTTTTGTGAATGCTAAGTAGTCATGCAAAATTAATTACAAACTTGTCACCAAATCCTACGAGCATTTC
>QBMP01000320.1:0-1702 GCA_003242115.1 Phormidesmis priestleyi
ACGAGACTTTGATTAAATCACACCCTAACTACCAGAGCCTTTGTGACTACGGCACTCTAGTCTCCTAATTCTGTCCGGACTATTGTTTAAATCCTAAGTCCCTAACGTATATAACCGCATTGACAGAAAACCATCAGCTTATCCGAGCTATCCTGTCAATGCGTAAGCCCTATTATATGCAAACTGAGCTAGCAGGCGAAAGGGATGACATTCTGATTGTGCAGGGCTGCTTGAATATTGGCACCGTAGGCTTGCTGAATATTCTCCATGGTCATCACCGCTTGGGGCGTGTCGTTGGCCAAGACACGGCGATTGAGTAATAACAGTCGGTGATAGCGATTAAGCGCCTCGCCCCATTCATGGCTGCAAACGAGCAGCGTTTTTCCTTGTTCACTGAGGTCGGCGAAAATGCTTAGCATGATGGCTTCGGTTTTTTTATCAATGCCGCTAAACGGCTCATCTAGCAAAAATAAATTAGGTTGTTGAGCCAGGGCACGGGCAAGAAAAATTCGCTGCTGCTGACCGCCCGAGAGCTGGCCAATTTGGCGGTGCCGCAAGGGTAGCATTTCGACGCGATCCAATGCGTCGCTGACCAGTCTTTTGGCTTTGGCGTTAGGCGATCGCCCCCAACCAATAGCCGCTGTTTGGGCCATCATCACCACATTCCAGGCGGTAATGGGGTAGTCCCAATCAATTTGCGATCGCTGCGGCACATAAGCTACCTGCCGTCGCTGCCGCTTCAGCGTCATCCCGTTCAACAAAATCTGTCCTTTGTAAGGCATCAAGCCCAAAACAGCCTTGACCAGGGTGCTTTTTCCGGCACCGTTGGGGCCAATTAGGCCCACCCATTCACCCGGATTCAGAGTAAATGAAACCGATGTCAGCGCCTCAATTCCGCGATAGTTAACCGATAAATTATGAACCGCGAGCATATGCCTAATGAGTCAAGGTATTACAAAAGAGTATGGCAGAAATGATAATCATTATCAAAGCCTATGGAAAATCATAGCAGATTATTTTGACGCTGCTTCAATGATCGTGAACTGCCAGCAATATGCTATAAGAATGATAATCATTATCAGATTCAGATCACTTCGGGCGTTTGCCTATGTCAGCTTCAAAATTCGATCAGGCGATTCTTGACGGGAGAGACGACGCGATCGCGCTACCCAAGCAAGGAATGCCGGTCACGGTGATTACCGGCTTTTTGGGCAGTGGTAAAACCACGCTGCTCAACCACATTTTGAACAACGCTCAGGGGCTGAAGGTGGCAGTGCTGGTAAATGAATTTGGCGATATCAATATCGACGCTCAGCTCTTGGTATCCGCTGAGCAAAATATGGTGGAGCTGAGCAATGGCTGTATTTGCTGCACTATTAACGAAAGCTTGGTGGATTCGGTCTATCAGGTGCTAGAGCGCGAGGAGAAAATGGATTATCTGGTGATAGAAACCACCGGACTGGCCGATCCGCTACCGATTATTATGACGTTTGTAGGTACAGAACTGCAAAATTTGACCCGGCTAGATTCTGTTTTGGGTGTGGTCGATGCTGAAATGTTTGGTGCAGCACTGTTGAAGAGTCAGGTGTATAGCAATCAGCTCATTTACAGCGATGTGATTTTGCTGAATAAAACTGATCTGGTGAGTGACGATGCGATCGCCGCCATTGAACAAGATATTCATCTTTTAAAGTCTGGGGCC
>QBMP01000320.1:1755-4951 GCA_003242115.1 Phormidesmis priestleyi
TCTTGAGCTGTAGTTTACAAAGCTCATCTGACTTGCCGCTATCGGCCATTTTAGATGTGGGATTAGCAGATATTGAAACCTATTCGCTTTCAGAACGAGAGCTTTCCAACCATCTGGTTTCTGATCGCTTTGTCTCGCTTCCTTTTCGCAGCGATCGCCCCTTCGACTTCATCAAGTTTGAGCATTTTCTCAGGCACCAGCTCTCCGAAAATATCTTTCGTGCCAAAGGCATTCTCTGGTTTCAGGGGCAAGACCAGCGATATATTTTTCAGCTAGCAGGCAAGCGGCTTAGCCTTTCACCCGACGCTCAGACTCGCCCCACCCAAAACCAGCTCGTGATCATTGGCCACCAGCTAAATCCGCTACAGCTTCACCAGCAGCTCAGCAATTGCTTAACCAACCAAACCGCTGCCTTAGCGCTGTTGTAGCTTGCGAGCTTGGAGTCTTGACAAAATCTTACTTACCAGAGAAATCAGCCATGTCAGCAGATTTAATTTTACCTATTGATGACAACCGATTGCCAGTTACTATTATCACCGGTTTTTTGGGCAGTGGTAAAACCACGCTGCTCAACCACATTTTGGAGACCTTTGAAGACTTTAAAGTAGCCGTATTGGTAAACGAATTTGGTGACATTAATATCGATAGCCAGTTCATCGTCCAGCTTGATCAAGACATGATCGAATTGACTAATGGCTGCATTTGTTGCAGCATTAATGACGACCTTCGCAATGCGGTTTATCGGGTGCTAGAGCGCCGAACGCATTGACTTCCTCGTGGTTGAAACCACAGGCGTTGCCGATCCACTGCCAGTTACCCTCACCTTTTTGGGCACAGAACTGCGAGATATGACCCGGCTCGACTCGATTTTGACCCTGGTAGATGCAGAATCTTTTGCGCCTGATCTTTTTAACTCCCAAGCGGCCTTTAGCCAGATAGCTTATGGAGATATCATTATTCTCAATAAAACAGATCTGGTGAGTAGTGAGCGTTTAGAAGAACTAGAGGAAGGCATTCGTGGGATTAAATCCGGTGCCAGGATATTGCGGGCTGAGCAGGGAAAAGTGCCGTTGCCGCTGATTATCGATATCAAAATAGGAGATGCTGGAGCCTACCAAGAGAAAGCGGCTGAGGCGATCGCCGCCCAAACGCACGATGAGCAACATAGCGATCACTCAGAGCATCATCACGATCATTCAGGACACGAGCATCACGATCATTCGAATCATCTAGAAAATGATGGCTTTATGTCTGTTTCTTTTCAGAGCGATCGCCCCTTCACCCTCAAACAATTTCAACAATTTTTAGACAATCATCTACCCGAAAATGTCTTTCGCGCCAAAGGCGTTCTTTGGTTTCAAGAGAGTCCAGCTAGACATTTCTTTCAGCTCACGGGCAAGCGATTTCAGCTTGACGATGATGAGTGGTCAGGCCCTCGTGGGAACCAGCTCGTGTTTATTGGACGCGACTTGGACAAAGACGCTATTCAACAACTGCTAGAAAACTGTATAGCACCTGTCCTTTTGCCAGCATAGCGGCAAAAGCCTATGGACTCTCAGCTTCTAAACGCCCAGTGCAGGGAGCGCAGAGTCCAAAGAACTCTAGGGTATGGTAAAAAATCTGAAAGTGAGATGACTGGCCTAATTTTTCTTCTAAAGAATGTACGGGACAGTCTTCAACCGGAACAGAAGTGCCGCAGTTTAAGCAGGTCAGGTAGTGGCTGTCGTCAGAGGTGAGGCCGTATGCCCACTCGCCATTGGGTAAAGCTCTGGCCTGAGCGAGTCCTTTTATCTGTAGCGATCGCAATGACCGATAAACCGTCGCTAGTCCGAGCATCTGCTGCTGATCTTTCAGCCGCTGATAAATTGCTTGGGCCGTCAGCGTCTCGCCAGACTGCTCTAATAAACAATGAATCTGCTTTTGGGCGCGGGTCAGACGAGATTTGAGAGAAGAAGCGGTGTTCATAAGATGCCTGCTCACTACACGAAGTGTAACAACTTGTTTAGTCTTGCGCCCCGGAAAGACAGGTGGACGCGATCCTGGTATATAAACTAATAATGATTATCATTCTCATTCTAGTTCGCAAGGCCACAAATGTCACCCACTCTTTCTATCCAGCATCGGCCCCGGCGGCTGCGACGCACAGACGGACTCCGCCGAATGGTGCAGGAATCTCGTTTGAGCGTCAACGATCTGATCTATCCCGTATTTGTTGTGGAGGGGAGCAACCTCAAGGAAGAAATTGCTTCGATGCCGGGTTGCGATCGCTATTCCTTAGATTTGCTGCTGACAGAAGTTGCCGCTGCCGCTGAGCTAGGAATACCGGCGATCGCTCTATTCCCGCTCATCCCCTACAACCAAAAAGACAATGCTGGCACCGAAAGCTATAACCCCCAGGGGCTAGTCCCTCGTGCCATTCGAGCCATCAAGCAGGCCGTGCCTAACATGGTCGTCATCACCGATGTCGCCCTCGATCCCTACAGCACCGAAGGTCACGACGGCATTGTGCAAGACGGCCAAATTCTCAATGATGAAACGGTCGCTGTGCTCGTCAAACAAGCTTTGTGTCAAGCAGAAGCAGGCGCTAATTTGGTCGCCCCTTCCGACATGATGGACGGTCGGGTCGGAGCCATTCGCGCTGCCCTTGATGCTGAAGGCTGGATCAACGTCGGCATTCTGGCCTATTCCGCCAAATATGCCTCGGCTTACTATGGCCCCTTTCGCGATGCCCTCGACTCTGCCCCCAAGTTTGGCGATAAAAAAACCTACCAAATGGATACTGCCAATGGCAAAGAAGCCCTCAAAGAAGTCACGCTCGATATTGCTGAAGGAGCCGATATCGTCATGATAAAACCGGCTCTCGCTTATATGGACATCATCTATCAGATTCGACAGCAGACGAATTTGCCCATTGCTGCTTACAACGTGAGTGGCGAATACGCCATGATCAAAGCCGCCGCTCAGCAGGGCTGGATTGATGAGAAAAAGATTGTTTTAGAAACGCTTACCGGCTTAAAACGAGCAGGTGCTGATTTGATTTTGACCTATTTTGCCAGAGATGTGGCTCACTGGCTGAAAGATTAAATCTCTTGTAGTATTTACGGGCGATTCAGCAAGTTCTCGAACAAGTTTAAGATCACAACAGTTTTATTAACCGATTGCCAGCATCTACATACTAGGAAATTGTTATTATGGC
>QBMP01000321.1:0-1629 GCA_003242115.1 Phormidesmis priestleyi
GAATATTGCCGCCCACAGCTCACCACGGGAACGCCCGTCAAGGCGTAGTTTTTGATAAATATGGCAGATACAGCCTGATTGAGCCTGAAATTAAGCCTGAATAAGCGCCTCCCAAGCAGAAATCACGGCCTTTAGGCTATCGGGCAAATTGTCTACTTCTAGATCAATGTATTCGGTGCTGAGGCCGGGAGTTTCCACGCGAATAGTGGGATAGTCGGCAAAGGCGGCCTCGGTGAGGTAGCGCATTCCGTCGAGATTGGGGAAGCGCTGCTGAGCCAAAACGCGCTGAAAATCGGCAACTTCTGTGGCCGTGAGTTGGCGAATGACGGTGCGCTTTGGCCTTACTGAGGGTTGCAAACTTGACTGTTCACGGTACAAGGTGCCCTCTGCGGTTAGGGCCGTAATATCAACCGAACCTGCTAAGCCACCGCTAAGCTGGCTTTGAAAAATAATGGGGGAATCAAATCCAAGTGAAGGCTCAGACCCGACTGGCGTAAACAGGGTGCTGATTTTGCTAGATGCACCGCTAGCAGTCGCATTCTGAGCGATTTGGGTGCCGTCGCCACTGAGATGATAAACCCAACTGGTTTGGTCGTTGCTAATAATTGTGCGAAAGCCCGCGATCGCAATCATCGTACAGGCTTGATCGGGTTCAAATATGCCCAAGCAACCATTCCAGGTAGCAGGCTGTACTTCCAACACTTTTAGGTTCGCAATCGGCTGTTGAACCTGCTGCGCAACCGCTGTTAGTAAATTTTGAGACGTTTCAATTGAAAAGTCTGCTGAGCCAAAATCAGGAGTTCCAGCTAAGGGCTCCAGGCGGAGTTTGCGGCCAGCGCGATCGCTCCGATACGTCCACATCTGCTGCGAACTCGCCACCTGCACCTGCCATCCGGTTACTTCACCGCCCATACAGCGCTCATTAAAGCGAGCCAGCCCCAGGCACTGATCGGGCCAAGTTTGAGCCGTGGCTTCAATAATTTGGAGGCTGCTAGGGCTGGCGTTGAGTCGCTGAGCTAAGTCGCGCTGAATGCGGCGCGTGAGTAGACGAGAAGGGGTTGGATTGCTCTGATTTGGGGTCTGGTTTGCGGTTTGACTGGTAGTCTGAGCTATTGGTACGGAATTGTTAGCAGGCGCTGTGATGGCGGGTATGGTCGGCTGCGCTGAAGCGAATGATTGAGTGGCGATCGCACCAACACCGCTGACTAACATTAGGACACTAGCACCAACGCTAGCTACTCGAAGAGATACCATGAAAAAATCCTCACCTTGTCAGTGACTGTCGTTCTGTCTTTTCAAGATATACAAAACTACTGCGACCTAAAAGCCAGTTACCGAAAATGATACAGAGTTTTCCCTATGTCTTTTTGAAACCAGATGAACAACTGTCACAGACAGATCACTCAGCAAATGCAACCATACAACAGAAGTAATCAATTAAAATAGGGCGGCTTGTTGTTTATCGGCTAAAAACTTGCTTGAGTACATCAAGGCGCGATCGCTCCCAATAATCCACATGCGATGCTATCAGCCCTGCTTCGTTAATCGTTAGTTCGCTGTGACCAGGAATGGAGAGACGCGATCGCCAAGGCACCGGCACACCCATATGCAGCGTCCATCGCATCGTAA
>QBMP01000321.1:1639-4951 GCA_003242115.1 Phormidesmis priestleyi
ATCAGCTCAGGCGTTGGCTGCTCAATACCGTGCAAATCCATTTGCACATTGCTAAAAAAGCGATCAATAAAGCCGATCATCAGTCGATACTGATTGATGCCTTTAAAGTTGTTGAGCGGATCTTTGAACTTTACGTTCTCTGTATAGAGACTGTAGGTTTGATTTTTAGGAAAGCGATCATAATCTTGTCTGAGTTGTTCAATTAAGGTCATGGGTAAGGTCATGGGCCGATCTCTCACGAATCAATTTCAACGGTAGGCCATAGCCGCTCTAGCTGTCGTTGCCATGCGCTCAAAGCATTTTGCTGATAGTTGTCTTGAGCGTTCATATCGCCCATCATGCCTTCTGCATAAAAGCGATCTAGGGTTTTGAGCGTATCGTCTAAAGACTTGCCTTGTTTTTTTGAAGCGACAATAATTTGGGTGACTTGAGCTTCCACCATTTGTGAAAAGAAACCGTCTACCCCGTCAGCATTAAGCTCCCATAGGCGAGAGATCGCACTTTCAAACTGCGCCATATCGAGCGCTGCTAAGTCGTATTGAAAAATGCCCCACACCACATCTTGATGAAAGGCGTAGCGGGCTTCTTGAGTTTTGTCGAAGTTGGCCTCCATCATTTGAGGAATGAACGGCTGCGCTTCGGCAATCGGCATAATCGGGGTCATCAGCTTAATCCAAGCATCAGAGGTAATCACCAGCAGCCGCTGCCCGCCTTTATCGACCTGCCATGCGTCGGGCGGTATTTGCTGGCAGTGCTGTGAGCCAAAGCGATCGCTCAAAGCCGCCGTAATCTCATCAGGAGCCATAAGCCTCTCCAAAAACTGATTCAAAAAACGAGCTACTCTCTACACCGTAGCAGTTGCCTACAAAAAAGCGGCCTGCCTAAAGGCAAGCCGCTCAATTTTTGTGAAATGAGGCCGAGGGTTCACAACCTTCAGAAATCCTCGATCTCATTGCGTTCAGTCGTCAGTGAACTTAACAGGTGAATTTAGTAGTCAAAATCGCCCATGCCGCCGCCAGCACTCGAAGCGCTATCGCCTTCGGCTTTATCGACCACAATGCACTCAGTGGTGAGCACCATTGCCGCAATCGAAGCCGCATTCTGCAAAGCAGAGCGAGTCACTTTAGCCGGATCGACAATGCCCGCTTCCAGCATGTTGACGTACTCATTGGTCGCTGCGTTGTAGCCGATGCTAGCGTCTTTTTCTTTGACCCTTTCAGCAACTACCGCGCCGTTCTGACCCGCGTTTTCAGCAATCCGACGCAAAGGAGCGCTCAGTGCGCGGGTAACAATCATCGCACCGACTAGCTCTTCACCTTCTAGGTTGCCGTTAGCCCACTCCACCAAACCCGGTGATAGATGCGCCAAGGTTGCGCCACCACCGGGCACGATGCCTTCTTCAACAGCGGCTTTGGTCGCGTTGATAGCATCTTCTAGGCGCAGCTTGCGATCTTTCATTTCGGTTTCAGTTGCGGCCCCGACTTTGATCACCGCAACGCCGCCAGCTAGCTTAGCTAAGCGCTCTTGCAGCTTCTCTTTGTCATAGGTAGAGTCAGATTCATCAATTTGACGGCGAATCTGATCGCAGCGCGTTTTCACAGCGGCTTCGTTACCTTCAGCCACCAGCGTGGTGCTGTCTTTGGTGATAGTGACGCGGCGGGCTCCGCCGAGTTGATCGAGGGTGACGGCATCGAGCTTGAGGCCCGCATCTTCGGTAATCACGGTGCCGCCTGTGAGCACAGCAATATCTTCGAGCATGGCCTTGCGGCGATCGCCAAATCCAGGAGCCTTAATGGCTGCTACATTCAGCACACCGCGCAGGCGGTTCACTACCAAGGTAGCCAGCGCTTCTTTCTCAATATCTTCTGAGATAATCAACAGAGGGCTACCGCTGCGGGCAACTTGCTCCAGCACAGGCACCAAGTCCTGCACAAGGCCGATTTTTCTGTCGGTAATCAGGATTTTGGGCTCGTCAAATACCGCTTCCATCCGCTCAGGATCGGTGACAAAGTAAGGCGAGATATAGCCTTTGTCAAACCGCATTCCTTCGGTGATTTCTAGCTCGGTGGTCATTGATTTGCCTTCTTCCAAGGAGATGACGCCTTCGCGGCCCACTTTCTCCATTGCATTAGCAATCATTTCACCGACTTCTGGGTCATTACCCGCAGAGATAGAGCCAACCTGGGCGATCGCTTTAGAATCTCCAACTGGCTGAGCCTGCTTGGCAATTTGATCCACGAGATAAGCAGTGGCTTTGTCGATGCCGCGCTTAAGGGCAATCGCATTGGCTCCAGCTGCTACGTTGCGCAAGCCTTCTTTGACAATGGCATGAGCCAGCACGGTAGCTGTCGTGGTGCCATCGCCTGCGGCGTCGTTGGTTTTAGAAGCCGCCTGACGAATCAGCGCGACGCCCGTATTTTCAACGTTGTCTTCTAGTTCAATTTCTTTGGCAATGGTCACACCGTCATTGACGATTTGCGGTGAGCCAAATTTCTTTTCAAGAACGACGTTGCGCCCTTTGGGGCCGAGCGTAACGGCGACCGCTTCGGCCAAAATGTCCATGCCACGCTCAAGTGCGCGGCGGGCATTTTCGTTATAGATAATGCGTTTAGCCATGTTGTGTATCTAGGGTTTGTGAGTGGTGTGTGAGTGGCTTTGGTAACTGGTTTAAGTCAGTTTTAAGTCAGTGTTAATAAAATGAAAGAGTGGCCTATGAAACGGTGGCCAAAAGATCTTTCTCGGAGAGCAAAATGTACTCTTCGTCGCCAATTTTGATTTCGGTGCCTGCGTACTTGGAGTAAAGCACCTTGTCGCCAACGCTGACATCCATTGATAAGCGGGTGCCTTTGTCATCGACTTTACCGGGGCCAACAGCGGTGATTTCGCCGACTTGAGGCTTTTCTTTAGCTGCATCAGGCAGAAAAATGCCGCCAGCGGTCTGTGATTCGGACGCACTGACCTTGATGAAGACGCGATCGCCCAGGGGCTTAAGATTAGAATTACCTAGAGAAATAGCTGCCATATGAATTACGCTCTCCGCAATGAATCAAAAATACTAAAATGAACTCTGGCAAGTTAACTCTGGCAAGGCACTATAAACTGCTACGCCCTGCAAGACTCGTCAAAACACAGAATCAAAACACAGAGTTAGCACTCTCTGCCTGTGAGTGCTAATCTATCGAAAGTCAGCAGGCAATAGCAACAGCCGACACGGTACGGGTTTCCGAACTAATCCAAAACTATCTATATAAATCAACCTTCATAAAGCGATTTATCGAACTGAATCAGTCAAACCTGATCAATTCAGATCAA
>QBMP01000322.1 GCA_003242115.1 Phormidesmis priestleyi
CCCAAAATTGGCGGTGAAGTCATTCTCTCCGATGGGCAGGTGCTGCTAGCTGGCGGCACCAATGATGCCGCTGCCCCTGATAATGCTTTAGACCCTGGCGCGATCGCCACTCAGTCTGTGTCTCAACTGCCTCAACCCACTGGCGGCGTCACCCCTGAGTTTCGCGATCTGCGGCTGACCCTAGGCCAAAACGTCCGAATAGTCAGAGGAAACCTGCTTAACTTTGTCGCCGACGGTACGCTGCTGCTCAATGGTTTTGCCAGTGACCTTGAGCCAGACGGCACCATCAGTCTCAGATCGGGCAGAGTCAGTCTTTACACCACCTTATTTAGGCTACGAGGTAGCGATAACACGGCCAAATTCACGCCCGAAATGGGACTGCAAAACCCGTTTCTCAATGTTTCTTTAAGGGCGTCGGTGCCCGAAGTTAATCGATCAGGCACACTGACCAATACGCCGTTTGCGAGCGCTGACATAGCCGATACCTCTAACAGCGGCTTTGATAATATCGGCTCCCTTCAGACCATCCGAGTGCGCGCAACTGTCAGTGGCCCTGCCAATGATATTGTGGATAATTTGGAACTCTCTAGCTCCCCGCCTCGAAATCAGTCAGAACTGCTAGCGCTGATTGGCGACAGCTACATCAATGCTTTGGAATCCACAGTGGGTAGCCTAGCGGGTGGCGGCGATAACTTTGGCGGGCTGATTAGCCTCGTCAGCGGTACTTTGCTCACTAGCTTGCAAGATATCATTGGCAATACATTGAGCTTAAGTGAATTTCGCTTGTTTCCGGTGACAGCCGCTAGTCGCCGCAGTACAACCGCTGCGAACGCCGACAATGGGCTAGATGTCGGTGCATCTATCGGGTTTGACTTTACCGAAGATGCCTCTGTCTCTGTCTCTAAAATTCTTACCGACAGCAGCAACCCTGAATTTGGCCTCAGCTACCGGCTGACCGATGCGCTGACGGTTCGTAGCGCGACTAACTTTGATGACATTAACCAAGTTCTTTTGGAATATCAGATTAGGTTTTAGCGCTGCGCTAAGCTTGTTATCGAGGAAAGAGCTTAGCAAGAAAAAGCGATACTGGTTCCAGTCATATAGTTTTCTACAGTTTTTGTTTCTTTACACCCTGATAACCCGTGCTCAAAAGACTTACTTTCGCTCTGCTGCTATCCATCGGGGTCTGGATTCCTGCAAAATCCGCTATGGCTCAAGCGCTGCTGCCTTACACGCTGCCGCTAGATTCTGAGCAGCTACAGGCTGATGGGGAAAGCTTAGCTAGAGATGCCGCTCAGCTCGCTCAGTTTCAGCAGTTTGATGAAGCGTTGGCTAGAGCGCAGTTAGCGGCACAGCTATTGCCCAGCGATCCTGATATTTTGGCACTTCTCGGCAGCCTTTATCTACAGGTGAGTGAGCCCCAGCTTGATCAGGCGATTGCCACACTGATTAAAGCTAGAGATCTCCAGCCTGATAACGCGCTGGTGATGTTTGCTTTAGGGAATGCTTATTTTACTGAAGCGCAGTATGCCCAAGCGGCGCGCTCCATTGAGTCGGGTCTGCGTTTAGAGCCTGACAATGCCAATGCGATGTTTGATTTGGGCAATGCTTATTACAAGCTCAGTCGCTACGATCAGGCCATAGCGCAATATGAAAAAGCGGTGGCAAAAGACGCTAAGTTTTGGCCAGCGATCAATAACATTGGCCTGGTGATGTATGAAGCAGGCAATGTAGACGGGGCCATTGTGCAATGGCAAAAGGCGCTCGAAGTTGCGGCTACGGATGAAACTGAGCCGCAGCTAGCGATCGCGGTTGCTCAATACAGTCAAAATGCACAGTCTATCGCGGGTCGCGATACGGCAGTCGCGGCGCTAGAGCGAGATCCCCGCTATGCCGATATTGATTTTCTTAAAGATAATCTCTGGGGCGATCGCCTGATCACCGATACCCAAAGCTTTTTTAATACACCGCCTTTAAGGGCACTGCTTTCTCAGCTATAAATCAGCGATCAATTAGAGTTTAATCCGACGGAAATAAGCCGTAACAGGCTTAAAACAGGCCCGAAAAAATCGCCAATAGAAAAACGCCGAGATGCCTTTGATCACTGCTCGGCGTTTTTTGCTATGCCCTTGTAATGATTTCCAACACACAGTTCGCGGATCGCCTTAAATATGGTACAAATGAACCATTCTGAAGCGCTGTCCATCTGTCGTTGCTTTAGGTATCTTTAGGCATCATATTCACAATGTCATCGACAAATTTTTGATGATCGACCACTGGCTTGGAAATGTAGCCATCTGCGCCGCTCTGGCTCAAAAAGCTTTCGCGATCGCCATCCATCGCATGAGCTGTGACCAAAATCACCGGCACACCGGCTGTTTTGGGTTCGCTCTTGAGCAGTTGGGTAATTTCGATGCCATCGACGGGTTTACCTTTGTACACACTATGTGAGAGCGAAACGTCCATTAAAATAACGTCAGCTTCTTTTTTTTCAGCAATGCTGATAACCTCGTCCACATTCTCGGTATGCTTGACGTTTAGCCCGCCTCGCTTCGTCAAAATTTTCGAGAAAACGCGGGCATTCACCATGTCATCTTCCACAATTAAAACGGTCTTCATGTTTTTTAGGATGACTTTCCTTGGCTAAGAAACGGTAGCTTAGAATCAAACATTGATACAGCACTTTGGACGACTACATCCTAGAGTATTGCAGTTTTTCGACGCTTGCGTGTAACGTACACCATTGTCAGTGCCAATCAACACTTTTTTAAGAAACAGCTTTCATTAATCATAGCGCTTGCGAATAAGACGCTATGCCGCTTCATTCATAAGTTCACTTTTCAGCTTCATTTTCTCAAGTTCTATCAGCTTATTTAGTCGGCCTGCGCGCCCACATTTTTATCTAGGATTTCATTCATGGCCAAACAGCTAAACTTTTCCAAAGAGCAGATCGTCCCGACAGCGCTTCATATCGAAGTGCAGCGATCGTATTTGGAATACGCCATGAGCGTCATTGTCGGACGCGCTTTGCCCGATGTGCGCGATGGCCTAAAGCCCGTACATCGACGGATTCTGTATGCCATGCATGAGCTGGGCCTAGTGCCTGATCGCCCGTTTCGTAAATGCGCCCGCGTGGTAGGCGATGTGTTGGGTAAGTATCATCCCCACGGCGATCAGGCGGTTTACGATGCGCTGGTGCGGATGGTGCAGGATTTTTCGAGCCGGTATCCGCTGCTTTCTGGCCACGGCAATTTTGGCTCAGTCGATAACGATCCGCCTGCGGCAATGCGCTACACCGAAACGCGACTAGCGGAAATTGGCCACAGCGCGTTGCTGGCTGAGGTCAGTGAAGCCACCGTCGATTTTGCCGATAACTTTGACAGCTCGCAGCAGGAGCCGGTGGTGCTGCCTGCGCAACTGCCTAACCTATTGCTCAACGGCAGTTCTGGAATCGCGGTCGGCATGGCGACTAATATTCCGCCGCACAACCTTGGAGAAGTGATTGATGGCTTAGTTGCCTTGATTGATCGGCCTAATCTATCGAATGAAAAGCTGTTTGAGCTGATTCCGGGGCCAGACTTTCCAACCGGGGCAGAAATTATTGACACCGAGGGCATTTACGAGGCGTATCGCACGGGTAGAGGCAGCATTCCGGTGCGTGGCATTGCCAGCTTTGAAGAGATTTCACTTGGGCGGGGAAAGCGATCGCGCCAAGCCATCATCGTTACCGAACTGCCCTATCAAGTCAATAAAGCGAGCTGGATTACTAAAATCGCTAGCTTAGTCAATCAGGGGCGGATTGAGGGGATTTCGGATATTCGCGATGAGAGCGATCGCGATGGCATGAGAGTGGTGATCGAAATTAAGCGGGAGGCTCAGCCTCAGCTGATTTTGAACGAGCTGTACAAAATGACGCCGCTGCAAACCACCTTTGGAGCGCTGATGCTAGCGATTGAAGACAATCAGCCTCGGCAGATGTCTTTAAGAGAAATTTTAGAAGCGTTTCTCAACTTTCGAGAAGAAACCTTAGTTCGTCAGTACCGCTACGAACTTGCGCAAAAGCAGGCCAGAGCCCACATTGTCGAAGGCTTAACGGTCGCTTTAGACAATCTTGATCAGGTCATTGAGATTTTGCGCACCGCCGCTGATGGCACCACTGCCAAAGCCGAAATGCAGTCGCAGCTAGAGTTGAGCAGTAGCCAAGCTGACAGCATTTTAGCCATGCCGCTGAGGCGATTGACCGGGTTAGAGCAGCAAAAGCTGCGCGATGAGGCGCTAGAGCTAGCTGGTCTGATTGAAACCCTAGAGCGCTTAGTCGCTGATCGGGAAGTGCTGATGCGATCGCTCAAAAAAGAGCTGCGCGCCCTTAAAAAGAAATTCAACGATCCGCGTCGCACCCGCATTCAAACCGCTGCTCAGCGCCAAAAAGAAGCTAAAGTCCTGGCTGAAATTACCGCCGAAGAAAGCGAAACCGAATTCATTCTCGAAATCACCCGCAAAGGCTACATTCGCCGCTCTTCGCTCAAGTCTTATAGCCGCCGCAAAGCCAAAGAATTTGCTCCCAGCAAGCTCGACGAATTCGAGGATGTCACCATCCAAGCTGAAATCACCAACCTCACCCAAGCAATCTTGGTGCTTACCCGTGACGGCAAAGCCTACAGCGTCAGCGTTGGCGATGTGCCCTTGGCCCAACGGCAAACCAAAGGCGTGCCGCTCATCAGCCTGCTGCCACCCGCTGTCGGCAACCTTGCCGACCCGATTGTCACCCACATTGTCATGAACGAAGAGCGCCTTAGCCAGCAGCTCATCGTCGTCTCTGCCGAAGGTCGAATCAAGCGCCTTCCGGCCAGCGATCTAACCCACCTCAGCGGACGCGGCCTGACAATGCTCAAGCTCAAAGGTGAAGACAGCCTGCTGTACGCCTTTACGACTCC
>QBMP01000323.1:0-1951 GCA_003242115.1 Phormidesmis priestleyi
CCCCAGACCCAGTGGGTAGTGATGGGATAGCAAATAGCTGTAAGCAAAATGCTGAAAATCAAGAAGCTAGAGAACTTGACGCGCTCAGCAACTGCTCCAGAGACAATTGTCGCAGCGGTTCCGGCGAAGGCCACTTGAAACAAAAAGAACACCGGAACGGTGAGGGTCAGTCCCTCAACGATGTCTTCAGCCCCAATTCCGGCGAGGAAAAATCCGCCTTGATAGCCAAAGAACGTGTTACCTGGACTGAACGCTAGCGCATAGCCCATCGCCCAAAAAGAGAGCGTGGCTAAGGCAAATACGATCAGGTTTTTGGTCAGAACGTTGACGGCATTTTTTTGACGGCAAAAGCCCGTCTCTAACATGCCAAAGCCCGCATTCATAAAGATCACCAAAATAGCGGCAATCGTAATCCAGATGTTGTCCAAAATGACTTGAACATCAGCAGCGACTACTTCGTCTTGAGCGTGAGCGGCAAAGCCCCAAGTCGCCACAATCACGAAGGCCAAGGGAATGCAAGCTAGCCAGCCCCAGGCAAACCGACGCCCAAAGGCGCGGCTGATAGCCCGCGTTGCCATCTCTGTAAATGGCGGCACATTTGCAGACCAAGGCGACGGTGCGCTGAGGCTCTGCTTTCTTTTTCTCATTGTAAAATTAGACATTTTGGTTCAATCGAGCGTTCCTAACGCAATTTAGACAGTAATTTATGGCCTAGGGGAGTCGCTTAAAAAACTGCTCACCTTTATATACACCTGTCAAACTGATGGGCTCTATTTCATCAATTCTGAGTAAGTCGTTCTGTATTGGATGATACTTTTAACCCGTAAGTGGGCATTCCATCTGCCTATTTTCAAACAGGTTTTAGAATAAGTTTACAAAACGACTTATTTCTGGGGCAATTAGGGAGCGATCGCCCAGCGTTTGTATCGTTTTTGCAACATCAGTTTTTATTGGTTTAATTAGGCGTTTGATGGAGAGCGATCGCCCAATTCCTGTCGCTGATTTCTACATATTTCTAAGCAGTTACTCAATAGATCTTTGGCTAGCCTTGAGTGCTTAATGAGCGATGAATCTGATGAGATATTAATCCGATTAGGTATTAATCATCTGCTTCAAATATTGTCTAGCGCCTAGTTTTTCTAGCTGCATTTGCTTGTCGCTGACCATTTTTTTGAGCTGTTCGCGATAGCTGAGTACTTTTTCAAGCAGATCAGGACTATGAGCGCCTAACATTTGAACCGCTAGCAGTCCAGCATTTTGAGCATTGCCAATGGCGACGGTGGCGACCGGGATGCCGCTCGGCATTTGCACAATTGAATACAGTGAATCTACGCCTGAGAGCGTGCTGGTTTTGATGGGCACGCCAATGACAGGTAACGGTGAAAGCGCAGCAACCATGCCCGGTAAATGAGCGGCCCCACCGGCCCCGGCAATAATGACCTTAAGCCCTCGCATGTGAGCCGTTTCGGCATAGGTGATCATAGTTTGCGGGGTGCGGTGAGCCGATACAATAGCAACTTCGTAGGCAACTTCAAAGTCTTCGCAGATAGCGATCGCATCCATCATTGTCGGCAAATCAGAGTCGCTGCCCATAATGATTCCAACCTCAATTTGCGGATTGGGTTGCTGATTAGTCTGGCCCTCTGCGGATGCCTCTGCGAATGAAAGAGTCATAGCTTCAAATTTGCCCTTTGAGTGTGCTTTAGAATTATCCCCCTAAAATTTGTCCCCTTAAAATTATTCATGACTGATCGCACTACCTTGATCAATGTTCGGCTGATCCAACCCGTCTCAGGCTCTTTAGACCGCTCAGATCTCTATAAAATCGTTATTCAATCTGGGCGGATGCAGTCTATAGAACCGATGACCGCTAGTGCAGATATCGCTGAAAATTCGGCGGTGCTAAATATCGGCGGTGATTCAGTTTCTCTAGGCGCAATCGACTTACAAA
>QBMP01000323.1:1961-8039 GCA_003242115.1 Phormidesmis priestleyi
CATTGATGGCTTTTGCCCCACGCTGGTGACGACTTCGTTGGAGAATTTTAGAGGGGCTTTGAGCGCGATCGCCGAGTTCCAACAGCAGCGCCAACCCCACAGCGCTAAAATCTTGGGCGTTCATTTAGAAGGGCCGTTTCTCAACCGAGCCAAACGCGGCGCTCATCCTGAAGAATTCTTACAGCCGCTGAGCCTCGAAAATGTCAAAACTCTCATTGGTGAGTTCGCTGACTTGGTGAGTATTGTGACCTTAGCGCCGGAATGCGAAATTCCTTCAGACAGCAGCTGTCCAGATTTCAGCCCAGATTTCAGCCCAGTGATCGAATGGTTGACTCAGCGCAATATCGTCGTCAGCTTAGGTCATTCTCTCGCCAACAGTGAGCAAGCAAATCGCGCTTTTGATCAGGGCGCGACGATGGTTACCCATGCCTTTAACGCCATGCCAGGGCTACACCATCGTAAACCAGGTTTACTCGGCGCAGCGCTGGCAGATGATCGCGTGTTTTGCGGCTTTATTGCCGATGGTCAGCACATTTGTCCAACGATGCTCGACCTGCTCTTGAGTTCAAATCGGGGTCGCTTGAAGCCTAGTAGGGGCGGCTTGTTTTTAGTCAGTGATGCGCTTTCTCCTTTGGGTCTACCTGATGGCGTTTATCCTTGGGATGCTCGGCAAATTGAGGTTGCCAATGGCACCGCGCGGCTAGCAGATGGAACGCTTGCAGGCACTACTTTGCCACTGATTGAGGGCGCTCAAAATTTGGTGCGGTGGGGGCTGTGTGGTTCGGATGAAGCGATCGCACTCGTCACCCAAGCCCCCCGTCGGGCTATCGGCCTACCCGATCTGAGCGTAGGCGATCGCGCCAATCTGCTCCGCTGGCATCAAACCCCCGATGGTAACCTGACTTGGCAGCGCCTCAATCTCTAGCGGTTGTAGCGGCTACAGTCCTCAGCTTCAGCTAACTCAAATCACTTTTTGGATCACTTTTTGGCCCAAAGTATTCAGCGCTAAAGCTACCGTGCAGCCCATAAGGCACATGATGCTTGAGATTGAGCTTAGCAACGGGGCCAGCAGCGATATCTTGAGCATTAAAAATAGCCAATTCCGTCCGCCCAGACGATGCCGTCAGAGTGCTAGCCGCCGCCGAGTTATACAGCCACAGCAGNGCCCGAGCCACAAACAAAGGCTCCCCGCCAAAGCCATGCGGAGCCGCACTCCAAAACTGCGTTTCACCCGTCTTCATATCGCGCTTTAGCAAGCTTTGCAAGGGCGCGTTGCTCGTCGGATCATGGGCTACGCCTAAATACAGATAGCAATAATCTCGACCCACTTTTTGTGGATTCAGCGCCGGAAACTCACAGTAGCGCTCAATCGGCACCTCTTTATCCACCTGTCCCGTTGCCAAATTCACACTAAATCGCCACAGTTGACTAGCCGGTACATGGTCAAAATCCACCTCGCTATAGTCCGTAGCATCGCCTATCGTCGGAAAATCTTCATAGCAAATCGAATCCAAAATCAGCTTGTCATCCTGCTCGTAAGCATTCGCATGGTGAAAAACGAAACAGGGATCTGTCTCAAAAAATCGCACTTCATCACGGCCATTGCGCGGAATCACCACGATCTTAGTCGGCTGCTTTGCGTTGAACTGAATGCACTCTGCGGCTCCTTTAAAGCCCGTAATAAAGGGCAGCGGATTAAAGCTCACCGGATTTTGCACAAAAATGCAGTAGTTAGGCGTAATTGCAAAATCGTGCAAAAAGGCAAACCCAGCAATGCTATGGCGATGCTGATGCGCTAACTGGCCATCGACAGTGAATTCAAACAAATTGATCGTGCTCGAAAGACCCGCTTTAACACCGAAGTTAACCAGCCGAGGTGCGCCTTCGTAATCTGGATCAATTTTAGGATGAGCGGCAAAAGCGTCCCCTGGCTTGAGCAATCCGTCTAAATAATCAATGCCAATAGTTTCTAGGCTGTGTGGGTCAAGCCGATGGGGCTCTGCGGCTTCCCAAAGCGCTAGCAGCCTATCGCCCCAATAAATGATGTGGGTATTGGCAATATTTTTTAGCTTCAGATCAAAGGCATTGGCCAACCATCCACCCGGTTTTTGAGTACCAAAAACGCCTCTGTACTCCGGCTTGCCGCTTTTTTGCTCAGCTACGTAGCCCTCTGTACGCACAAAGCGATTGCGGTAAAAGGCTTTACCCTCCGAAAAAGCAATCGAGCTGATCATGCCATCGCCATCAAACGGATGGCGCAGCCGGTAGCCATTAATATCCGTCAGCCCAGGGCCATTGCGAAATACTGTGCCCAACAGTTCAGCCGGGATTTCGCCTTCGATGTCATCTATCCAGTAGGCAAATTCTTCAGGCTGTGATTCGTAGCCTTTTTTCCAGTCTTCTCGGGTATATGAACTCTGTGGAGATTGATTAGCAGTCGGTTGAAGGGTTTGCATGGCTGAAAAGGTAGGTGGCTAAGCGAAGGTTTGCAGCTATTGTTAAACAATTATTTTTAAAGCAGGGCGTCAAAGCAAGGCTGATCGGAACGCTAACTGAGTGTCTAGCAATTGAGCGTCTAGCGCCCGCAAATCAGAGCGTCACATCTAGGGGAACAGCGGCATCGTCACTGATTTCCGGAGTCGCTAAAGCAAGCGGAGGCATCAAGTCAGCATCCGTTCGCTCAAGGCTATCTTCAGAAGCTGTTTCTATAGCCGAAGAAGTTGGTAGTAGGCCTAATAACGGCAGTGGCAGCAGCGTCGTAATATTAGTAATCAGCACCAGCAGCCACAGATTGCTAAAGTCTGTTTCAGTGACTTTGAGCCAATAGGTCAGCAGTGCGCCCAGCTCATGAGAGAGCAGTCCCGACAGGTTGACGACTGACATCAGCAGCGCAAACAAAGTAGCTTCTACACCGGGCGGGCAGAGCCTTGCAGAAAGCACCAGCACTGGCATAAAAGCAATTTGTCCGGCCACGGTGAGGATCAAGCTGTCGCCTAAGCTAAACCACTGATCGTCAATACCGAGGGCCCGGTTGGCATGGGTGACTAATAGCAGGGTGGTCATGCCTAATGCGGCTGAAAGCACAGTAGACCAGCCAAAAATGCTGCGAAAAGAGACTTCTTTGAGGAAGCGCTGAAAAACCCAGATACCAACTAGCGAAGCGAAGCTAGTCACCAGCCGGACTCTGCCCAAAAACTCAGGCTCAAAACCTAGTTCGTTGGTTGAGAAAAAGAAAAAGGCTGAGTCAGCAGTGGGCGTTGCCTGCCACAAAAAGAGAAATAAAGCGGGCATCCAAATCGCTTTTTGAGAGATTGCGCCTTTGAGTAGATTGACCTGATGAAGAACAACCTTGAGGTTGGATTTTTCGCTCACCGGATCTTCGGCAATCAGCCAAGCCACGCCGCATACCACTAGCGGGAAAGTGGCCGTAATGCCAAAAGTTATTTGCGGGCTGGTTTGCTCTAGCAGCAGTCCACCGAGATAAGCGGTAATCAGCCCACCGACGGCTGAAGCGCCCCAGGCAAGTGACTGCAATGTGCCTGCATCGCCTTGGTTTTCGTCGCGGGCGCGTTCTACAACCAGCGAATCGACAATCACATCAGAGACAGCGACCGATAGAGATGACAGTAAAATTGCGGCGGTGGCCTTGAGGGCCGTATCGACCACCGTGGCCATAGCTAGCCAAGCGATCGCCCCCAACACCCCCGAAATGATCAGGTAAGGCCGCCTTCGATAGCGAAAAATCGGCAGCCCGTCTGACATAAAGCCAAATACGGGCTTAATCGTCCAGGGCAGCGCCGCAATCCCCATCAGCGCCGAGACTTCTGCGGGAGACAGCGCAATGTCATCTTTAAGAAAAAAGCTCACCGCTAAACGAGCCAGTCCTAAAACGCCCTGCACAAAGTACACCATCAAGATGGCGCTCAGCTCCCACGTCAGCGGCTGGCCTAGCAAAACTCGGCGTTCAACAAAGCTTTTGAGATGCTGGCTGAGCGATCGTGAACTAGAACCTGAATTTTCGCCTGAACGAGTGTCTGAGTTTAAGTCAGAATCTGAACGGTGAGCGGAGGTAGGCACCTTCATATTAAGATTTGTAATTCAAGCCCCATCATAACCGGCTTCACAGCTTTGTTCAGAAAACTCTCTCTATTGACCTACTGAGTGCCTAACAGCGGATCTACCGCTGCCGCTCCTGTGCCTGGGTTTCCGGCCTTGTTCACGCCAAAGTATTCATCTAGCACCTGCTTCACCATCGGCGCTGCAAAAGAGCCGCCGCCGCCGCCAGAATGTTCTCCAAAGGCGACCACAACAATTTCGGGCTTGTCAGCAGGGCCGTAGGCTCCGAACCAAGTATGCGATTCAAACGGAGGCGCTTCAGCGGTGCCGCTTTTACCCGCAATTGGCGGCAGCTTTGAATCGCTAACCGCGCGGCCAGTTCCATTGGTCACCACTTCGCGCAAGCCGTCTTGCAGCACTTGTACGGTGCTAGGCGCTAAGCCCAAAGACTTTCTCCATTTGTCGTCGCTAGCGACACTCGCGGCAGGCTCAGCAGCACTATTAGCAACACTATCACTGACAAAGTGAGGCGTGACCTTGTAGCCACCATTGGCCACCACTGCAAACATAACGGCAATTTGCAAAGGCGTCGCTAACACATTGCCTTGGCCAATAGAAGCATTAATCGTATCGCCCAAGTACCAGCCTTCACCCATCACTTTTTCCTTCCAATCGGGGTTGGGCACAAGCCCTTCGTCTTCTTCTTCGCCTAGCTCGATACCAGTTTTTGCGCCAAGTCCGTAATTTCGCATCCACTTTTCTAAGTTTTTTTCACCGACAGCGCGACCAATTTGATAGAAAAAGGTGTCACTGCTCATTGCCATTGCGCCGCGAAATCCCAAAGGGCCAAAGCCTGCATTGTTCCAGTCCCAAAACTGAATGCCGCCAATGGTCAAAAACGGATAGGTTTGGAGCACAGTGTCAGGCGTGAACTTGCCGGATTCTATCCCAGCAGTTGTGGTGATGATTTTGAAAGTACTCGCTGGTGGATAAGCCCGGATGGCTCGATTGACCAGCGGGTAGCCTCGGCTTTGAATTTGCTGCCACTGGGCTTCGGTGATCCGGGCTGAGAAAATATTGGGATCAAAGGTCGGACGGCTGACCATTGCCCGGACTGCGCCGTTGCGTGGATCGATAGCAACAATGGCTCCAATTTGATTGCCTAGCGCTTTTTCGGCAGCTTGCTGCAATTTGAGATCGAGGGTGAGGGTGACATCGTGCCCAGATATCGAAGGCTTTTCGCCGAGCACCCGCAGGACTTGGCCGCTGCTGTCTACTTCCACCTGCTGGCCGCCCCACTGGCCGCGTAGGGTATCTTCTAGGGACATTTCTAGCCCCATTTTGCCGATGACGTCCCCGAGACGATACTGCTTTTCTTTGAGTTCTTCGAGTTCGTCGTCGTTGAGCTCTCCGGTGTAGCCTAAAGCGTGAGCCGCCAAGTCACCGCGAGGATAGCTGCGCACGGCTTCGGCTTCGACCCGCACGCCAGGAAGTTCGTTGCTATATTCGGCCAGAGCGGTCGTTTGCGCCGAGCTGATGCCTCTGGCGATAGGCACTGATTTGGTCAGGTTATAGCTATCTAAGGCTAGGCGCTCGTTGATTTCGCTGGCGGGAATGTCTAGAATTTTGGCGAGTTTGGCGATCACTTGCGATCGCTTCCCATCATCTTTTGGCAGCGTAATGGGCCAAATCGAAACCGAGTGGGAAAGCCGCGAACCCACCAGAATCTCGCCATTGCGATCAAAAATAGTGCCCCTTGCCGGGCGCCGAGGCAGTAGTAGGACGCGGTTGTCTTCGGCGAGTTCGCGGTTGCGCTCACCCTGAACTAGCTGAAGATAGGCCAATCGGCTGCCAATCCCACCGACCATTACCAAGCTCAGCAGCAGCATGATCACCACCGACTGATACTGACGGCCAACGGTGCGACCTCCTTTTTTTTCGCTGAAGCTGGCAAAGCGTTGATAAAAAGCCATATTGCTGAATTGCTGAGTTATTAATCGCTAATTGTTGATCATATTAGGC
>QBMP01000324.1:0-1978 GCA_003242115.1 Phormidesmis priestleyi
CCCACGCCGGTAATGGTGCCACCTGTGCCGACACCTGCTACCAAAAAGTCCACTTTCCCTTCGGTGTCTTGCCAAATTTCCTCAGCCGTTGTGCGCCGATGCACCGCTGGGTTCGCCGGATTGTCAAACTGCTGAAGCATATAGGCATTAGGCAAGCTTTCTACTAGCGCCTGAGCCCGCTGAATGCAGCCGCTCATGCCTTCCATGCCTGGCGTTAGTTCTAGCTTGGCCCCATACGCTCTCAGCATTGCCCGTCGCTCCGAACTCATGGTTTCTGGCATCGTCAGCACGAGGTCATAGCCCTTGGCGGCAGCGGCCATGGCCAAGGCGATGCCGGTATTGCCTGAAGTCGGCTCTACGAGGGTCGTTTTCCCAGGTACGATGTCGCCCGCTTTCTCTGCGGCTTCAATCATGCTGATGCCAATGCGATCTTTCACCGAAGCCGATGGATTCATGCCTTCTAGCTTCACCACAATTTGCGCGACACAGCCTTCACTTTGCGGAATGCGGTGCAGCCTTACCAGCGGCGTATGGCCAATCAATTCAGTGACATTATTTGCAATGCGCATGGGATTTATCCGTCATAAGTTCTATATGTAATACATCAAATCTATCTGCTGGCGGGCGTTGCGATTATCTACCAAGTCTTGCAGGGTGCATTTTTCTAGCACTGATTCTGCGGCTTGGCGCACTTCTTTCCACAGATCACACACCACCGCCCCTTCAACGGTCTGCGGCGACTTCAGCTCTTTGGCCTTGGCTTCAAAGCCTTCAATGCAGCTCACAATATCTAAAAGCGTTATCTTCCAAGGCTCACGAGTCAGCAAGTAGCCCCCTTTTGCGCCCCGCTGGCTTTTGACAAATCCGCCTCGGCGCAAGGTTGCTAAAAGCTGCTCTAAGTACCGATCTGGAATGCCTTGCTCAGCTGAAATCTGACAAATTCTGATGGGTTCACCTTTGGCATGGTGAAGGCTCAGCGCGATTAGCGCTAGCAGTGCGTACTCACTTTTGCACGATAGTTCCACAAGATTCGCAGGCCGAAGCCATTACAGCAAGCAGGCCGCAATTGCATCTTTTGACCCACCTGCTTTATTATATCCCGGTTCTACGGTGGGGATTGTTTATTTGTTTAATTTCAGATTGCTCGATGATCAGGCCGCCTTGAAACGCAAAAGCGAGAGAGTAGAAAGTACTCTCCCGCTTTAACAGACGTTTAATTCAATTGATGCAATTCCAAGATGGATCGATTTACGCCTAGCTCAGCAGCGCCTTGGCTCTAGCCACCACGTTATCAATGGTGTAGCCAAACTTCTCCATCACCACACCACCTGGCGCTGAAGCTCCAAAAGTATCGACGGCAATCATGTCACCCTCGTCACCGAAGTATTTGGCCCAGCCGAAGCTGCTCATGGCTTCTATGACGAGACGCTTTTTCACCGCTTTGGGCAGCACAGACTCCTTGTAAGCCGCGTCTTGCTCTTCGTACAGCTTCCAGCAAGGCATCGAAACCACGCGCACTTTCTTGCCCTCAGCTCTGAGCTTTTCAGCCGCATCTTCGCAAAGCTCAACCTCACTACCCGTGCCGATCAAAATCAGCTCAGGGGTGCCGTCTGAATCGGACATAATGTACGCGCCCTTAGCAACTGCATCAATGGAAGATCCAGGCAAGTTGCGCAGGTTTTGGCGAGAGAAGCACATCAGCGTAGGCGCTTGGCGCTTGTTCACGGCAATCTTGTACGCACCGGAAGTCTCGTTGCCATCGGCAGGGCGAATCACATACAGGTTCGGAATGGCGCGCAAGGAGGCGACTGTTTCGACGGGCTGGTGGGTAGGGCCGTCTTCACCGAGGCCGATGGAATCGTGGGTCATCACATAGACGACGCCTGCTTGAGAGAGCGCCGAGAGCCGAATTGCGCCGCGCATGTAGTCAGTAAAGACGAGGAAAGTGGCGCAGTAAGGAATTAAGCCGCCGCCGTGC
>QBMP01000324.1:1988-6237 GCA_003242115.1 Phormidesmis priestleyi
CCGCCGTGCAGGGCAATGCCGTTACAAATTGCGCCCATGCCGTGCTCACGTACCCCAAAGTGGATGTTGCGATTTTCGTAAGCGCCTTTTTGATAGTCACCCGAAATTTTCAGCTCGGTAAGGTTGGAGTGGGTCAGATCTGCCGAGCCGCCAATTAGCTCAGGTAAAACCGGCGCTAGCGCGTTCAGGGTGACTTCAGAATTTTTCCGAGTGGCGATCGCTTTGTCTTCAGGGGTGTAGACCGGCAGGGCATCTTCCCAGCCGTCGGGCAGCTTACCAGAGAGCATTCGCTCAAATTCAGCGGCTTCGGAGGCATACTTGCTGCGGTAGGTCGCCAGCGCTGATTCCCATTCGGCTTCAGCGCTGGCTCCTTTGTCAATCGCTTGTCGATAGCGGCTGAGCGCATCTTCAGGAATTTCAAAGAAGTCATACTTCCACTCCAGGTTTTCACGAGTGGCCAAGGTTTCGTCGGTGTCGAGCATTGCGCCATGAATGCCGCCAGTTCCTGCGCGGTTGGGTGAACCGTAGCCAATGGTGGTGGTCACTTTAATCATGGAGGGCTTGTCGGTGACCTTTTTGGCTTCGGCTATAGCTTTCTCAATCGAATCCAAATCGGTGTTGCCATCCTCGACGTGGAGCACATGCCAGCCATAGGCTTCAAAGCGCTTGCTAACGTCTTCTGTGAAGGCGATGTCAGTTGAACCATCGATAGAAATATGGTTGTCGTCGTATAGCGCAATCAGCTTGCCGAGGCCTAGGTGCCCAGCCAAAGAGCAGGCTTCACCGGAAATGCCTTCCATATTACAGCCGTCACCCATGATGGTGTAGGTGTAGTGATCGACTACTGTGCAGTCAGGCTTGTTGAACTTGGCAGCAAGGTGAGCTTCGGCCATCGCTAAGCCCACCGCATTGCAGACGCCTTGACCCAAGGGGCCAGTGGTCACTTCCACACCTGCTGTTTCAAAGTTCTCAGGATGTCCGGGGGTTCTAGAGCCCCACTGCCGAAACTGCTTAATATCTTCAATCGTAACGCTGTCATAGCCAGTGAGATACAGCATGGCGTACTGCAACATGCAGCCGTGACCCGCTGAGAGGACAAATCTGTCGCGGTTAAACCACTTTGGATTTTTGGGATTGTGGCGAATGAACTTATCCCACAGCACAAAGGACATGGGCGCTGCGCCCATTGGCAATCCGGGGTGCCCTGATTTGGACTTGTTAACGGCATCAATAGCCAAAAAACGGATAGAGTTTATGCACAGTGTTTCAAGCGATTGAGTTGCGACAGCCATAGCCTTTTCTGGAGGGTGAACAACGGGGAAATAGAAGGAAAGAGCGCTCTAGGCACTTACTGAAAGCGGTGGGAAACGGCGAGAAGTGGCAAAGCCTGTAATCGTCAGCACAAATTGTCATCAGAGAGTCAGCAACTGCTCAACGACTGAATCAGCAACTGAATAAAGCTTTTTACCAAAAACCTGAATGACATTTCTTAAAAAAGCCGGAAACCAGTAAGCCTTGAGAGTCCCTAAACATTTGGTTTAAAAGCCCTAGTGAAGGCATTATACCTACGAATCTGTAACATCCGTGACGGTAAGCAAAGGCTTTATTTGCTAGCTGCACAGCCGTTTTTTGCTTGATCTAAACGCCTATACAGCCAGATTATCAGGTGAAATTGCTCAACTGCTAAGCACTCTCAGCCAGCTTTATCTGCGCTGCAAGGAGAAATAAATGTCTGGAGAACTTGATGTCTTCAGCGTTTAATCTGCCTGCGTTTGCTCTGTCTATCTGCCGTATTTCTATCTGCCGTATTTCTATCTGACGTATTTCTTGAAGGCTAAGGTGACGTTGTGACCGCCGAAGCCAAACGAGTTAGAAAGGGCAACATTCACAATTTGGTCGCGGCTTTTGTGGGCCACATAGTCCAAATCACAGGCCGGATCGGGATTAAATAAGTTAATCGTTGGCGGTACCTTGTCATGGGCAATGGCCATGACCGCCGCGACGCCTTCAATCCCGCCCGAACCGCCTAGCAAATGACCCGTCATACTCTTGGTGGAGCTGACGGTAATTTTATAAGCGTGATCGCCTAGCACTGTTTTGATTGCGGCAGTTTCATTCGGGTCATTGACAGGGGTGCTAGTGCCGTGAGCATTGATGTAGCTGACCTGTTCAGGGCTTAATTCTGCATCTTTGAGCGCCCAGCGGATGGCTCTGGTTGCGCCTTCTCCACCGGGGGCAATGCCGGTCATATGGTAGGCGTCGCAGCTCATGCCGTAGCCAACCATTTCGGCATAGATCCGTGCGCCTCGGCTGAGGGCATGTTCGAGTTCTTCTAAGATTAGGATGCCGCAGCCTTCTCCGAGCACGAATCCGTCTCTGCCTTGGTCAAAGGGGCGGCTGGCGTGATCGGGGTCATCGTTGCGGGTAGACATAGCCCGCATGGCCGAAAAGCCGCCAAAGGTCAGGGGGGTGACCGCAGATTCGGTGCCGCCGCAGATCATGGCCTGGGCGTAGCCGTTTTGGACTTGGCGAAAGGCGTCGCCAATGGCGTTAGACCCAGCGGCGCAAGCGGTGACTGGGCAAGAATTTGGCCCTTTGGCTCCGGTGTGAATCGCGGTCAGGCCAGCGGCCATATTGGCGATCATCATCGGAATCATGAAGGGGCTACAGCGGCTGGGGCCTCGCTCTAAGTAGATTTCTTGCTGATCTTCCATGACTTTGATGCCGCCGACGCCCGTGCCAATCATCACCCCGATTTGCTCGGCGTTGAGGTCGGTGATTTCTAGTTTGGCGTCGGCGATCGCCATCGTACTGGCAGCGATTGCAAAATGCGCAAACCGAGCCGAACGCTTCACATCTTTGCGATCAATAAAGTCCAACGGATCAAACCCCTTGACTTCACCGGCAATTTGACTGCCGTGTTGNGCCGTGTTGAGAGGCATCAAAAGCTGTGATCATGCCAATGCCGCTACGACCGCTAATCAGCCCCTGCCAATAGTCTTCGAGCGTATTGCCAATGGGCGTGATTGCGCCTAGCCCGGTGATCACGACTCGTTTTCTGTCTAATTTTTGATCTGTTTGATCTGATTGGGCCATAGTTCCAAAGGCCATAGTTTTTTGAAAAAGCAGTGGAAACTGCGGACTATCTACCCCAGATGGGGAAACAGCAGGTGTTGATCAGATCTTAATGTCAGAGATCATTAAAGCACCTGCTACGGAGACATTAGGACGCTTTTGCTTTGATAAAATCAACTGCTGACTGCACCGTACTAATGCTCTCAGCCGACTCATCTGGGATCTCAATATCGAACTCTTCTTCAAGTGCCATCACTAGCTCAACGGTGTCTAAAGAATCGGCACCCAAATCATTGGCAAAGTTAGCTTCTGGCTTCACTTCGGCCTCGTCTACTCCTAACTGCTCAGAAACAATCTTCTGAACTTTTCCTAAAATGTCATCACTCATTAGTGTAATTACCTTCAAACAGCGGCAAAAAGCGCAAAAAAAATTACCTGAAAAGGTTTTAACTGACCTTTAGCCTAGCAAACGCTGGGCTTAGGTAGCCTTCCATTTAGGTTCCCTCATCTTATAGGAAAGCGTCACCCCTGATGGATGCAGCGGCCATTTAGCCAACTGGATCGCACTGCCAGTTGGATCGCACTAACTATGGAACCTTCGGAGTTTACCGCTGAATTTCAAAGTGATTCAGTATCCTCGCCTCCTTCTCACCTTGTAAAGTATTACGTTCCATAAATTTTTGTCTGCCTATCTGTCGGATCGTTCATGCCCACGGGATAAACTGCTGATGGGTTGGAGAACCCTTGCTCGTGGTCGGCTGCTGATAGCTTGGGCAGCTTAGGGCTTAGTTCATTAGAGTTCCTACTAGATCAATTTTCGGTGGTCAATCTCCGGCGATTGGCAACATTTTGACAGCATTGCAATAATAGTTCTGGAGTCTGTACTTCATGTCTCATTCAGTAAAGATTTACGATACCTGTATTGGCTGCACGCAGTGCGTTCGCGCCTGCCCTACAGACGTTTTGGAAATGGTGCCTTGGGATGGCTGCCGCGCGGGTCAAATTGCGGCCTCTCCTCGTACTGAAGACTGCGTTGGCTGTAAGCGCTGCGAAACCGCTTGCCCAACTGACTTCTTGAGCATCCGCGTCTACTTAGGTGCAGAAACCACTCGCAGCATGGGTCTAGCCTACTAGACGCCCAGCCTACTAGCGGTCAGATAAGCCGAACCAACGC
>QBMP01000324.1:6247-7312 GCA_003242115.1 Phormidesmis priestleyi
CGGCTAGGATGCTGCCGACTAGACCAATGCCAGTGCCTAAGCTCACTAGCGCCATTGGCAGTAGAATCCATTGCTGTGAGGTTAGCTTCAGGCCATTCACTAAAAACTCAATGAAGGCGGGTTGCTGACTGGCCGATAAAGACCTGAGCCCTTGCTGAACACCGATTAATAGCCCCCATGAGCCGCCAGCGCCTGCTAGCCCGAACGCTAAGCCTTGAAACAAAAAAGGCATATATATCCAGTTGCGGGTTGCTCCGACGAGCTGCATGACTTCGATTTCGTGGCGTCGGGCTATAGCAATTAGTCGAATCGTTGTGGTGACTACCGCGATCGCAGTCAAACTCAACAGCCCTACCACCGTCAAACTTACCCACCGCAGCCCTTGGTTCAAATCGCGCAGCTGCTGAATCACCTCACTGACATAGAGCACATCGTTCACACCTGGCATACTCTTTAGCGTTTTGGCTAGCTGCGGCACGGCTTCGGCTTCTCTGGCCTTGACTTTTAGCTCATCGACCAGCGGATTTCCCTTGAGCTGAGAAGAGGCATTCGACACATCCGATAGGCCCAAATCTTCAGTTAGCTGCGCCCAAGCCTGCTCTTTACTGACCGTTTCGACCGACACTACGCCGGGCAGCGCTGACACTTGAGCCGTCAGGCTGCTAGCATCAATGCCGCTGTCTAAATAGGTGGAAATCACGAGCTGCGAACCAAACTGATTCAGCAGCCCTTCGATTTGCCAGCTTGCTTGCAGGCTGACGCCAAATAAAAACAGCAGCACCGTCATTGTGCTAATCGCGGCCCAGTTCATCCAGCCGCCGCGCCTTAGCCCGCGCAGGCTTTCGTGCAGTAAGTAGTCGGTTTTAGCAAGTGATTTCAGCACAGCAGTCGCCTATTAAGTTCGCGATATCTTCATTAGGGTTCCCTTATCAAACGAGGTTGATGCAAACAGGCCATCAAAATTGATGGGTTAAATTGACGGTGGCTGCTATTCGGTGCAAGGATTAAGCCAGCCGCTTAACAGCTTGCAGTGCATCTCGAAGTGAGTGTGAGTTGTTACAATAG
>QBMP01000324.1:7322-8163 GCA_003242115.1 Phormidesmis priestleyi
ACAATGATCTGCGCGAGTTGGTGCGCAAAATGCTGCAAACCATGTATAGCCAGGATGGCATTGGCCTAGCCGCGCCTCAAGTGGCGGTGAATAAGCAGCTCTTGGTAGTAGATGGCGATCCTGAAGATGCCGCAACGCCGCCCTTAGTGCTGATCAACCCCAAAATTACTCGCTACAGCACCGAATTTGCTAAAGGGCAAGAAGGCTGCTTGAGCATTCCGGGTGTATACCTTGATGTGATTCGCCCAGCGGCGATTGAAGTCAGCTTCAAGGATGAGTTGGGAAAACCTTGTAAGCTTCAAGTAGATGACTTGGTAGCGCGCGTGATTCAGCACGAAATGGATCACCTCAACGGGGTGATGTTTGTGGATCGGGTGGACAATGCGATCGCGCTCAATCAAGAGCTTAAAAAGAATGGCTTTGCTATTAAAGATGTCAAAAAAATCAAGTAGCCGCCACATTCTCTGCGTCTACACCAGACGATCCCCGCAATAGCCAACCTCATACTGGAGAAAAACTTGTGACCCCTAAAAGTGGCGCGCTTCTGGGCATTGCCTGCTTAACGGCGATCGCTGCCGTCGGCTGCATGTTCGAGCTATCTTCCGGCGATCCTGATTGGGGCACTGCCCCTACCGCCATCATTCTGGCGCTCAGCATTCCCTCCGGCATCTTGGCTTTTATCGCGGCTGTTAAAGACGCTCGTGCCAATATGCAGTGACATCGTTCTCCTCTTAACAGTTTTCAGTCGCGTTTTTCAGCTGCTAAATCAACGTGAGAAATCGCGTACCGCGCCGCCGCCAAACTCAGCCGAGCCTGCTCAATTGGCGAGAGCGCTGTCCAC
>QBMP01000325.1:0-3857 GCA_003242115.1 Phormidesmis priestleyi
TTGGGGTTACTCTGCATCAGCAAACTATGGCTAAGACCGTATGTACTATTCGTCTGCTGAAAATGTCTGTTAGTTAGTACTTTTCTGGAAGCCCCATTTATCGGCGGCTGTAACCCACTTATCAAAGCACTTTCAGCCTATGGCTGGATTTTGCAATAGTCGGGGCCATACCCCATCTGCGAACGGAAGTGGGCATGGACGTGAGTGCGCAAATGCTTGCGCAAGCATTTGCGCACTCACTCAAGTAGATATGTAAGCATTTTATTTATTAATTCATTTTTGGAGATGCCAAGTGAGCGAGCCTTTTCTTCAACCAGTTCATTGAGTGTGAGCGGCACGGAAACTGAGAGTTTGATGGTCGGTGAGCGTTCAGGTTTTTCCATCGCTGACCAGAATTCCGTGCGAGCGTCGCTGCTATCGTGATTAGCCTTCGCTTGTTCTGGACTTGCCTTGCTTTGCTGTTTTCCAGCAGCACCAAGAATATCGTCGAATCTACTCATTGTTTAAGACCCCTGCTAGTTCAGATTTAAGTTCTATCCAGTCTCTCCATAACTGTCCGGCTCTGTCTCTGCTACCCATCTGTGGTAACGTCAGGCCCGACTCGAAGGCTCGCTTATATACCTTGCCATTTCGGATTTGTCGGCTGAAATGTCTGATATCTGCTCTATCCAATGCTTCAATGGCTTCTGCGCCATCTTTCTGTGGTGACGGTGGCACCATAGAAACTAAGGCGATCGCATTATCTACATCTGCTAGTTCGGAGAACACCCTGCCAGTAGCTGCGAGGCTAGGGCCGTCTGGTGTCGTTGGTACAACAAGCAAGTCCGAACCATCTGCCAGTGCTTTTGACTCCCCAGTTCCTGGTGCACACTGCGAATCGATAATGATGTGCTGGTAGTTGCCACCCATCATTGCCTTTCGGCTGGCCTTCTCTGTCAACACATCGAAGGGTAGATGACCAGCCTTACTCCAAAGCAATGCGCTTTGGTTTTGATCTGCGTCGATCAGCAGCACATTCGCACCCTCAGCGAGCAACGTTGCTATGCAAACTGCTGCTGTGGTTTTGCCTACTCCACCCTTGAAGTTTGAAACTGCAATTATGGACATGTCCTTATTACCTATTGATGCAAGTAGCATTTCAGCAAGCAGAAAAAAGAGCAAGCATCTGCGCAGTGGATTGCGTACTTAAATGCGCAAGCAAGTGAGTACGCATCTGCGTAAATAAGCGCTTGTGAGATCGCCCCCTGCTTCATCCCGACTCAGCCAGGGCTTGAGCGGTTGCTTCCATCCGACTCAACTGCTGCCTTGCCTCCGCTTCTAGGATAGGGTCGCCCGAGTCCACCCACGCCAGCAACCGGACTCGATGTTCATCCTTAGCGCGTTGCTGCTGCGCCTGCCGATACTGCTGCCGATTCTCTGCTGCCTTAGCCTGCTGATTAGCCCTAGCAACCTGTAAAGCCCACTGAATGTTCAACACTAACTGCTCAGGCGGAGCCGTTCTCTCTGGTGCTAGCGGCGTCTGATCGCCATCAAAAGGCTCAGAACCCTTTACCGGCAGGGTACTACACCCTGTTTTCGTTTTACCCTCCTCTAACTCGGCTATCTGTGCGCTGAAAGCGTTGTCAGCAGGTCTATTACACCCTGCTGTGCCTAATAAGCTTGTGTGGGGAAAAGCCAATGCTGCGCCCCCAGCGCAAGCATTGGCTTCCCTCATATGAAGTCCCGGGGGGTTTGGGGGGTGATCGCCGATCTGCTGCTGTTCGCCCGTATAGATAGGATGCCAGAGGTCTCGGTGCTTATAGAGGGTACTGCCCGAGATGCTAGCGGCACAGAGCAGGTTGAAGCGAGCGGTGATGCCGCTGGGCCAAGTGTCCTGCTGGCTGAGGGACGTGACGACCTGCTGAATGTGCAGGCGGGCCTCCGTCATCTGCTGCTGGTTCCAGGTGGAGCCGGAGGGTTTGCTTTTGCGAGCCTGAGCGGATTTGCCTACGCCATAGGGGAAGTAGCGGCTTTCGTTCTCGATGGCGATCGCCCAAGCTTTGGCTTTCTTCACGAGGTCATGCTGATGGCCGCAGTAGTCCTTAAATCCTGGTAATGCCCGAGCGATGCTAACGATGTCATCTATCAGCGCCTGACCACTTAGAGGCGCATCAGCATAGAGAATATGGCCAAAGATGTAGGAGCGCATGGCGATGCGCCCAAGCAGATGGTTGGTCTGCCCTGAGCCACTCCAGCCCGGTTCAATTTCAGCCTGGAGGTCATTGATGAATTTCTGGGCTTTGCCAGAGACACGGTAGGTTTCGCGTCGAGCCTGTCGAATGGTTTGCTTGAGGACATCGGTGTTGATGTCGTTATGGGCGGTGGCTAGGTGCCACTGGCGGACGAATGCCTGCTGGGAGCTAGCGATAGGCTGTAAGTCGTCATTGAGCAGGTAGGAGCCCTGCTGAAGGGGCAGACGATGACCATTGAAGAGGCTGATGTTGCCGTTCTCGGCGAAGGGTTTGCGATTAGGGAAGACCTCTAGCCAGCCCGGTTTGATTTTGAAGCCTGCGTTTTCTAGCAGCGCGGTGATAGCGAGGGCGAGTTGCCAGGAGGGGAGAGGCTCACCACAGGGGAAATAGACGTGTAGCCCTTGGCTGTCGGAGCTGGTGAGGTCGAGATGTCTAACTAGGCCGAGAGGTTCGAGGGCTTCGCAGATGCGGTCGAGGGCGAGCGGGTCGCGGCGAGGATGGTAGGGACTACCCCGGTCGATGTCGAGGAGGCCGTAGGCAGTTTCGGGGCCGAGGCGAACGCCATAGAGGTAAGCGCCCTGATTGATAATCCGGTCAGAGAGGGGATGGCTGGTTTCAGTTTTCCAGTCAGGCTTGGTACCGGGGTCGGGATGAGAGGCGTAGAGGTAGTCGAAGCGGTGGGGCCAGAGGTCGAGGAATTCGTTGAGTGTTTCCTCAACGTAAATGAAGAGAGGTGTAGATCGCTTCTTTATGGTGGAAGCGGTGCGATTCTCTTTGAAGGCTTCGCCATCGCGCTTTGTGTCAAATTGTTTGGAACTCTGCGATGGACTGAAACGGCTGTCTGATGTGTGTTCTAGAGAACGTAGATCGGCTCTATCACTGGACTGCTTCCGCAGCTCGCTAAAATCGGGTAACATGATAACTACATGTGCCCCCCACATGGGAGCTTGAGCCCTGTCACTCTTCTGGAAAAATCAATAACTGTTCACTCCGACCAAGAAGATGCAGTTATTAGATTTGGAAGGGTTCAGGATTGGCTTGCAAGGACGGTCTAAACCTAATGGTTTGGGCCGTTTCTTGTATTTAAAATTTTTAAACTGACAAGGCTGCTTGATATATACAGCGTTAATTCAGTTTTTCTAACTGCTACTTGTTGTGTTCTCCTGTCGAGGTGGTTTGTTGAAACCCACGGTCATAGGTGGATATTTATCGGGAAATCGCTGGCGCACAGCAGTCTCAACTAGGAACCCGGCTAAGTTAGCCTTATTTCTTCCCTCGCTCTCAGCCCAGATCTTTAGATCGGCTGCTATTTCCTCAGGCAATGTGATGGAAAAGCGATCAGACATTAGTACTTGCATAGTGATTTCCTTCTGGATTCTATACCTTGCATCGCTTAAGGTCTAATTTAGATTTAAATCGAATCTAAATTAGTTCTTTGCAGACTCGATTTAGATGCTAACATGAATTTTAATGAATGCAGAGCGCAACATCGCTCCACGGATCGCAACAGGTAGCGACGCTCTGTGCGACTAGAAATTGCACTGTCAAATTGGGTTGAATCCCGTTCAATATATGGTTTTAAGTACTGCTGACCGTAACCTCATGACTAGAGGGCAACCGTTCACA
>QBMP01000325.1:3867-4911 GCA_003242115.1 Phormidesmis priestleyi
GTTCGTAGCTTTTTCAATGTCTCTTGTAGTTGTTTCTAAAGCGCGCTAGAGCCTTTGCTAAATAATGGTTTCAACTGTCACAAAGTCAGAATTTCTCGATGCTAGACGGATCGCATCTGTTGCCCGTCGTACTCAGACGCAAACAAACGTCCGTATCAGCCTCGATATCGGCTATCACACCTGTGTGGCCTACGATGGCCACCGGGTTTCTACCCTGCGCTCGGTCTACGCCAAGCTGCCGACTGGCCAAAAAGCACCAACCTTGCCAAACACCTTCACCCTTCAATTCAGCGGCGATCGCTACCTAGTTGGTGAAGGAGCCCTCACCCAACGCAACTATCTGCCGTTTGCCAACGAGGACAAGCTTAGCGCCCACATCCTGAAGATGGCCCTGTACGCCCTGGTCGGAGAGGGCAAAGTCGATCTGGTGATCTCGCACTACAGCGCCGATGATGCCACTGCCCGCCTCACCGACATTCTCAGCGGCACCCATACCTTTACGCTCGACGGCGATCGCAAAGACCTCGACGTTCGCCGCGTCACCGTACTCGACGAAGGCCGAGGCAGCTGGCTGATCGCGCAGCAAAAAGGACTGCTGTCCGCCGATGGCTACACCGGCATCATCGACTTAGGCTGTGACACGTTCATTGCCAGCTTTTACACCGCAGACGGCACCCGCGTTGAGCATCAGCCCTACCCACAGCAAGGCGTGAAAGCGCTAGCGAGTGCGATCGCCGCCGATACCCGTTTAATCGAAGCCGTGGCCGCAAGTGCCAATCGCTCTAAGCCGCAGGTCGCCCGCGTCCTAGACGGCTTCAAAACCGAGCACTACTACGCCCACACCGGCGCGAGCTGGGCCGACTACTTTGCGGACTATCGCGATAGCTGGTTCAAAAGCGTGATTGGTGCGATTAAGACCGACTACGCTCACCTGCTGCCCGACACCAAACGGTTCATCGTCACTGGCGGCGGTGCCTATCTAGTCGCCGATAAGCTGGCCAGCGCCGCCGCCTTTGTGGTGCTCGATAAGCCCGAAATCGCCAA
>QBMP01000326.1:0-3474 GCA_003242115.1 Phormidesmis priestleyi
GCAGCGTGGCTTGTCTGGGAGAAAGGCTGGAGCTGGCAGGAGAAAGGAATTCAATCTCCCTTTTCCTTTGTATCAGGTTGGTAGCAAATGAACGACTACAACGAAGTCGATTCATTCGCTGCCCACTGGCTTAGAGAATTAATCCGAGTTGGACTTATTCCGGCTGGTGATGTAGACGAAAGGAGCATTGAAGATGTCCTACCAACTGAACTCAAGCCTTACCGCCAGTTTTATAAAGCGCAACGAGAGGCACAATGCGATCACCTAAAATTAGCCGCCATGCTTGTCTAGCCGCTTTGCAATGTAGCTGGGCAGACTAGGCATATTCCTACAACGCCAAGATGAAGCCGACTATTCGCACAGTTACAACCGCCAGCCTTTTCATAATATTAGGTGGTGCAATCGCCCTACGTTTATCACCGCAGGCGGTAGAGCGGTTAACAGCCCCCGTCGAACCTGCCAGTGCCCAGACCAGCAGACATTATGAAGTTGTTAGCAACAGCATCTATGACGGTGATACCTTTCGCGTAACAGATGGCCGACAGGAGATAAAGGTCAGGCTTTGCGGCGTTGATTCGCCTGAGAAAGACCAAGCGCTAGGCATCGAAGCAAGAGATCATCTACGTAGCCTAATCGCTCAGGGAAAGGGTCGTATCACACTTATCGAAACTGATACCGATCGCTATGGCCGAACTGTTGCTGAGGCATTTATTCCAACTAGCAACGGCGACGAAGAGATCCATCTAAATAGCCAAATGGTAGCCGATGGGATGGCTTATGTTTATCCCCAGTACGTGGGTAGCTGCCCAAACAGTTCGGTTATTGAAACCGCTGAAGGAATCGCTAGACGCGAGGCGATTGGGGTATGGGCTGACCCAAATGCGCAAAAGCCGTGGGATTACCGTCAACGCTAGATTCCAACAACGGTAAAGGAGATCAGAGGCTGCTAATGTGGGCCTATTAAAAAAAGTGTGTACAATTATTATTTTGTACACAAAACCATGAACGAACCCTCGTTTCTTCAATCTGAACTCAACCGGCTAATGCAGCTAGAGCGCGATATCCGTGCTTCTGGCCCTGTTGCCGAATCTGGCTGGGCCATCGATACGTCTGGGAGATTTGCTCGTGCCCGCCCGCCAAGGGTAAATGGCAAAGCGGTCGGCAAAACAATTGCCCTGGGTCAAGTCAGTGGCAGCAAACACCGCGACTGGCAGATGAAGATACAGCGGCGCAATGCTTTACAGGAAATAGGCAGACGAGGGATCATACTTCAGTCGATGATCGATAATCCTATCTGGCGACCGGAGTGCTTTAATAACTCTGCCATTCAGTGATTCGCTACCATGAGCCAAAGCGATGCTGATCACGTTAGAAAAGGAAGCTATGGCTAAATTTTTTAGAGACAGAATTGATGACTTGGTTGCTGTGAGTCAGATGGAGGAGTTCGTGTGGGGCGTGGTTTGCGGCTTGTTTTCAGTGGTCGCACTTCTAACAGTGGTCTATTTCACGGCTGTTCGTAACCAGCCAGAGCCGCTTATTTTACCAACGACAGCGGTGCCGGAACAGTCCGAATCGCTCTAGTCACGGCAATCTATATAGATTTGAAACTACTTTTAGGCAGACACCAGCGTGACGACGACTTGGCCATAGAAGGAATTCTGAGTTAAGTGCCAATGATCGTGACCGAGGAGGAGGCCAAGAAAGAGCGCCCCCGGCGAGAGGGAAGTTTTTTTCATAAGCTTTCCGAAGGTAGCGCAACCGTGCTCACTTTCAAGGGCCGAATGAATGCGCAGAATCCAGCGAGTCGGGTCTTCTTGATGTGCGACTGAGATAGTCTCTTCTATAGAGACGATGGCTTCCTCGACAGCTTTGATCACGTCTGCCTCGCCCAGTTGATTTGGCTTCTTGCCTCTTTTCTTCCCTGATAGCGACGGCATCTGGGTAACGAGCGAGTCAGTCGAGAAGTAAAAGCTATCCTTTTCGCCAGTGACTTCAGCAAGCCAGTCATCATCGAGGGTCGGCTCCTGCCCGTAGGCATCAATTTCATCAAACATGGCCTGAGCGCGATCACAGAAGGCATCGGCATCTTTTTCAATCAGCTCAGCAGCGATGCGAAAAAGTTCAGGGTAGAAAACGGTGTTGCCGGTTGCTTTGTTTACGGCCTGCTTCACAAGGCGATCGCGAAAGCTGAGTGCCTTGTGATGAGCGAGCTGCCACTGCTCCTCGGACAATCGCCCTAGCTCGCTGTCCATCATGTTTTTTGCTCCTGTAAGCAAATCGGGCACAGGGAAGGGGGCTGACGGGACTGGCTAACATTGAGATCAGACCCAAACTGCGCGTTCAATATGCCAAGGACGTTTTTAATATGGCTACGGAGTTTCGCTTGAGGCACGTCTTTCAAATGAATAGGCTTAACCTCAGCCACGGTTTCGCCATTGTCAATGACGGCAAACTCAACGGCATGAATAGGGCCATCGGCTCTATCTCTATAAAAGGTCATGAGCACCTCCGGCGCAGGCTGATGACCAAAGAGAGGAATATCAAGGGTTTTAATCTGCTCTACCCTATCATTGCGTTGCCGAGAGCGTTTTTTGGCAAGATTGGCGGGGCGATGCTTGTAATAGGAACGCTTAGCACGGCAGGTTTTGCTGACCCAGCAGGGCTGGCTTAGAGCGAAATCAATCGGTTGAGCGGCGCAGCGCTGACACTGACGGTTTTTAGAGCGAGGCACGGCAGAGCAAACCAGAGGTAGTCTGACATTAGTCTGACATAGCCTTAGTCTATCTGAATTGGGCAAAAAATAAGAGCTGCTGAGCCATAGCGGGCCTACACCTGCGGTGCTCCGGCTCGACGCATCTAACCCAACCGCCGCTGGCCTTTGCTTAGGATAGCACCCAACCGCCGAATGGGAACACCGCATCACGCGAACGTGATTACACCCTATCACGTAATCATCACCTCAGCCTGCGCCTTCCTTTACGCTTTCACGCGAACGTGATTACACCCTATCACGCTAACACTTGCCTGAATCTCGCCCTTCCTTGCGCGCCAACACGTTCTTGTGAAAACGTGATTGCACGTTAACCCTTCTTCCCATACCGTGTAATCACGTTAACATAAGACCACGCTAGCACGCTTTCTCAGTTCCCAAACCCTTTGCATTTAAGCAATTCCAGCTCCTACCCCCTCCCTAAAGCCTTATCATTCATCACAATAACGTGATTACACTTCATCACAATAACGTGATGCTACATGATCATTTTGGCTCATCTCGCGCTATGGTAATTGCGATATCACCGCTACACGCAAACGTGATTACACCCTATCACCGCACCTAAACTCCACTCTAAAGAAGCAAAAAGCCGATGCCAATAGTAGCCGTTATTTCGCAAAAAGGAGGCCCCGGCAAATCGACGGTCTCAATGAACTTAGCCATTGCCGCCTACCTAGACGGCAAAAGCGTAGCCGTTCTAG
>QBMP01000326.1:3484-4906 GCA_003242115.1 Phormidesmis priestleyi
TCTAGATACCGACCCGCAATGCTCCATCAGTCAATGGGGCGATATCCGAGAAGCAGAAGGTAGTACTGAACCAGTGGTGGTCGCTATTCCACCGTCACGGTTAACCCAAGCGATCTCGACCACCCAGGAAGACAATATTGACTTAGTGGTCATTGACACTGCCCCGTTCAACTCCGAAGGCATCCTCACAGCGGCGCGGCTGTCAGATATTTGTATCGTGCCGTGCCGCCCATCGATTCTAGACTTATCGGCAATTACCACAACCTTAGATCTGTGCTCAGCAGCTGGCGCTAAAGTGGGTCTACTGCTCAACGCAATCAAATCCCGCCCGCAACTATACGAAGCGACCAGCGCTCTGAAAGATCTAGCCGGAACGGAAACGAACCGCCAGATGTGCCCATTAGCGCTGTGGGATAGAACGGATTATTCCAAAGCAGTCGTCGATGGGCTAGGCGTGCTTGAATACGCCCCTAACGGAAAAGCTGCCGAAGAAATTAAACGATTATACAAATGGCTCTGTGATAACGTGTAATCACAATTACACTTAAACTCGATTTCACGCTATCCCATATATCTACAATGCGATGGCGCAGCCTTCCAAGAGAATCGCTTTTCCCTGTGCTTTTCTGAGTGTAAGCGTGTGTAATCACAATTTTGTGTGATCTCGCTATCCGAAAAACTCCTTGACTGTGATAACGTGATTACACAATTACACTTTGTCGCCCAACTATCAAATAAAGGAACTAATTTATGGCTGACCTGAGAAATCGCCTGAAGCAAGTCGGTAACGGCAAAGCGGCCTCTGGCAAATTACAGCCGGAGGCGAAAGCAAACCCTGCTAACGAAAAGAGTCCCCACTACCGTCCAAGTCGAGCGGGAAGAAAAGCCATTATTGGCTACTTTGACCCGATGGTTTCCAAGCAGGTTCGTCAGCTCGCGCTTGACGAAGATACCAGTGTCGAGGCGCTGGTGGGTGAAGCGCTAGATTTGCTATTTGAACAACGAGGTCTGCCCCAGATTGCCGGAAAGCACCCAGCGTAACCCCAAGCACTATTGCGATGCGATCCGTGCCGATTAATTCAAGCGATTGCCTTGGAAGGCTACGCCATCGCCCCTAGCCTGCTGAACTCATTTCTAAGCATCTTTTCGCAGCGTGTAAGCGTGTAATCACATTTTTATGTAATCAAGCATTTCCTTTTGCTAATAGCGTCCCAGTCATCCGCAATCAGTAACTCAATATCAATGTCATGGCGATAAAAACAGGCGACCTGATTACAGTGGTCTACGAAGAGCGAGAATTTGAGGCGATCGTGATTGAGCCGGATGGGCTGGGGCCAGGACTGCCGTCAGTGGGGTTTGGTTTTCGCCAAGCCTCAAGACACTTGGGAATCCCGCAGCAAACGCTCACGAGTAGGGTGACCG
>QBMP01000327.1:0-486 GCA_003242115.1 Phormidesmis priestleyi
GTTTTGGGTCAAGCTCATTCACGACTTTTGGCTGGCCCACATCCAAGCGCCCGCCGTCTTTGTCGGCAACTCCATCGGTGCACTGATGGCTCTGATGAGCTTGGTCAGCTACCCCGAAACGGCCAGTGGCGGCATTTTGCTTAACTGCGCCGGGAGCCTCAACCACCGCCCCGAAGACTTGCCCAAGCCACTGCGACTCGTCATGGGCACCTTTAGCACCCTGGTAAATTCGCCGCTCACTGGCCCCTTTTTATTCAACCGAGTGCGCACCAAAGGCCGCATCCGAGGCTCACTCCAGCAGGTGTACGGCAACCGTCAGGCGATCACCCCCGAACTGATTGATATTTTGCATGGCCCCGCCTGCCATCCCGGCGCCCAAAAAGTATTTGCCTCGATTTTGAGCGCGCCTCCCGGCCCCCGACCCAGCGAACTTTTACCGCAAGTGCAGCAGCCACTGCTCGTACTCTGGGGCGAAAAAGATCCTTG
>QBMP01000327.1:534-4880 GCA_003242115.1 Phormidesmis priestleyi
CTGAAAAAGCCATTGATTTTCAGGCCATTCCTGACACTGGCCACTGCCCTCACGACGAGCGCCCAGAAATTGTCAATCAGCTCATTTTAGACTGGATGAAAAGCGCTATTCCTGTCGCTGAGACTAGCGAACCTGCCGTTTCTACGCCCGTATCATGATCGATGAAGGCTATATCAAGTACCGCTGTGAGTGGATAAAAGAGGATGCGATCGCGGAGCCTTCCAAGGGAATCGCGCCTTCCTCCATCACCGATCTAACGGCTTACCGCAACGCCCTCCACCAGCTCAACTTCATCGGCCAATACCCCAACGGCATCGGCTTCGGCAACCTTTCCCAGCGACAAGCCATCCCCTCTTCTTTTTCTGCTTTTATCATCACTGGCACCCAAACGGGGCACCTCACCACCCTTACCTCTAGCGACTACGCCCTCGTCACCCACGTCAACCCCGATCAAAACGCCCTCACCTGCCACGGACTGCGCCAAGCCTCTTCCGAATCACTCACTCACGGCGTGATTTACAGCGCTCATCCGGCCATCAACGCCATCATCCACGTTCACCACCCCAAAATGTGGCAGCAGCTTCTCCAGCAAGTCCCCACGACTCGCGCTCACATTCCCTACGGCACCCCCGAAATGGCCACCGAAACCCAGCGCCTTTTCGACGAAAGCCCACTGCTGCAAACCAAAATATTCGCTATGGCCGGACATGAAGACGGCATCGTCACCTTTGGCTCAAATCTCCAAATGGCCTACCGAGTGCTGATTAATTGGGCTGAAATAACTGGCGCGCTGACGCCGCAAGCCTCTACCTCAGCGCTGCAATTACCCCATCAACTGTCGGTCGCACCGCTCCATTAAAAAACACTGGTTCAAGTTTTTCCATTAAGCGTTCTTTTTCGACGGATCACAAACTAATGAGCGTAAATCTAAGGTCAATGATGCTGGTAAAGTCAGAGCTGCCTGCCGACCTTGGGGTAAATAATTGAGCGCTATCTCAATCGGCTCAGGCGGTAAATAGCTTAGCCGCTCCGACCATTCAATCGCGACAATTCCAGGAGCGACTTCTAGCCCTTCCCAATAGTTTTCTAAAAACAGCGCATCGGCTTCCGCGCTCGACAGCCGGTACAAATCGATGTGGTAAAGCGGCAGTCGGCCTTGCAAATATTCATTAATTAAAGTAAACGTGGGGCTGTCGATATCATCAATGCCTAAGCCCTGGCCTAGCCCCTGCACTAAGGTCGTTTTCCCACTGCCCAAATTTCCTTGTAACAGCAGCACACTGCCTGCCGAAAGCTGCGCCCCTAATGCTTGGCCTAACGTCTGAGTAGCCGCTGCGTCAGGTAGATCAATCACCACTTATTTTGCCCTCTCATGCTCTGATTAGATCCGTCCCGACTCTTTGTATAGACTTCTGCTCTGTATAGACTATAGACAATCAGCGATAGGCAATAGACTATAAACAGCAGCTTACCAACTGCAAGCGATAGGCCGCAAATTACCCAAGCGCCATGATTATCACCGTTGCCAGCTTTAAGGGCGGTGTCGGTAAAACGACGACTGCTATTCACCTCGCTGCCTTTTTACAAGGGCAGGCCGAAACGCTGCTGGTTGATGCAGATCCGAACCGCTCGGCGTTAGGCTGGGCGAGTCGAGGTGATCTGCCTTTTAAGGTAATGGATGAGTGGGAAGCAGGGCAAGATGTCAGCTACAACGTCAATCCTGACGGCAATATGGTGATCGATACGCAGGCGCGACCGATTCCTGAGGATTTGAGTGCGCTGGCTGAAACTTGCGATCTGCTGGTGCTGCCGACTACCCCTGATATTTTGGCCTTAGATGCGCTGGTGCTTACCGTTGAATATCTGAAAAAAATCAGAGCCAGCCACTACCGCATTTTAATTACCTCGATTCCGCCGAAGCCGAGTAGGGCGGGTGAGGAAGTCAAGGCGCTTTTGCGAGATGCTAATTTGCCGGTTTTTGAGCAGGGGATTCGCCGGTTTTCTGCTTTTCAAAAGGCGGCCTTGCAGGGGCTACCCGTGTACTCAATCAAAGATCCGCGTGCAGAATCGGGCTGGCAAGATTATGAAAAGGTGGGTGAAGAGATTTTGGCGATTGTGGGAGCGCGATCGCTCACAGCAAAAACGGCAGCGCCGCCAGCAATCCCAGATTTCTTTTGACCGTTTTTCAAAAGTTTCCAAATCCTAAAAGTTTCCAAATCTCAAAAGTCACCGCGCATCAAAGGCTTCGGTTATGGTCAAAATTTTACACTTATCAGATACGCACATGGGCGGTGGCTTTAGTCATGGGCGCATCAACCCAGAAACCGGGCTTAATACGCGCTTGGAAGACTTCACGCTAGCGCTGAAACGCTGTGTAGATAGTGCGCTAGAGCAAAAAGTCGATTTGGTTCTTTTTGGCGGTGACGCTTTTCCAACCGCAACCCCGCCGCCCTACATTCAGCAGGCTTTTGCGAGCGAATTTTGCCGCTTAGCCACCGCGAATATTCCGACCGTCTTGCTCGTTGGCAACCACGATCAGCACGCTCAAGGCGGTGGCGGTGCTAGCCTTTGCATCTACCGCACCCTGGGTGTTCCTGGCTTCATTGTCGGCGATACGCTCACCACTCACCGCATCGATACCAAAGGCGGCCCAATTCAAATCATCACGCTCCCCTGGCTGACGAGATCCACGCTGCTCACTCGCCCCGAAACTCAGGGGCTCTCAATGAAGGAAGTTTCAGAGCTGCTGTTAGATCGGCTGCGCGTGGCGTTAGAAGGAGAGATTCGTAAGCTCGATAGCACTATCCCGACGGTGCTACTCGCTCATCTCATGACCGATACGGCTCGCTATGGCGCAGAGCGATTTTTAGCAGTGGGCAAGGGGTTTACGGTGCCGATGGCGATTCTCGCTAGAGATTGTTTTGACTATATTGCCCTGGGTCATGTGCATAAATATCAGGAAGTTTGTAAGTCTCCTTTGGCAATTTATGCGGGCAGTATTGAAAGAGTAGATTTTAGTGAGGAAAAAGAAGAAAAAGGCTACCTGTTGCTAGATGTTCAAAAGGGGCAGGCTACGGCGACATTCTGCCCACTGCCTGCGCGGATCTTTAAAACGGTAGAAGTAGATCTTACGAAGCAAGCAGACCCGCAGATGGCTTTGTTGAGTGCCATTGAGCGAGAAGAGATTACCGAAAAAGTGATTCGACTCCTGTACAAGCTACGCGCCGATCAGGTAGAAGATATTGATAGCAAAGCGCTGGGTAAGGCATTAGCCGCCGCCCATAGTTGCACCATTCAGCCGCAGATCGTGAGTCAGCTTTCTCGGCCTCGCCTGCCAGAACTGGGAGTGGATAGTGCGCGATCGCCTCTCAGCGCTCTCCAAACCTACCTCAACAACCGAGAAGACTTAAGCGCCCTAGCACCCGATATTTTAGCAGCGGCTCAGGGACTACTCAATCAAGACCCGCACGGAGATAAAGCCATTGTCGCCCCTGATTTAGCAGAAGATTTTGAATCTGAAAGCCCTGAAGAAGACGAAGAGCATCAGCTCAGACTGCTATAAAGTACTGATCTGAAAAGTACTGATCTGACCCGCTAATTAATCCCAGCCAATTAGCTGCAAATTGGGCGAAAATTAGGTGATGCCATGACAAAATACATCCTCGCTCTCGACCAGGGCACCACCAGCTCACGCGCGGCTGTTTTTGATCGTCAGGGCGCGTTGCTCTCCATCGCTCAAAAAGAATTCCAGCAGATTTTCCCGATCTCAGGCTGGGTAGAGCACGATGCTAACGAAATCTGGTCATCTCAGATTGGCGTGGCTAATGAAGCGTTAGCTCGCATGAATATTTCAGCTAGCGACCTTGCGGCGATTGGCATTACCAATCAAAGAGAAACAACTATCGTTTGGGATAGAGCGACTAGCCAGCCCATTTACAACGCGATTGTTTGGCAAGATCGTCGTACAGCTGATTTTTGCGAACGGCTGAAAGCAGAAGGGCAAGAGTCTCTATTTCAGAGCAAAACCGGCTTGGTGATAGATGCCTACTTCAGTGGCACCAAACTCAGATGGCTGCTAGACAATGTGCCAGAAGCAAGAGCAAAAGCTGAGCGTGGTGAATTGGCCTTTGGCACTGTTGATAGCTGGCTAGCTTGGAAACTTTCGGGTGGAGCGCTGCACATCACCGATGCTAGCAATGCGTGCCGAACCATGCTTTATAACATTCATACGGGCCAATGGGATGATGAACTGTTAGATCTGTTGGATATTCCTCAGAGCTTATTGCCTGAAGTACGCGATTCTTCTGAGGTGTATGGCCGGACGAGCGCGGGTCTGTTGGGCGCAC
>QBMP01000328.1 GCA_003242115.1 Phormidesmis priestleyi
CATTTGCTATGTCCTGACATAAATTCTATTAGCCGATGACTGCCAACTACTGCAAAAATGATCGCAAAACACACCCGCTAAGATAACATCTGTTCTTTGTAATTTCTCGCCGCCTTAATCGTCGCTCCGATTAGGCCCACATGCTGGTTCAGCACCACTCGCACTGGAATATCATCCAGCAGATGGCTAACTCGCCCCTTGGTTTTAAAGGCAAACATGAACTCGCCGCCCTTGATCAAATGTAGGTTTTTAGCCGTGACTCCACCGGCAATATACAGCCCGCCTTTGGGCAGAAATTTCAGCGAGATATTGCCCGCTTCGGAGCCATAGGCTCGAATAAAAATCTCCATCGTCTTTTGAGAAAGCAGATCTGTTTTGTCAGTCGCGGCCTGTGAAATAGCGGCTGCCGGATCTTTGAGCGTGCTGCGAATGCCCGCGCGGCGCTCCCAAGCATCCATCATTTCACCGATTTCTTTGGATTCACTGGCATATTGGCGATCGCGCAAAAACTGATAGATCGAAATGATCCCCATCCCCGACACCACCCGCTCTTCCGAAACCCGCGAGATCCCATGCTTTTCAATCAAATACTTGCGCAGTTGAAACTCCAGCTCCGACTGCGGCGCAAAATCCACATGCCCCCCCTCAGACGGAAACACCGCATACTCATCGCCGCAGGGCAGCAAAAAGCCCTGCCCTAGCCCCGTACCAGCGCCCAGCACTGCCATCGGTGAATGTGCCGACGGATTGCCCGCCTGTAGCTCATAAATGTCTTCTGGCTCCAGACCCAGCACCCCATAGCCAATCGCTTCAAAATCATTGATTAGCTGAACCGTCTCAATGCCTAGCGCCCCCGCCAAAAATTCACCCCGCAAAAACCAGGAGAGGTTTGTGAGCTGAGAGGTGTTGTTGACAATCGGGCCAGCGATCGCCAAGCAACCCGCTCTTGGCTTTACCTCACCGACCTGCTGCGCCGCCTCTTCAAAAAACTGACTCATCATCGGGATAAATTCGGGATAGTCCGCGCTTGGATAGCGGGCCTCAAACAGCGTCTCTATCTCAACTTCGTGACTAGCGCAGCGCTGCAAATCTTCATCCTTTGCCTGCGCCAGTCGCAAAATCGTCTTTGTTCCACCAACATCGCCAGAGAGCAACTGTGCCATAGTTCTAAATTGATACGAGCAAGTCCAGAGTAAGCAAATATTCCAAACCCATGCTACGCCGCGTAAAAACTATTCACAATCTTCCTAACGGCATCATAGTTTGACAAACTGCTAAGAAAAGCCAGCGCCCACTCACGCAAGCCCCGCCGCCCGTAGCTTAGCCAGCAGCACCGCTTTTTCCTGCCTTTCCTGCTCAGCCTCAGCCCTCGCTTGCCTTGCTTCAACTTCAGCCTGCTGAACCTTATCCTCAGCCTGCTGCGCCTTATCCTCAGCCTGCTGAACCTTATCCTCTAACCAAAACACCAGATCCCCCTCTGCCGTCCACCAGCGCAGCCAGGGGCCAGTGCGGATTTCATGAGTGCCTTCCCAAACCCCTAGCCGCAGGTTAATCCCTGGAATTAAATAAAGCCCTTGCTCATCAGCCGTTTCTAGCTCATAGCGGTTTCTTTCTAGCGCATACACTTCTAATTCGCCCGAATCGGGGTCAAAAATTACATACCTTGGTACTTCAATCACTCGTTCATAAAAGTGCCATTTGCCAATTTTTTGGCCCGATTTCATCGAATACTCACCGCAGTCGTTTTCAGATAAAAACTCCATTACCACATAAGGCACCGCTCCCTGTTTGTGCGGGGTGTGGCTACGGCGAATGCGAGTAGATGGTTGCACAGGCGCAACATACATCCAGTCGGGGGCTTTGCAGATGATCCGGCCATTGATCCCGGCGCATAGGGCAAAGTTAGAGACAATTAGCGCATCTTGAGTGAGTTCGGGCAGGCTAGCCAGCGCTTGCGTTAGGGCCGCAGCGAGTAGCGGTTGGGCTTCATTTTCCACAGGATCATCGGGTAGAACAAAGTCGTCAGGCAAAAGCGGCCAAGTGATCACAGCGGCTGGAGAATTAGCCGCTTGAGAACTGGCGGGATTAGGAATCATCGCAGTCATAGTTGAGTTGCCTATTTTCACATACAGCTACCTATTAGCTACTTTAGTACATGTATTTGGGTCTACGTCTTTTGAAAACATGTCTTTGTAGCGGCATGTATCCTAATAAGAGATGCCTTTTGCCATCACGACCAAGATCTATATAATGGGGAACTTCTAAAAATTTGGCCCGATCTTCTAGGGGTTCCGTCTGGGCGATCAGCTAGACCCGATAGGCATTCTTTTGACCGTTCCTCTGACCATTACTTATTGATACTCACTAAAGGTAATCGCTGTGACTGTTACACCGCTTTCTAAGCCCGCCGATCCATCCGCTAATTCTTCGACGGCGGCGGCATTGTCATTGGCAGCTCGCCCCGATCAGCTAGGTCGCTTTGGCCGATTTGGCGGTAAATATGTACCCGAAACGCTGATGCCTGCTCTAAAGGAGCTAGAAGAAGCGTACTACCGCTATCGCGAAGAAGCTGACTTTCAAGCGGAGCTAGCCGGTCTGCTCAAAGACTATGTGGGTCGTGCGAATCCGCTGTATTTTGCCGAGCGCTTGACTCAGCATTATGCCCAAAAGCACGGCTGGATAGAGGGTAGCGGCCCGCAGATTTATCTCAAGCGCGAAGATCTCAACCATACGGGCGCTCACAAAATTAACAATGCCCTTGGTCAGGTACTGCTGGCTAAGCGCATGGGTAAGCCGCGTGTGATTGCCGAAACCGGGGCTGGTCAGCATGGGGTAGCGACGGCGACCGTGTGCGCCCGATTTGGCCTAAAGTGCGTGATCTATATGGGCGTTGAGGATATGCGGCGTCAGGCACTGAATGTGTTTCGGATGCGGCTGATGGGGGCGACAGTGAGCCCGGTGAGTGCGGGTAGCGGGACGCTGAAGGATGCGACTTCTGAGGCTATTCGCGATTGGGTGACGAATGTGGAGACGACCCACTACATTTTGGGTTCGGTTGCAGGGCCGCATCCTTACCCAATGATGGTGCGCGATTTTCACGGGGTGATTGGGGTGGAGACGCGGGCTCAGTGTTTAGAAAAGTGGGGCGGTAAGCCGGATTTGCTGCTGGCCTGTGTGGGCGGTGGCTCGAATGCAATGGGGCTATTTCATGAGTTTGTGGGCGACCCGGAGGTGCGGCTGATTGGCGTTGAGGCAGCGGGCGAAGGCGCAGAGACGGATAAGCACGCGGCAACGTTGACAAAAGGCCGAGTCGGCGTACTGCACGGGGCGATGAGCTACTTGTTGCAAGATGGTGAAGGTCAAGTGATTGAGGCGCATTCTATCAGCGCCGGGCTGGACTATCCTGGGGTGGGGCCAGAGCACAGCTACTTTAAAGATTTGGGCCGAGCGGAGTATTACAGCGTGACCGATGCTGAGGCGCTAGAGGCGTTTCAGCTAGTATCGCGGCTAGAGGGGATTATTCCGGCGCTAGAAACGGCTCATGCGTTTGCCTATTTGGAGTCGCTGTGCCCGACGCTGACGAATGAGAAAGTGGTGATTAACTGCTCAGGCAGGGGCGATAAGGATGTGCAGACAGTGGCAAAGTTGCTGAATTTTGAGGAGCTGAATTAAGTGTTTTGGTAGCGGCTGTTGGTGGCTAATAGAACGTTTTTATGCTCTTTAGAGAGTTAGGAAAATATAAAGGAGAAGGTTGAGTGGAGAACTTTGAGGTTTGTGATGGCGATCTGTCACAGCAGTTGCTAGAGCGTTATTTAGGCGCTGAGGCGATCGCTATCGACACTGAAACAATGGGGCTTAATCCTCTGCGCGATCGCCTGTGTCTGATTCAGCTCAGCGACGCCGATGGCTATGTTTGTGCCATTCGAGTCGAGCGCGGCCAAACCACAGCGCCCAACCTGAAGCAGCTTTTAGAAGTTCAAAACATCACCAAAATATTTCACTTTGCCCGCTTTGATCTCGCGACCTTGCAGCATCATTTAGGCATTGTTACAGCGCCTGTTTTTTGCACCAAAATCGCTAGCAAAATCGCCCGTACTTACAGCCCTCAGCACGGCCTTAAGTCGCTAGTAAAGGAATTAGCAGGCATCGAACTCGACAAATCTCAACAGAGTTCTGACTGGGGCAATGTCACCGCCCTTAGCAATGAACAGCTCAGCTACGCCGCCAATGATGTGCGCTATCTGCACGCATTGCGCCACAAACTGACAGACATGCTAAAGCGAGAAGAGCGCTGGGATGTGATGCAGCAATGCTTGAGCTGTTTACCAACATTTGTAGCGCTGGACTTGATGCAATACGGTAATGTTTTTGAGCATTAGGTTTAGGGTGATACATTATGGTTCAATCACTGTCTCAGCGCCCAATGAGTTTCGGGGCTTTTTTGGATTGGTATCCAGACGATGGCCGTCGGTATGAATTAATTGAAGGGAGTGTCGTTGAAATGTTGCCGACGGGCCCTCATGAAGATATCGGTGGATTTTTGAGTGCTGAGCTCAATTTTGAAATTCGGCGCAGCCAACGGCCCTACTCTATCCCTCGTAATTGCTTAATTAGGCCACAAGTAGATAACTCCGGCTATATGCCAGATGTCGTTGTTTTAGACCGTGAGCGATTGTTATCAGAATCCCTGTGGCCAACGTCTTCGGTGATTCAATATGGCGCGACTGTGCCCTTAGTAATTGAAGTCGTTAGCACTAACTGGCGAGATGATTACGGCCATAAGTTTGTAGAGTATGAGGCAATGGGCATTCAGGAATACTGGATCGTAGATTTTCGGGCGCTGGGGGCGGTGCGCCATCT
>QBMP01000329.1 GCA_003242115.1 Phormidesmis priestleyi
TGACAAAAAACTACACAAACCCAAAAAAGGAAGCCTTGCATCATGACTAGAAAAATGATTGCCGCCCTGATTAAACAGGAAGTTCAGCCGCTGACTGAAAGCACTGACAACAGCAGTGCTATTGCCACTACTCAAAATACGGCACTAGCCGACCTCAAACTCACCGGCCAAGGACTCTTCGACGAATCCAAAGCCCTTTGGAATGAGTTCATTGCCTTCGATCAAGAGCATCAGCTCGCCCAGAAAGTCGGCGCACAGCTCTGGCGACTCACCAAAGCTATCGGTAAACCCGCTCTCGTCCTGTCGCTCAAGGGCATTCAAACTGCTGTCGTGACTGTCGCAGATGCCGACAAGCGAGCTGCCTTGGTGGAACGCTTCAGCCGTTCTCAGACAGCTCAAGCAGCAGGTTCTTCTCTGGAAGAAACAGAAGACCTAGAGATTTAGCGGTAAGTGTCCCCACCTGTTCCCCTCCCCTGGGTGTTCTCTGACCCTGGGTCACCGATGTACCAGGGGTCACCGATGTACCAGGGGTCACTTAAATCTTTTAGTCTCCTTAAAATCGTCCTCTCACCACTCAAATACGTAACGACAGATCAATGGTTTACGGTACTCAGCCTCCTCTATCCCCCACAATCACCGTGCTTTATCAAGAATGCCGGGGTCAGATCAGTCTGCGTCAGCTCGCCAAAGATCTCAGTGCAACTCGTACCAGTCTAAAAAGGGCAAAAAACTGGCTAATTGCAAATCGTCACCCACGCTTTGCAGACTACGTTCCTGATTCACCCCTCAGCCTCGAACAAGCAGAGGCGATCATTATCTACCGCAGCTACACGACCGCAGGCATCAAAGGTGATGCCTTGACTGAAAAGATGTTTCCTGATACCGCCACACCTAACGCCAAGAAGAATGCTCTAAGAGATCTGTTTGAGGAAAACAATGTCTCTCCTGAGCAAGCCGCACAACTTACCCGTTCCATATTGGATATTTTTGAGTCATGAAATTCAATACGCTTGCCAAACAGCTCGGCCATTCCGTCATCGAACTGGCAGAAAAAGTTAAAGATATTGTTCCTAGTGCCAACGGTGGTACTGATGTCGATGAAAACCAGGAGCAGAAAATTAGGGCGCGAATCAGTAATGGAAAGGCGAGATCGCCTCAACCAACTGCTGATGGCAATCGCGCAAATGCAGCTTTTGAAACTGAGGCACTTAGCGATACTGAACTCGGCATTGCGGCGCTAGATGGAATGCTCACAGAGTACAGCTATCGGCTGCAAGGCTTAGGCGTCGCCCATCAATGGATCAAGTCTTATGAAGAGTCGGGCGAATATCCTGACGACCCCGACGCAGCTAAGCGGGTCGAAGCAATTGGTCTTCTACGTAGCCTAAACATTCCATATCAGGCTCCTCATCCCACCCTAAGAACGTCAGGGAGCGGTGGTAGAGAATTGTCGCTTCCTACTTCTGTCCGCGCCATCTTAGGAAACGTTTTCCCTAATGAATTAGCTGGCATTGAGAGAGAATCACTTGTTGAGCAACCAGCAACGAATCGCCCTCAGCTATCCGGTAGCTAGATTGTTTAATCGTCTTTAATCGTCCAGTGAGAAATCAAAATGGAATCACAGAATCATCCAGCTTCAGGCAATCATCTACCTTCACAGAATCACTCAGCTAAGCAAGACCGCGCCCGAATCTCATCTACTTATCAGATACCCCCTTCAGAGAAAAAGCAGCAGCCTAGAGCGCCAGGAGATCTCACCAGTCGCCTAGTTAGCGTTTTCCTTTGGCTCAGCTTTGGCACAACCGCAGGCTGCATTGGCCAGATGGCGGTTACGCGCCAGCCGCCCAATATCGGTGCGAGTATGGCGGTCGGGCTAACGGCGGCGCTCACCTGCGCTTACAAAGATTTAGAGGGCACTCAGGTACCACGGCAGCTACTAACCAATCCTCAGAGATTCTTCAACCGTTTTGAATTTCGATTGGGTGAGCATAGTGTGCATCTCGCTGAAAATACTGGCGGACAGGAGCGTCTAGAAACCAAGCTCGATTCGCTTTCGGAGCGGGTTGATACGCTTACGCTGGCAATGGTTCGCCCGACTGCCAAAGCTGCTGAATCTGTTCCGCTAGAGTCGCCGCCTGTATCCATCACTAACAACGCCCATCTGAACGGCAATGGCCAACCCCGAACTAGCCTGGGCGCTGGCTTCCATTAATCTCTATCGCTTGCTTCCACCATGCTCGAAATCAAAGCCGACGGACAGGCCGAATCAAAACTGTTAGAGCTGCTGTTATTTCCTCCAGGCGCTCAAGTGTCGCTTGCGGGAGCGTCATCCGCTGCGACTCAGCAGCAGATGAAAGAGATGAACTATGTCATTCAAACGCAACAACAGCAGTTAGATCAAGCTCAATCCACCATTGCTGAATATCAGCAAGCCATGATGGCGCTAGCTGCGCAGTCATCTCAGCCGCGACGACTCCCGGCTTCGCCTACTGAAAGCAAGGCCACTGCTCTTGGCGAAACACCGCGCCGATATATCACGGGGGGATGGAGCCAGAGTAAGACAATTACAGCGCAAACTCAAACAGCACCGTTCTTTGATCGTCCTCACCGCCTGAGCCTACTCGTAATGGTTTGGTCTAGACGTTTGGCCAAACCGTCTTTGGTGCTGATGTTGTTTTGTTTAGTTTCCTGGGTGGTGTTCCGGTACGTCGCCCCGTCTATCGGCGCTCAACTTCAAACAACCACTACTGTCCCGACCCCGGCACTCGCACCTGCACCAAAGCAAGAAAGTGAGCCGCCCAAGCCTCAGTCCAATCTAGATCAGCCTTCAACCCCCGGTTCCGCTGCAAGTAAGGCGGGCACCCAACCCAATGCTCTTGACCTGTAGGAGACTTGCGATGACTTATATTCAGAGTCCATTTCACTCGCCCACTCCGCCCGCGTCGCCCACGACACCTGCGCCGATGAGTGATGCGTTTGAAAATGAGGCCCCAGCGGAACCTACCGCTGCTACGGCTGAAACGCCCGCAGTGCCCACAACACGATTAACAGTTCGTAAATCTAAGTTGCCGGTTACTTGGATGCCGACTGGAGCGATTATGCGCCGCAACCTCTTCGCGGAGCTGGCCTTTTTCCTGGTGCTGTGGGCCGCATACGGTTTTGTCATGCGCTATGTCTCTGAGACGCTGCAAAGCCTAGTGCGTCTAGCCTTTTCGCCCTGGTCGCTCGCGCTCATGCTGCTAGTCACGGGTTGGATCATCTGCCGGTTTCTCACGTCTTTGTCGCTGCGCTGCACTGACTTACAAAAGATGGCCTATGCGACCCAGGGGTCAGAGGATACCTATGACCATGCCGATACAGAAGAGAGAGTTTTAGACCTGCTGCATGAGATTAAAGAGTCAATTGCCAAGCGCTCGCGCTGGGTAACCACGCTTTTCTGTGCAGTCTCTTCCTATCTCATTGTCTCACTGCTCTACTGAGGTTTCTCAAATGTCGCTTATGCAAGCCGTGCGCGATCGCTTTAATCCATTTAATCCGTCTACTCAACCCGACCGGGAGCCAATCGCTGTCGCCGCAGATCCGGCTGTCCAGCTACAAGTTGAGCTAAAGGCCGTGATCACCGCGCTGCTTCAAGCCCCAACGCCAGAGGCTCAAGCCGAGATCTACCGCACGGTCGCAGCAGAGCTAAGCGCATCGGGCACAGACCACGACGAGGTGCGGGCGGCGCTATCAGCTATCTATCCCGACAGTATTACGAGCGCTCAGCTGATCTCAGATAATCTAGCCGCCCACGGCTACCGGAAAAACGTTGCAGCGAATACAGCCGCCCACGGCTATGGAGGAAACGTTGCAGCGAATACAACAACTATTCAGCCCGAAATAGAGCGGCGTCCATCTACTATCCCTGCGTCTGCCCCCACTGAGATGGCGCTGCCTACCTATGCAGGAAAAATTGACTATTACGAAGGCTCATTGCTGGCTGAAACGATTGCCGGTGGCGCGTTTAGCATAGCCATTGTCGGAGCGCCAAAAGCCGGTGCGAGTACGCTCATGCGGGCGTTTATCTGGCCGATGATCTACCGGCCCTCAGGCCAGCGACCCACGATTGAGCTGATTGATACCCGCTGTGACTACTGGCAGGGACTGGAGCAGATTCCTGGTTTGGTTGTGCCGGTGACGATAGACGATATGAGCGCCATCCAGACCATTGCTCTCAAGATTGAGCAGGTTTACGGCGAGGTCAAGGAGCGCCAGAAGTTGTTCCGCGCAGAGGGGCGTTTTGCAGTTTCTTATAGCTGGAAGCCTTATCTATTTGGCATCAATGGCTGGGGTGAGGTGATGGATTATCTGGCCAAGCTGACACCTAAGCAGGTCGAAGAAGACGAAGTTCTCAAACCGATGTTTACCCGGCTGCGCTACATCCTGGCGCAGGGCGCGGATGTGGGGGTATCGTGTCTGCTCACCGCTCGCGCCCATGATCGGATTTTTCCCGATAATCGTTCGCTTGAGGAAACGCAGCTGCTGCTGTTAGGGCGTTTGACGGATGACTACCGGGGTGGCTATGGCGCGATTGATCGCGCCATTAACGATAAAGCGCAGCTGCCCGCGCACGGAGATCGCGCCCATCTGATGGCGCTGCTCAGTTATTCCAAGCAGGTGGGTCAGCCAGTGCTAGTAGCGCTCTCTGGCCGTCCTCGGATGGCGAAACTGCCCGACTTGAGCGAGCACAATCATCACGATTTTGCCAGAGCCTACAACCGATTGAAGCCCTACTAAGGAGGAAGTAGCGTTATGTCCATAACGACTGGAAGGATGACGAGAAGAGACGTTGTAACGACCCTC
>QBMP01000032.1:0-4213 GCA_003242115.1 Phormidesmis priestleyi
CAATTACATTGGTATGACAGCCCTCAATTTTTTCGACGAACATGCTGCCTTTGCCATCGGTCGCGAAAGCGCCAGCGCACTGCATCGGTTCACCCGTAGCGATATAGGCTTTAATTTCATCGTCAGAGACATTGGCAAAAAATACGCGGGTCATGCGCGATCGCACTAGCGCTTCTCGACCTGGCGCAATCAGCGCATAGCCCGTATGCAATTCACCCGAACTGCCCCGCATATCTTTCCAGCGAGCGATCGCTTCCGCCTCACTTTCCGGCTTCCCGTAAATAACGCCATTGATCGACAGCACCGAATCGCAGCCCAGCACCAGCGCATTGCGAAACTGCGGCGCAACCATCTCGGCTTTACCTTTAGCCAGCAACTGCACCAACTGCTCAGGGTCTCGAACCACCACCTGATCTTCATCAAAATTACTGGGGCAGACAAACGGCTGAATCCCAGCTTCTACCAAAAGCTTTCGCCGCGCTGCCGAAGCCGATGCCAGCACAAATTGAGTATGTGCAGAGAGGTCTGAACCGACCCTAATAAACCGAGAAAGAAGCAACGGTTTGTTTCATCGTGTCTTTTAGCTTTTCCCAACGCTGCTCAGGAATCGAGGCATTGAAGGTATAAAGCTGATTTCGGCGCACAATTACACTGGCCAAATCGTGCCGAGTGCCCGACGGCAAATTCGCCACATATTCCAAAATGTAGTAGAGCTTGTCGCCTGCGGCAAAAGACTGTGCGTTTACCAATTCCACATTGCGATCATCGGCGCTCCCGTCAGCACTCATTGAGGTAATGCTTTTCGAGAGCTTGTAGCCGACCTCTGTGGGCGTGCCAATATCGGGCAGCGTTTTACCCCCAGAAACTGGACTAATCACAACGCTGACATTTTCGCTAGGGTTAACAATGTCGTGAAAAACGGTTGCAGGCCCACCCGGAACATCCGCCACGACCCATCCGGTTGGATACCGAAACTCATAGCCTTCGTAGCTATCGTTGTAAGCTTGCAGGCTTGTCCCGGTCGAACAGCTCTGTAAGCCCAATGCCAACACCACCAACACCAACGCCGCAAATCGCTTCAACATCTCAAATATCCTTCCTTATGGCCTGCTATGGAGCCTTTTATCCTAGAGCTAGCCTAATTGTGCCATGCGCGGGGAAATCGCCAAAAATTCTGATCAAATTAGATCAAATTAGATCAAAAAAGTATCGACAAAAAAGATCCACAAGCTTAGCTTTGCAGATCTTTTTTGTAATTAGGTCAATCCCTTACTCAACCCTTACTCAACCCTTACTCAAAGCCGAGCAGATCGAAAATATCGCGGTCTTTCAGCGGCTCTACTTCTAGCGGCGTGGCATCTTCGAGCATTCCTTTGGCCAGCTTCAAATACTCGTCTCGCACGACTTGAATTTCAGGATCAGGATCGTCCATTTCAAACACGGTGCATTTCTTCAACCGGCTGCGGCGAATCGCATCGACTGTGCGGAAGTGTGCCAGCGTCTTCAGGCCCACGCGCTCGTTGTACTTATCAATTTGGTCAGTGCCTTCGCTGCGATTGGCGATAATGCCGCCCAAGCGAACCTTGTAGTTTTTCGCTTTGGAGCGAATCGCGGCCACAATCCGATTCATCGCAAAAATAGAGTCAAAATCGTTGGCAGTGACGATTAAGCAATAGTGCGCGTGCTGCAAAGGCGCTGCAAAGCCGCCGCAAACCACATCGCCCAGCACGTCAAAAATAACGACATCGGTATCTTCCAGCAAATGATGCTCTTTGAGCAGCTTCACCGTTTGACCCGTGACATAGCCGCCGCAGCCAGTGCCTGCCGGAGGGCCACCTGATTCGATGCACATGACGCCGTTGTAGCCCTCAAACATAAAGTCTTCGGTCTGCAATTCTTCGGAGTGAAAGTCAACGGTTTCGAGAATGTCAATCACCGTGGGCACCATGCGTTTGGTGAGGGTGAAGGTGCTGTCGTGCTTGGGATCGCAGCCGATTTGCAAGACTCGCTTGCCGAGGTGAGAAAACGCTGCCGACAGGTTGGAAGACGTGGTGGATTTGCCAATACCACCCTTGCCGTACACCGCAATGACCAAAGCCCCAGTTTCTATATTCATGGAGGCGTCCTGATGAACCTGAAGACTGCCTTCTCCGTCTTCGCCTTTTTTAATAGCGGGGGGACGAACGTTTGTAGCTACCACAATGAACTCTCCTAAAATTTAACGTCTGACTGGTTGTTGACTAAATTCTTTAATTAACTGCTAGATTATTGGCCAATCGCTGCTTTGGCCTCGTAAAGTGTGTCTACCGTAATCGCGGTAATGCCGCGATCGCTAGCAAACTTTTCGGTATTTCGCTTTACCTTGCCGCGCACAAAGAAAGGAATCTTTTTCAGCTCAGCAATCCCATCGGGGCTCCAGCTAGCAGCGCCAGTCTCTGTATCACCGTTGATTTTACCATTGGCCTCAGCCGCATCTTCTGAAGCCGCTGCCATTGGCTTAGACTCAGAATTTAAAGCGGCTGACGCGGCCATCTCAGAGCCTGAGGCAACGATTGGAGATCCGGCGCTCTGAAGAGGCGCTGCATGAGGAGCCGTGTGCAAATGGCTCATATGGCCCTCAGCAAATTCAAAGTCCTCCCGGAACATCCCGATTAAATGTTCCTCCAAACCCATCATCAATGGGTGAACCCAGTCATCAAAAATTACATTTGCTCCTTCCCAACCCATTTGCGGTGAGTAGCGGGCCGGAACGTCTTGCACATGAATGGGGGTGGAAATTACGGCGCAGGGAATGCCTAAGCGCTTAGCAATATGGCGCTCCATTTGCGTGCCGAGCACTAGCTCCGGGGCAGCTTCGGCAACGGCGGTTTCGACGGCGAGGTAGTCGTCACTAATCACAGCTTCTAGGCCGTGCTGCTTGGCCACTTCGCGAATTTGGCGGGCGAATTTGCGGCTGTAAGTGCCAATCCCCACCAGGGTAAAGCCGAGTTCTTCGGTGGCAATGCGGGCGGCGGCGATCGCATGAGTCGCATCGCCAAAAATAAACACCCGCTTGCCGGTCAAATAGGTCGAGTCTACCGAGCGCGAATACCAGGGCAACCGGGACGCTCCAGGCGCTGCCGAGGATGACAGCCGGGCCGCATTCCAGTTGCCGAGCGTGTCAGCTTTCGAGCGCGCCAACGCCCGACTCACATCAATGCCTGCGACCTCGCCAATTTCAGCGATAAAGTCGCGGGTAGCGCCGACGCCAATCGGCACCGTTGTGACAATCGGCTGATCGAAGCTGCGCTTAAGCCAGTCGCAGGTGGTCTGGGCAATTTCGGGATAGAGACAGATATTAAAATCTGCATCTGGTATTCGCATCAAATCGTCAGGCGTGGCACCCAAAGGCGCAATCACGTTCGCCTCAACGCCAATTTCAGCCAGCAGCTTCAGCACTTCTTGAATGTCATCGCGGCAGCGAAAGCCCAGCGCTGTTGGGCCAATGATGTTCGCTTTGGGTCGCATCTCTAGGTCGCGGGCAGGCCGTTTGCTGCCGGGAGCTAACACATGGGGAAGCAGGAGCGATCGCACCAAATGATACAGCGTTTCACTCGCGCCCCAATTCTCTTTTTTGGAGTAAGCGGGCAGATCCAAACTCACCACCGGGATCGGCAAATTCATACTCTTAGCCAGCGATCCCGGCTGATCTTGAATCAGCTCCGCCGTACAGCTCTCCCCGACTAGCATCACCTGCGGCTTAAAGCGCTCATAGGCCTCTCGCACCGAGGTCTTTACCATTTCCGCCGTATCTCCGCCCAAATCTCTCGCTTGGAAAGTGGTATAGCTCACCGGCGGACGGCGATCGCGCCGCTCAATCATCGTAAACAACAGGTCGGCGTAAGTATCTCCTTGAGGCGCATGAAGCACATAGTGCACCCCTTCCATTGAGGTGGCGACGCGCATCGCCCCGACATGAGGTGGGCCTTCGTAAGTCCAAAGAGTCAATTCCATAAATCAAGCTTGCCGTTAAAAATTATCGTCAATGTTTAGAGGTCAGGTTCAGAAATTCAGACGGTTGAGGCCGCAATCACACGCTCAGCCGCCGCCGCCGCTCCGTTGAGCGCACAAACAGCTCTGCCAAATCAGCCGCTTGGTCATACCCGTGCAGCGGCGAAAACACCAGCTCAATCGACCACTTGGTTGAGAGCCCTTCGGCTTCTAGCGGATTCGC
>QBMP01000032.1:4223-29088 GCA_003242115.1 Phormidesmis priestleyi
GCGATCTAGCTGCTTTTCCACATCTTGGCCTTCTGAAAGCGCGGTGCCTGCGGGCAGTAAGGCAATCTCTGCATCCATCATCAGCCGGTCGATGTAAGGCGTACCCACTTCAATGAGATCCATGCCGCACTCACGGGCCAAAAACCGAGCCAAGGGAATTTCGAGCTGCGAATCGGGGAAGAAAAACGCCTTGCGGCCTCTGAGCACCTCCTGATAGCGCTTGAGGCCAGTGGTGGCGCGGGCGACGGCAGGTGCTATTGCCTGCTCAAAGCGCTCATTCTCTACGCCCCAAGCATCCGCTGCCGTTTTCAGCCAAGCCGTCGTGCCCTCAATGCCAAAGGGATAGGGTGAAGGCATTAGATCAGCGCCCCGCTTCATCAATAGCCGCACCGTTTCACTCAAAAAAGGCTGCGCTGCCAATAGCTTCGTGCCCTTACCAACACTGGGCAAATCTGCTGCCCGCCTGGGTGGGAAAAAAGCCACCGGGCCAATGCCAAGCTTAGAAAACAGCCGTCTAAACTGATCTTCAACCACATCGGCTAAGCTACCGACAATTAGCAACGCCGGTTCCTCAGTTTCCTTATTGGGCAGCACTGGCACCATTGAGCCTAAACAGGCATCTTCACCTTCTGTAAAGGTAGTTTCAATGCCGCTACCCGAATAGTTGAGAATTCGCGTTTTCGGGAAATAGCGGTGGTTGAGTCTTTCTGCCGCTTTGGCTAAGTCGAGCTTGATCACCTCAGACGGGCAAGAACCGACCAAAAACAGCGTACTAATATCCGGGCGACGCGCTAGCAGCTCAGCCACAACGCGCTCTAGTTCGTCATTTGCGTCGGCCAGTCCAGCCAGATCGCGCTCACCCAAAATCGCTGTACCAAACCGGGGTTCAGCAAAGATCATCACGCCCGCCGCCGACTGAATCAAGTGCGCGCAAGTGCGAGATCCCACTACTAAGAAGAACGCATCCTGCATTTTACGGTGCAGCCACACGATCCCCGTCAGCCCGCAAAAGACTTCCCGCTGCCCGCGTTCTTTCAGCACGGGCAAATCAGCTAAGGCCACCGCCGACTGGGCGGTAGAATTTGCTACGGAAGGACTGGCTACCGGAACAGTCGGACAAGGCTCTAGCGCCATAGACATTGATCTCCACTCTTGGGTTGACACCCTAATACTTAACGGTTCAAGAGCTAAATTCAGAATTATTCTCTGAAGGAAAGACTCCCTACTGAAGGCTTAGTATAAGCATCCTCTTTGAATCCGTTTGGCGCGAGTAGCGTTTTATTTACATTCAGCCATCAATGTTTACGCAACGAAGTCTTTGGCAGTTTTTATACCAGTTTCTTGAAGACAACGCTCAGGTTAAAGCGCGATATAACTTCATATGACTCCATTGATACTTCTATCTAAATATCTGACCTTATGGCGATCGCATCCAAAACTCCGCTCACCAAAACTCCGCTCACCAAAACTCCGCTCAAAGGCAAAATTGTGCTCATTACCGGAGCCAGCGCTGGCATTGGCGCAGCTTGCGCTCACTACTTTGCCGATGCAGGCGCTAAGCTCATTTTGTGCGCCCGCCGCCAAGAAAAACTGCAAACCCTGGCTGATGAACTGCACACAGAATACGCCGCATCAACGCTGCTGTTGCCGATGGACGTGCAGCAAAGCGATGAGGTTACCGCCATGATTGACGGCCTGCCTAGCGACTGGCAGGCGATTGAGGTGCTGGTAAACAACGCCGGACTCAGCCGAGGACTCGACAACCAGTATGAAGGTTCACTGCAAGACTGGGAAGAGATGATCGATACCAACATCAAAGGCTTGCTGTACATGACTCGCGCGATTGTGCCGGGAATGGTAAAACGCAATCAAGGACATGTGATCAATCTCGGCTCGATTGCCGCTCGTGATACCTATAAAGGCGGCAGCGTTTACTGTGCGACTAAAGCAGCGGTGAAAGTGCTCTCGGAAGGGCTCAAAATAGATCTGTTAGGAACGCCTGTGCGAGTGACCAACGTTGAGCCGGGGCTCGTCGAAACAGAGTTTAGTGAAGTGCGTTTTCGAGGCGATCGCGATCGCGCGAAAACCGTCTACAGTGGCATGAATGCCCTCACCCCAAACGACATTGCCGATGCGGTGCTATACGCCGCCACCCGTCCACCCCATGTCAATATCAGCGAACTTTTTTTGATCCCAACCGACCAATCGAGCAGCACACTCATCCACCGGCGGCCAACGTGAGCCTTGCTAAGGTGATTTTCGTCTGCTGAATTTGGTTGGCTCTGTTTGGCTTTGTTTGGCTTTGTTTGGCTCTAGCGGACGATACTAAGCTCTGAGCTTGGGTAGAGGAAATGACAGCCGATCTTTGTTCACAATGGCGTTGATTGTTCATTTATTTAAGTGAGAACACAATGTCTGGTGAAAAGAAATGTGCATTAGCACTCGGACTTATTTTTACGCTGATTGGAATTGCTGGATTTATTCCAGATCTGGTGAGCTTGCCTACGACTGCACTAGAAGGTGCTGCCCCCATCACAGCCGATCAAATTCCAGCGACGGTTGGGCCTAACTACGCGGCGGCGTATCTGCGAGGATTTGGCTATTTGTTTGGGCTATTTCCAACTAATTTGCTGCATAACATTACCCATCTGGCAGTGGGCCTGTTTGGGCTATATTCAGCGACGGGCGATCGCGGCGCATTTAACTACAACCGTTTCTTCGCGATTAGCTATTTGCTGCTAGCCGTTTTGGGCCTGGTTCCTTTAGCAAATACGCTGTTTGGGATTATGCCGATCTTTGGCAATAACGTGTGGCTCAACGCGGTTACGGGTGCGATCGCTGCCTACTACGCCTTCGTTGCCCACAAAGGCACTGAGGAAATGACAGCGATTTAAGCCTCATTCGACGAGCTTTACTAAAAGCCTGAAAAGGGCGTTTGCTCAGAGGATCTAAAAACAAAACATGTAGAAATCAGAGGATCTAAAAACAAAACATGTAGAAAGCCCTCTTCCAATTGCTGAAAGAGGGCTTTCCATGTCCTTTCTATACTAGGTCTTCGTGGCTGTAAACGGCTTGATCACAACTTTGATGCAATTCTCCTCTTTATCTCTAAAGATTTTATAGACTCGCGGCGCATCTTCTAGCGGCAGCGTATGGGTCACCACAAAAGAGGAATCGATTTCGCCCTGCTAAATTCTCTCTAATAAGGGCCGTAAATACAGATGCCAGCGCTGCCGAAAAGTCAGTTTGCTATTGGCGAGATTCAGGGGGTACCCAAAAATTTAGCGCTAGTCTGGCTGAGAAGGCGGCTCAATGCCTTGAGCGATGTCCATTTCGGTGGCTAAATCGGCTTCTGCTAAGTAGTCATCAATCAGGTCATCAACGGTTGCTTTTTGATCAACCGGGATAGTCAATGTGATAAATCTGCGAGAGATAAATGAGCGCGGTAACAGCTTCAGAATCAGGGTATTGGGCTTGTCGTCATCCCAGCCGAAGGCTTCCACCCGCGCCCAAGGTTGCCAAGCGTAGAGGTAGCAAAGCCCATGTTCGCGAATTTCTAAGTTGCTGCGACCCAGCAAGATGAACAAAAGCGCTAGTGACCACCAAAAGGCGATTTGCACAATTCCTGAAGCAATGCCTAACCCAGTGACCAAGCCGCCCGTGACGCGATCTAACAGGAGGAGCGTCATGGCGATCGCTAATCCCACCTGAAACAATCCTACCCACAGAAAAATCTTATTCTGCGAGGTTGGGCCAATGCTATGCAGCAGATCGCCTGCCGAACGCTTGCGCAAAGGCCAACTAATCAGCCAAAACAAGACGCCGCCGGTATATAGCGCATAGAGTCCGACTAGGCCAAAGCGTCCGGCCAAAGACAGCGCGATCGCTAGCACCGCACCGAACAGCAGCCACGGGCCCGCATAAAGCAAGTTACGAGTGGCCGCTTGGGGGCCGAGCAATACTCTACAGATGCCGTAGCCAATGGCTAGCGCGATCGCGACAAATCCCAAAAAAAATGCAACAAATTCCAAATTCAGGCTCATAACCGTTTTTGCAAGCAGGACTTTATATCATCTATATCGGGCAGCACTAATAGCGCTTAGCCTACCATGACGTTGGTCTAGCCTTTATAGTTCGCGCGTTGCCTCAATGGCTGATACCAATAGCTCATGACGGTCATTTTTAGCTAAGGCCAGCTGGTCTTAGCTGCACCTTAGCTGGTCTGAATAGTAGCTTGCAAAGACTGGCGAATTTCTTCAGTCAAAGCCAGTACCGCCGCTCGTCCGGCGCGACGATTTTGCTGATAGTCACTGAGGCGCGGGGTCACTGCGATCGCTGGCTGCACGGTGACGCTCACCCAGCGCTGTCCGAGCCGAGGTCTACCCGGCATGTCACCGCCTAGCCTTGCCAGCATATCGGACATCAGCAAGGTGGTTTCAGCGCAGCGCTCAAAGGAAGGGTTTTCGGGCAGGTATTGGCCATCAACGGCGACAAAGCTTTCAACAATGCGCATATGCACTTCTCGCAGGCTGGCTTCTTGAGCGGCCCAGTCAGCAAGGCTGCGATCTAATGGGCTCAGCGAATCGGGCAAATCTCCTCGATAAATGTAGCTCCAGCTGGCTTCTTCTAGCTGGCGACAGCGATCTACAAAGGTGCCTTTGCTGGGCAAGTTGAAAAATTGTTCAGACACCTGTAGAGCGCGATCTAGCAGCTGATGTAGGCGCTCCGAGCAGTCGCCATCGGGTACAGCATCTGGCGCGGCCTCTGGAAATTTTTGATGATAGCAGCGGCTGTAGAAGGCTTCTAGCTTGGTGATGAGATGTTCGCCCAGGCGTAAAATGCGGTGGTAGCAGTTTTTTTCGATAGGAGAGTAAGGCAGATTTTCCGCAGACTTGTCAGCAAACTTGTCAGCAGATGGTGAGAGGCCGCTTTTGGTTTCCATGTGCGATAAAAGGCGAGCGAGTTTGGGCCAGTTGGGTTCGACGTAACGGTATTGAATGCCGATGGGGACGATAAAAACCTGTTCAGAGCGGTGCGATCGCGCTAAATCTTCCGCACACCAAAAGCCCATCTGAGCCACTCCAGGTTCCAAAGGCCCTAACCGCTCACTGTGGCCATTGGTTGCGCCTTCCGGTGCGACCACCATCGGCAAAACGCCCTCTAGCATGAGCTTACGAGCCGCTTTGAGCCCCACCCAATCTGGTTTTCGGCCTCGACGCATCGGCACCCCCCCGATGCGCGACAGCAGCCAGCCCAAGCCGTTGCCAGCCCAAATGGTCATGCCCCGCTCATAAATAAAGTGAGTATGGACGGGCTGCTTTAGCTGAATTCCTCTAGCCTTGGCAGCTTTGGCAATGGCTCTGGAGCACAGATAAAGGCCGCTGAGCGGATCATCGACTTCGACATGACGCGGGGCCATGATGAACCGAGCCTGACCTGCTTCAAACTGCGCATAAAGATCCACCAGCGGATCGACATTAGTCACTTCAATCCGCTGAATGCCTGCCGGTAGCCAGGGGCGAATTCGCACCTTCAGCAGAAAAGGTAGCGCCCAATGGACGGCGCGCATTACCCAGGGATTGTAAGCAGTCGGAATGAAGCGTAGCGGCGGCTGTAGGTGGCGAGGGACGGGAGCCATGAAGCAGGCTCAGTTTGGAATGACTTGAACCATCAGCGATCGCCGATCAAACGTCTGCACCTTACTGACCTTGGCCAGATCTTCGACCACGCGGGTCAGTAGGTCGGTGGCGCGATCGCGGTGCTGGTGCTCACGACCTCTCAGGCGTACCTGAAACTTAACCGAGTCACCGCGTTCTAGCCATGCCAAGGCTTTATCAATCCGTACTTTATAGTCAGAATCGCCGACATTCGGACGTAACCTGACTTCTTTGACAGAAGTGCGGGCGCTTTGCTTTTGGCGCTTACGGCTTTGATACTGGTGCTTGCCGTAGTCCAAAATCTTGGCCACGGGCACTTCTTGGTCGGGGGAGACCACTACAAGGTCAAGTTTGGCCGTCTTGGCGAGTGCCAGTGCCTCTGACGTGTCGGTCAGGCCGCGATTCGTACCTTCGTTGTCAATCAGAAGAACCTGCGCGGATCGGATCTGTTGATTGATGAGTGGTTTTTTAGCGATTGTATTTTCCTCTTAAAAGAACGCAACAGGGATTAAAGAAAGTATTAAGCAGTTGGTAAACTAAACGAGTCTTAGCCTGCTCTCAGGTAACTCTTAGCTCAGATAGCTCAGATCTAATCTAGTCTAATTTTAAGACTAGGCCATAGAGATGAGTAACCTACTTTCGGCCTACCTTTGGTAGGTTTCGAGTATATCAGTAATTTATAGGTCATTTTAATCCAAGTTACCAGGGGGAGAGCCCACCCTGGTAACTTGTCTTTACATAAAGCCGCCTTAAGCAATGTTTGAGGCACTGCTTAAGGCGGCTTTAAAACTGGCTAGAGGCACCCTGTGATCAAGATTAGACTTGCTTAAGAGCGGTTTAGATGCGCACACTGCCACCGTCAAACAGCGGTACGGTCATGCTGAAGTTTTCGCCATAGGTCAGCTTTTGCTCTTCCAAAATGCCCAAAGCAATCCGCTCACCGAGCCGTACCGATTCGTAATAGTCGGTGTAGAAATGAACGCCTGCCCAGTTACGACCGATAGCGATGTTAGCCGCGAGCTTGTTGAGTTCGCCTTCGACACTCAGTGACAGTCCGTGATCCACCGACTCTAGCTGGGTGCCATCGCGGGAAACAGCGTAGGGCTGAGGCAACACGTAGCCATGATCAAAGAAGGCTTTGAGAATGGTGACGCAAGCGCCCGCAACCGTAGCATGACCCGCACCATAAGACGGGTGCATTGGCGATCCTTCTGGGAAGGCCATCGGCAGCAGGTAGATATTCTCCCCAGTGAATTCATTTCTAGTGTCGTGACAGCTTGCGCCGAGTTCGGCGGCATAGCGTTGATTTTGAGCTTGGTTGTGCAAAGAGACTTTGTGCAGGGTGTCGCTAATTTTGTCGCTAAGGCGGGCAACAGGCGCGAGGCTGGGCAACTGGGTATTGCGCCACTGATGAATATGACCCGCGATCGCTTCAGGCCGAGTCCGCCGATGCACATTAAACTTTTGGTAGCGCACGGCTTTAAGCGCGCGAGTTGCCACTTCAGTGACTAGCGACAAAATATGAGGCCCACCAAAGTGAGCAAAGCCCTGCTGGTGATCAAAGGTATCTTGACCTTGGAAGGGAATACCGGGATCGAAGGGCACCCCAATCGCCAGCATTGACAGACAGGCGTTGAGGTAAGCCTGATAGAGCGCGTCATAGTGAACATAGGTAGCCAAATCGCGAGGCGTCGTGATAAAGCGGTACTTTTGCTCACCTGATTCATAGGTCTCACGGCGACGCAAGTCTGCGCCATTTTGTACATCGATCCACCACTGCCAAGTCGTCACATAGTCGCGATGAGGCGTGGCAGTGCGCACTTTGTTGGTAAAGACGGTCGCGCCATAAGCGACTAGCCCATCGAGTACGCCATCTTTGTCGCCACCGAGTTCAGGCGTGCCGCGCAAAAGAAACTGCGAGAGATAAGGGCCAACCTGGTTGCCAAAGGCTGCGCCGCGAAAAACATTTTGCGGGGTGAGGTAGCCTCGGCGGCGGGCACGAGCAGCGTCAGTGAGCGGTAAGGGAGTATTTTGAAACCAAGTGAGGTTGTTGAGACGAGCGGTTGCTGCGGCCACATCTGGATGGCTGTCAAATTCAGCGAAAGGCACATCTCGCAGCAGCGACATTTCGTACAGTTCCGCAACTTCAGCAATGTACTCATCGCTGTCAATCGTGGGCGCAGGTGGCATGGTTACCGATTGCGCATCCGGGCCTTCAAGATCAAAGGTCAGCCCTGCGCCAGCACTCTCCCAAGCCCGAACGTTAGTATCAACGCTCTGGGTGAATTTAGACTTCCACTCAATCGGCTGACCGGGCAAAGAGCCTTTGGGCCCAAGCGGCGTATCTTGAAAATCGCGCGGGTTGCCAGAATCAATGCCTTTAACAAACTGCTGATAGTCATTAGGATTGCTAATTAGGCCGTCTTTTTCTTCATGTGGCAAGCCTTTGGTGTAGTTTGCGATATGAGAAGCCTTACCGCCGCGTACCGTAGTCGGGTCTTCATTAAAGCGGTAGCGAAGCTCATCTCCATTTGCTTGATGCTGAATCGGTAGCCGACTTTGGGCGATTTGGGCGGCGGCGTTACGAAGCTTAAGCGCTTGTTCTTTACGAGATTCCATAGGGTTGTTTTCCTGAGATGCGATAGTGAACTTGATGACACTAATCTATGAAAATCTCAGATGGAGTCGCAGTACCCGGAGGGGCCATCTCTAACTCTGTGTGCAGCTTTACGGATCTAAAAAGTATGCAGAATTAATGTTATTCGGCACTGAAACTTGCACACCACTGGCGCTATTGCTACGTAAAATAATGCTCTGTTCGTTGGCGCTACTGCTCACCGCATTGTTTGTTCATTTCCGGCAGTTTTCCCCACGCGAGTGCCGATAGCGATCGCTCAGCCAATAGTCAGCTAACAGCAAATGGAATGCGCCTCAGAAAAGCTGTGTAATCTGTTGTTTGGTGGTCGTTAAGCCTTAAGTAGCTGCACTTAATTGAGTAGAAGATAAGCTGCAATCTGTGAGGCCCCCGTTCCCGAGTTCGGGGCTCTGAAGCAAGATGCGCAGTACGAACCTGTAGAAACCGTGAGGTTTTTTTACAGATCCTTAAATTTATGACATTAGATTTGTGACATTGGACTGGAGGTTATTGGAACAGCCTTTGCTTCGCTTTTGATCTTTAAGCACACTTTTTTAAGGATCGTAAAGACTGTTTTTAAAGATCAAAAGACTGAACATTTGCCGCTAAGGCAGCTCAAAATGCTGGGGGGGGGGATTGTTTATGTGATTTGGATCGTTTTTACTGGCTAGTACATCGAATCTTTGGCCCCTATGAAAATTTTCCCTCTTTTACTTGCGTTTAGCCTTGGTTTAGCAGCCTGCACAAAGACGCCATCTGAGTCTGCTGTGGCTCCAAAACCTAGTGATGCGTCGGGTGATAAGACTGAATCTAGCGCTGCTAAAGATGCCAACGCGCAAACGAAGCTTTTAGTCGTGACTACTGTTGCCCCGCTGACGAATATTGCGAGTAATATTGCGGGCGATCGCATTCAAGTCACCGGAATCGTTCCAGAAGGCACAAATTCCCACACATTTGAGCCGCGTCCTTCTGATGGCGATCTGCTGGCTAAAGCTAACCTGATTTTGGTCAATGGCTTAGATTTGGAAGATCCCAGTATAAATCTAGCGAAAGCGGTTAAGCCAGAGGGCACTGAAATTTATGAGCTTGGCACCAACACGATTAGCCGTGACCAGTGGGTATTTGACAACAGTTTTCCTAATGCGGGTGGCAAGCCTAATCCCCACCTGTGGGTCAGTACGGCCTATGCTGAAGCCTATGCCAAAGAATCTGCCGAGCAGCTAACTAAGCTCGATCCAGAAGGCGCAGACTACTATAAAAAGAATTTAGACGCCTATCTTGCCAAACTAGCGGAGCTAGATCGAGTGACTCGCGAGGTCGTTGAGAGTATCCCGGCTGCAAATCGTAAGCTGCTGACGTATCATGATTCGTGGCCTTACTGGGCAAAGCAGTATGGATTTGAAGTGATTGGGGCGATTCAACCGTCTGATTTTAATGAACCTTCTGCTCAAGATGTGGCCGCTTTAATTGATCAAATTCGTCAGACGGGTGTGCCTGCGATTTTTGGCTCTGAAGTGTTTCCTAGCAAGGTGGAAGAACAGATCGCTCAAGAAGCAAACGTTAAGTTAGCAAATACTAGCGATGATGATTTGCCCGGAGAAGGCTCTGCTAATGCGATGGAAAATGACAATCCCGAGCATACTTACATTGGCATGATGGCCGATAACTTGCGGATTTTAGCCGATAACTTAGGCGGCGATGCTAGCCTTGTTGATCAGCTTGACACCACCAATGTTGTTGGGCCTACCGCCTCTAAAGGATGATTTAAAGTCGGTTGAAGGTTTATTAGAGTGATAATTAAAGCTGCTTACAAGTTGACTACATGCCTATGTTTCCCCTGCTCGAAGCCAAAAATCTGGCCTGTGGCTATCAGCAAAGTCCGGTGTTTTCTCATGTCAATTTGTCGCTGTATCCCGGTCAACTAGCGGGGCTTGTCGGCCCTTCTGGCAGCGGTAAAACAACCTTGATTAAAGCCTTGCTGGGGCTGGTAAAGCCTTGGGCTGGTGAGGTGTGCATTCAGCAGCAGCGGCTACAAGCTGGGCAAACGCCCTTTAAGATGGGCTACGTGCCTCAGGTGGAAACCGTCGATTGGAATTTTCCGGTGACGGCAGAAGAAGTGGTGATGATGGGCCGCTACCGCAAGCAGCGTTTCTTTCCGTTTCCGTCAAAGCGCGATCGCACCATTGCCAGAGAACTGCTGCGTCGAGTGGGGGTAGAGCATGTTGCCAAGCGCTCGATTGGTGAACTCTCAGGCGGACAGCAGCAGCGCGTTTTTTTGGCCCGCGCCCTGGTCGGAGAACCTGATATTGTGCTGCTAGATGAGCCGACGAGCAGTTCTGATCTGCATATTCAGCACGAACTGCTGCATCTATTGGCTGAGCTGAATGCACAGGGGTTGACTATTTTGCTCTCTACGCACGATCTCAATTCGGTGGCGACTCATTTGCCCTGGGTAATTTGCTTCAATCATGGCATTGTCGCTCAAGGCGATCCGATGGATGTGTTCACGCCCTCGACTTTAGCGGAAACCTTTGGCGGTTCAATGGTGGTCAATCACGACGGCGATCGCATTATGATTGCAGGCAGTATGACCTCCGTTCGTCATCAGATGAAAACCAATTTACCTGCCGTGCTGCGCTAGTTTTAAGTCCGTTTTCTTTGTCAGTTTCAACCTAGCTTTAACCCTATGCTCGATCTGCTGCTGCGTCCGTTTGAATATGAATTTTTCATTCGGGCGATGGGAGTGGGCGTATTAGCAGGGCTGCTGTGCGGGGTGATGGGCGTATACATTATCACCCGCCACATGAGCTACATTGCTCACGGCCTCTCTCATGCAATTTTGGGGGGAGCGGTGCTGAGCTATGTGTTGGGGATAAATTTTTATTTTGGAGCGGGCGTTTGGGGATTTGTGGCGGCTTTAGTTATCCAATTTTTAACGGGTAAGCGCGTCTATGCCGATGCGGCCATCGGCATTGTGACCACTGCCAGCTTTGCTTTGGGCGTGGCCATTATCAGCACCTACCGCTCATTTACGCGCAGCTTTGAAGCGGCTTTGTTTGGCAACGTTTTGGGAATTACACCCACAGATGTTTGGATTGTGGCGATTGTGACGGTGGTGTTGCTATCACTAATTTTTGTGTTTTATCGCCCGCTGCTGTTTTGGAGCTTTGATCGAGAAGTGGCTCAAGTGCACGGCGTATCTGTGTTTTCGATGGATACGCTATTTGCGCTGATGCTAGCGGCGCTGATTGTTTCTACGCTGCAAATTTTGGGGGTAACGCTGATTATTTCGGCGATTGTGATCCCGGCTTCGACGGCAAGGCTATTGAGCGATCGCTTTGGCGTGATGATGATCATTTCGGGCGCAATTGGGGCGGTTGTTGCCTTCTTTGGAATTTATTTGAGCTACTACCTTGACATTGCTAGCGGCGCTAGTGTGGTGCTGCTCTCTACGCTGGTTTTTACGATTGTTCTAGCCTGGACAAACATTCAGCGGCGTCACCGAAAGCGCTTTGTGTCGATGGATGATCATACTCACCCGTCGGTTAAAGCGCCCTAGGTTTTGTCTGCTGGCTACTGGCTATACCAGTCTTTTTTCCACTGTTTCATCAGATCAATTTCGGCTTCTTGAGTTCTCAAAATGTCTTTAGAGAGCTGTTGAATTTCTGGGCGATCGCTGTTTTTCAACGCCTGCTGCGCCATCACCAGTGCGCCATCGTGATGCGGAATCATGCCATTGATAAAGCGCAGGTCAAACTCATCGTCGCTTTTACCCAAGTCACCATCCATGCGCATACCCGACTGCATCTCGTCAGACATCATCATGCTATGGTTCATATCCGCATCGTACATCATCGGTTCGGCGCTAGCATCTGGGTACCAATCCTGACGCCATTGCTGCATTTGGGCAATTTCGCCTTTTTGCGCAGCGATAATATTTTGCGCTAGCTCCTTAACTTCTGGGCGTTGAGAATTTTGTAAAGCGGCTTCGGCCATATTGATGGCTCCCTGATGGTGCAACATCATCCCGTCAATAAATCGCAAATCGAACTCAGCATCCTTGGGGCCAAGTTCCATTGTCATCATATGATCGCCCATCTGGTCTGCCATCGGCATCGAATCATCCATCGGCATGTTTTGACCGGGCATTTGAGAGCTAGAGCGGAAGCTACATCCTGAAAGAGCCGCAGCGGTAGACGCTAATAATCCTAATGAAAGCAATAGAGAGTAGGTTTGTTTTAAGCGCATCATATTAAGAACATATCCTTGTAAAAAATCAAGCAGAAAGTCGTTTTTAACCGCGTTCTAAAACGGGCTGCTTAACCGTAAGAACTATAAAAATTATGGCGCTAAAAAATGAAATTCGGATGAAACCGAATGCCCTGACTAGCCCCTCAAGTTCCCTAGCATGTCTTTAATTTTTACATAGTGAATATGTTCTAGTGCTGAGGCAGCGGTACAGTAGCTGTCACTGCGGTTGAAGACCTGTAATAAGTAAAGCCTTATTAATCATTTGGATTATTCAATGATACTTGCTACATAGATAGATATTGACGATGCTATGCTTTATTTATTGAGTAACTCCGCATTTTTATTTTTTGACATAGATGGGAGTCTATTGTTGTGGTCGCTTACATCTAGGCATTTCTAAGCTGTCTATGCAGACTTTGCGGTGACGCTAACTGAGATTTCCGGCTCGCCATTTTTCACTGAGGCTCATGTCTTATGATCACTGCCAATACTTTGGCTCATACCAGTTGGTTGATTCCTTGCTATCCCCTGCTGGGCGCAGCGCTCTCGTTTTTTTGGTCGCCTGCTTTAATCCGGCTTTCTGGCCCGAGGCCCGTTGGCTACCTCAACTTGTTGACGACCGTTTTTGCACTCATTCACAGTGCTGTAGCGCTAGTCGCCGTATGGGGTCAGCCTGCTCAATTCTTGCAAATTCCCTGGCTGCAAATTGCCGATCTCAACTTAACGCTGCCGTTAGAGCTGTCGGCGCTGACGCTGGGCGCAAGCTTAGCCATTACGATCTTAAACCTGCTGGTACAGATCTACACGGTGGGCTACTTAGAAATGGACTGGGGCTGGGGGCGAATGTTTTCGCTGTTGGCGCTGTTTGAAGCGGGCATGACGGCGCTGGTATTGTGTGATTCGCTGTTCTTTAGCTACATTCTGCTAGAGATTTTGACGCTGGGCACTTACTTAATTGTGGGCTTTTGGTTCAATCAGTCACTGGTGGTCACCGGGGCGCGCGATGCGTTTCTCACGAAGCGGGTGGGCGATTTGATTTTGCTGATGGGGGTGCTAGCGCTGTACCCATTGGCGGGCACTTGGAACTTTAGTGAATTGACTCAGTGGGCCCAGACTCATGCTGAAATTGGCCAGTTGCAGCCACTGACGATGGCTTTGATTGGCACGGCGCTAGTCGCTGGGCCGGTGAGTAAGTGCGCTCAATTTCCGCTGCATCTATGGCTCGATGAAGCGATGGAAGGGCCGCTGCCAACCACAATTTTGCGAAATTCGGTGGTGGTCGCAACCGGAGCTTGGGTGCTGGTAAAGCTACAGCCAGTGGTGGCCTTGTCTCCGTTTGCCACTGGGCTGGCAATTGTAATTGGCTCGATGACCGCTTTGGGTGGAACGCTAATTGCCGCTGCTCAAATTGACGCTAAGCGAGTGCTTTCTTACTTGGCGAGCGCCTATATGGGCCTGATTTTGGTGGCGGTGTGCACGGGGCAAGTCACGGCGGCGCTGCTGCTAGTGCTGACTTATGCAGTGGCGACCGGGCTTTTGCTGATGAGTACGGGTTCGATTATTGTCAAGGTCATTACTCAAGATCTCACTCAGATGGGCGGACTTTGGAGCCGTCGGCCAATTACCGGGCTGTCGTTTTTGGTTGGGATTGCAGGGCTGATTGCGCTGCCGCCGTTTGGTGGCTTTTGGTCAATGATGGCGGTGATGGAGGGGCTTTGGCAGCAGCAGCAGTGGGCGCTGATAGCGGTGGTGCTAGCGGCAAATGCGGGGGCTAGCTTTGCGATTATGCGGATGTTTGGGCTGATTTTTGCGGGCGATCGCCAAACTATGACGACTCGCTCTCCTGAACCGCTTTGGCTGATTGTGTTGCCGATGGCAATCATGGCCGGGTTCACGCTGCACATGCCGCTGATTATCAGAGAACTGTCGCTGTACCCAGCCGCTGCGCAGCTTTCTCTATCGTCTAGCTGGGTGCTGGGCTGGGCCTTGGTTTTCTCTAGTATGGCCGGATTAGCCACGGCAAGTTTCTTTTATGTTTTCCGCCGAGTGCAGAAGCCTGCGAAGCTGCTGCCGCCTGCATTAAATCAGCTTTTGGCCTATGACTTTTATACGCCCAAGGTGTATCAGATGACGGTGATCGGGGCTGTTGGCTCACTGTCACAGATCACCGATTGGCTAGACCGCTATGTTGTCGATGGGCTAGTCAACTTTGTTGGCATCTCATCGCTGTTTAGCGGCGAAGCCTTGAAGTATGTCAATGCTGGTCGGCTACAGCTTTATGCGCTGACGATTGCGTTTTTTGTGGCGGCAATCAGCCTTTATTTGAGCTGGAGCTATCTCACCTAACGAGCTTAATCAAGGTCAATAAACCGATTCAATACATCTGTTTAATTCGCCTTATTCCGTTCGCTTTAGCCTGAAAAAATCTTTTCCTTATCAGTCTCAAAACACCCTTATAAAGCCATGTTAAGCACTCTCGTTTGGCTCCCGATTATAGGCAGTTTACTGATTGCCTTTGTGCCCTTTAAGCTAACTGCCCAGCAGTCTCGCACGTTCGCGCTGGTGATTTCTGGCGTCGTGTTGCTATGGACAATCAGGCTCTTCACCCAGTTTGATCTCACCAATGACGCTTTTCAAATGCATGAGTTTATGCCCTGGCTACCGATGTTAGGGCTGAACTACGATCTGGCGCTGGATGGGCTCTCGCTGATGATGATCGCCTTAAACAGCCTGCTCACCTGGGTAGCGCTGTACAGCAGTGTCGGCAGTATGGAGCGACCCCGTTTCTTTTACGCGCTGATTCTGTTTGTCAGTGGCGGTGTGGCGGGTGCATTTTTGGCCCAAAATCTACTGTTGTTCTTCTTGCTGTTTGAAATCGAGCTGGTGCCGCTTTACCTCTTGGTCTCAATTTGGGGCGGTGAGAAGCGCGACTATGCGGCGACGAAGTTTTTGCTGTACACCGCTTTAGCAGGCGTGCTGATTTTGACGGCTTTTCTGGGTACGGCTTGGCTAGGTCACAGCACTGACTTTTCTTATCAGCAGATGCTGCAAGTCGATCTGGCTCTACCCACTCAGGTTGTTCTTTTAAGTCTGTTGCTAGTTGGGTTTGGCATTAAAATTCCGCTGGTGCCTTTTCATACTTGGTTGCCGGATACGTATGTCGCCGCCTCTCCTTCTGTGGCTATTTTGCTGGGCGGCGTGTTAGCCAAACTAGGCACTTACGGCATTTTCCGCTTTGGCTTGGGAATGTTTCCAGAGGCTTGGTCGCTGCTATCCCCGTTTTTAGCGGTGTGGGCGGCAGCGAGTGTGCTGTATGGATCGGTGACGGCGATCGCGCAAAAAGACATCAAGCGCATGGTGGCCTACAGCTCCATTGGGCACATGGGCTACGTAATGCTAGGCGGGGCGGCGTTTACCGAGCTAAGTATGGTGGGTGCGATTTCGCAAATGGTGTCTCACGGCCTGATTTTGGCGCTGCTGTTCCATTTAGTCGGTGTAGTTGAGGCCAAGGTGGGCACCCGTCAGCTTGATCAGCTCAATGGCCTAATGAATCCGCTGCGAGGACTGCCGGTAGTGAGTGCGCTGCTGGTGCTCAGCGGCATGGCCAGCGCAGGCATTCCGGGGCTGGTGGGCTTTATTACAGAGTTTTTGGTCTTTCAGGGAAGCTACAGCGTGTTTCCGGTGCAGACGTTGCTCTGTGTGGTGGGCACGGGTTTGACCGCTGTGTACTTCGTTATTTTGATCAACCGCACCTGCTTCGGTCGGCTCGATAATCAAAAGGCGCACTACGGCAAAGTAAGCCTCACAGAGCAGGTTCCGGCGCTGGTGCTGGCGACTTTGGTAGTGGTGTTAGGGCTTCAGCCGAATTGGCTGGTGCATTGGAGTGCGGCGACATCGCGATCGCTAGTAGCCGCTGTGCCGATGACCCATGAGGTGCAAGTTGCGATTCAACCGCCTTTTCAGGGCTTCTAAAAGATTTAGAGAGATTTGGAGAGATTTTTGAAACCCCATAGGCTACTGGATTCAGCTAACTTTAGCCTAACCGACGTAATCCTTTTAACCCTGCAACGACTATGAACGACACCGCTGTTTTGTCTCCTACGCTATCGCCCTCTACACACGAATTCTCTGAGGTGATTCATCGCCTCGAAGCCGGGGGCTCAATGCTGCCCGACACACCTGAAAATCTCAAGCAAATCATCGGCATTTACAAAGCCTACGCGGTGCCAATGGATTTTTACTGGCGGGACTTACTCTACATTGCCGAAAAAGTCTTCCTCAATCCGCTGCCTGCTTTCAAATATTTCATCTCCGACAAGTATCTTGATCGCCCCAATGCCTATGCGGGAGACGGCGCTGATTTACGCATTTGGCGCGGCGAAGCAGACGCGCATCCAGAGCTTAGAGATTTTATGGCAAAAGGCGAATTTAATCGTAAACTGCCCAAGCTGTTTCACCATCTTTGGCATGATCGGGTGAACATGGAATTTGCCGAAGCCTGCATGGAAGCAATGCTGTGGCACGAAGATATCAATCCGCAGTTCAACGCCTATCTCGATGGCGATGAATATAAACAGAACAGCGATTTGGCCATCCGCGCTTATTTCAAAGGCAATCCGCTCATGCTTGGCCTTTACAAGCTCTTTCCTGACATGTTTTTAGAACAGGTAAAAAAGCTCTCCTACTATGCCAATTTGGGCTTGTTTTGGGAGGTGATGGCTCCCGTCTTCTTTGAAATGAGCGACCTGTACGACGAAGGTAAAATGACCACCGTACCTGAAGCAATGGACTTTCTAGTCAACGGCATTTTTGCCGTCGCTGGTCGCCCGATTTTTCACCATGCCTACATTGACGGCAAATGCTACGAAATTATCCCTAAGTCTCAAGGCTTTACGTGGCTCTACGAAGCTGCTCTACCCTATGTAGAAGCCGTCTTTTATCGAACTGCGCCCTTTCGCGGCACCAAGTCTTACAATGCTCAAGCCGGACAAGTGCCGAGCGATCAAAAAGACTTTCACTACGGCATTCTCTACGCCGATGTTTTCCCAGTGGGCAGCGCAGGTATTCCACCAACTTTGCTAATGCAGGACATGCTGCATTTTTTGCCCGACTATCTCATTGAAGACTATCAGCAGCACGGACGCGGTGAAGATGACATCCTAATTCAGCTAGGGATTACCTTTCAGCGCTCTATGTACAACGTCACTTCAGCGGTGATTCAGGCACTGCGAGCAGCGCTGCTGTATCCATTAGATGATCCCAATCCTGATCATCTCAAAGCCAATCGTCAGTTTTTTGAACAACAAATAGATCGTTTTAAGCGGCCTGAAGCAAGGCTGCGCGATGTTCAAGATCAAAGCTATCGTTAAGGTTGTTGAGTGTTACTAAGTGGTTACAGATTCCCTACTTTTAAGGATTTACTATGCCTAGCATTGTTGATATTGCCGTTCAAAATGACGGATTTTCGACCCTGGTTGCCGCCGTACAAGCCGCTGGGCTAGTGGAAGTGTTAGCAACGGGTGGCCCTTTTACGGTGTTTGCGCCCAATGACGACGCCTTTGCCAAGCTGCCCCCCGGTACGGTGCAAACGCTGGTCGATAATCCGCCGCAGCTAGCTCGAATTTTAAAATTTCACGTTGTCTCTGGCATTTGGCACAAAGATGACATGGCTCAACAGGCGACGCTAACCTCGCTTGAAGGTTCTCCCATCCCGATCCGAACTGAACCGATTTTTGAAGTCAAAAACTCTACCGTATTAGCGGCTGATATTATAGCCAGCAACGGCATTATTCATGTGATTGATAACGTTATTCTGATGGGATAGTTTGTCAATTCTCTGTTCTGCTTAGAGACTGTCGTTCGCCGACTTGGCGGCGGTTACAGGTGCGTAGTAATGGGGAGGCGTGAGCGTGGTTAAGAACTTTAAGGGCGCTCTTTGCAAACATCGTCTCGGAGTCGGTCGAGCCCGTTTAGAATGATCTCTAGCCCAAACTCAAAATCGTGAATGCCGTTGTAGCGACCATCCATAACAAGATGCGTTAGCTGACGCACATAAGGGTATTGATCAGCCGGGAGCTTTGGCTCGAAGTGGGTTGCGGCCTCTGAATAGTCTGCTTCCTCGAACGGAAAGTTGAGTTCTTGAAGCGTGAATCCATAGATGTGACTATCTATAGCATTACAAGCATGGTCGGCCATCTCGAATGAAAATCCCCGGCACTGGTTCCGTCAAATGGGAGTGGAAATCTCTTTCCACCAGTGGATTAGACGGCATAGCGCATGGTTAATAATTGAGACCAAGAAAGTCCAACTTCTAGGATGCCTAGCTTTACAGCCGGGACAACTTTAGTCGTGAAATGAACGCGCACGAAGTNCAGTAAACATCCAGTGTTCGCTGTAAGTCTTGCCGAGACTTCGCATAGGTGTTTGTTTTACGTCGAAAGGCTGCATTGCGCCGCCGTAGGGACGCATTGAACGCCTCTACATGATTGGCGTGAATTTCTGAGTCAACCACTTGGTGTTGGGTCTCAGGGTGCTCAGGAACAGGCGTTTGATACTTTTTTCGTCTTCGCCCCGGCCGTTTTTTCGACCCTTTGTTCTTCAACTTTACACGGACGCCTTTGGGCAAGCGTTTCGCGGGTCGGCCCGGTCGGCCAGTGCGGAGCACGTCATGACAAATCTCAAACAACAGGTTGCCGTAGCGGCGCTCGCCATCGGTCAACAAGCTGAGGCTATCGGTTTGCTGAATCACCTCGGCCAAGCAGCTCAAGGCTCGCTCGAATAACTGTTTGTCTTTGCGACCACAGTGTAATTCCCATAAGAAGCGGCTCCCTCGCTCCATCAGCACAATCGTCCAGCCTTCAGAAGCTGACGGGGATACATTCTGATCGACTTTGGTGTAGAGTTCATCGCCTTCTATCTCCTGATGAATAAACTCATGCAACAGCGCATAGAGCATCAGGGTGGGCTTGAGATCGCCTAAGCGACGCTCCCAATCAATCACACTTTTCTTCGAAACCTTGAAGGTACGAGCCGTCGCATTCAGCCCCATCCCTTCACTTCTCGCCGTTAGCACCGTGATAATCCGACTCAGAGGGGTCGTCAGTCCAGCAATCGGGGTGGCGAAGGTCTCACTGTAGTAGATGTCACAGCGACGGCAATGATAAATTGTCCGAGGGCCTTGGGTTTGGGTCGCATAGCGCGTATGGACACGAACCTCTTTGCTAGCGCAGCACGGACAAGGATAGGAAAATAGATCCATAACACTACTTAGGGGGCACACCTTTTTTCGCTGTCTATTATCTCCTATCCTATGTATATAGACACTTTATCCTGTCCCACTTGACGGAACCAGTGCCGTTTGAGGAGAGCTTGGATCTAATCTTAATGACTCATTTAGCGCCTGTAATGCCTCTCCTGATCGTCCCAGATGATCAAGCACAATTCCTTTACTAAGGTGAACTTGGGCAGAGTTTGGCTCTAATTTAACTGCCTGATGAAGTAATTCCAGTGCTGCTTCATAGCGTCCTAACTCATCGAGCAGAACTCCTTTTCGATAATATCCATAAGCGTTGTCTGGGTATAAAGCAAGAAGCGTATTGTAGGACTCCAACGCTTCTTCAATCCGTCCCAGACTATAGAGAGCATGAGCTCTACTAAAGTAAACCTCAAAAGTTGGATCGAGTCGCAATGCAGCTTCAAACGCTGCCAAGGCTTCTTCATGTCTTCCCAAGTTGCCGAGAGCTAACCCTTTACAATAAAAAGCCTTAGCAAATTCCGGTGTAGACTGATTCAAAGCGTTAAAAACGTCTAACGCGGCTGCATATTGGCTAGAGTTGAGTAAATTTAATCCTTCTTCATATTGAGGGGCAAGCGATTCTTTATACCTTCCTAGTTTTGATAAAATCAACGCTTTCTGGCTATGAGGATGAACAGCATAGAAAGCATCAGGATTTAAATCTAGTGAATCCTGAAAAGATGCCAACGCTTTTTCTAGTTGTCCCTGTTCATAAAATATATCGCCTTTGAGTTGATGGAGTATCACTAGATCAGATAGGCTAGGATTAAGTCTTATCGAAAAATCACACTGTTGTAAGGCTTCTGAGAATCTTTTCAGACAGTAAAGAGAAGCTGCTTTATTTTGATGAATTATAGGAGAAAAGGGGTATAGTTTTTGAGCTTTTTCAAAATTAGCTAAGGCTTCAGCGAATCTTCCTTCTCGGGTGAGTTCCACGCCCATGTGGTTATAGTTTTCAGCCTCCTCAGGATCGAGAATTACTTGAATTTCTGTTTGGTTGATATTCTCTTTCGGTGGTGCCTGTACTCCTCCCCATACTAATGTAGGTGCTGGTGGTAACCAAACGTAACCTCGTATCAAGGTCTCGAAATTTGAAGGTGATCCCACTTGCTGCCAAAGGCTTTCAGACAATAAAAATCTGACTTTAAGTACATAAACAAAGGTAGGTATCCTGAACTGATTAGAAGCTCTTGAAGAAAATAGGCAATTGTAGGTTGCTGCATAGTCACGACTACTATCAGTCAGCAAGTAATTTAGGTCACCTCCCCCAATTTCCCCTGCAAAAGCATACCAAAAAGCAGGGGCTGACTTTAAATGCTCTTGCAAAAGGCTTTGGAGTTCCAAAATCTGAAAATGCCGATAGTTAGCTTCTTGCCTGTTGGCTGGAGTCCAGTCCATCGCATTCACAGAAAGGCTACACCACCAGTTCCCCTCAAAGTCTTGTTTAATCTCTATATGACATTGACACTCAGTATCACCGTCTCTCAGAGTCCAGGAAACTACGTCAAAATGTTGAGACAAGAGTTCAGCTTGTTGTTTGTTTCCACATTCAGCTAGGAAGATAATTGTCATTCTCAACCCTTATTTAATCTGTGTTGTTACCCTAACTATACTATGCACACATGTGCATATATGCACATGTGTGCATGAGAAAACAACCTTACCGAACTTATTGTTGTTTTGGCATAACTATATATTCAACGTCAAATTTTCTAATTGACACCCCAAATTTTAATCTTATCCACCACTTTTGCGGTGTAACACCAATATTTACATAACTTATCCACCACTCTTGCGGTGTAAGCCTGGGAAAACAGGGGTTATCCGACACTTTTAATGAGTAAGTATGGCTATTACGGTGCCTATATAGAAAATCTGTTGTGTAAGCACCCAAAAACATGAGTTAACACGGCACTCAGAAATGTCATCACATCAATCGCCCCACCTTCTTGATCGAGTACGGGAATCAATTCGGCTTAAGTATTTCAGCTCGTTAATAGAGAAGTCCTGTGTGTATTACGTTTTAGTTTTCATCCTATTTCAAGGCAAGCTACACCCGAAGGAGATGGGAGCCCGTGGAATTAGGGCTATGAATCCTTACCTGTTTAGGACTGCCTTAGCTATTGAGGCGCGATCGCAGCTCAATTTGACCAACCGGCTGAACAGTTTCAGTCTGTTCTTGGCGGTTGGATACCTGAATGATCAAAATAGTCAGTAGCATCGCTACAAGGACAAAGCTACCGCTGCCCCAAGGCTGATCGTCTGCGGGAGATTTATCACCATTCTTTTTATCGTAAAACTTTTTAGAATCTTCAGTTTCTCGGTACTGAAAATTGCAGCTTACACAGTGGTGAAACGCAACCACATCACCTTTAGCGACAACATTGTCTGTGAGCTTGTGCACTCTACAGTTTTGACAGTAATCTTTGCTTTTAAGATCTTCGAGATATTTATCTACTAGCATGGTTTTGAGTTCCTGCGAAAAAACACAAACTGGCCAAGTCCGTAAGCTCACTTAAGTATTGACGCTTCCAAACTAGCAATCTGGTTATGATTTGGCATCAGCATAGAAGCATCTTCATAGAAGTATCAGCATCAGCCCGCAAAATTACGCACAAACTCGACGTTTTCCTATTACTTATTAGCAGGTGATCGATGAGAGGTTTCGAGCCACGACCTAATTTGTTCAGTGGTGGTGGCTTGATAGGTTAACGCTACAGTCTGATTGTCAAATAGATACAGCAAAGCGCACTGAACAGAGCCGTTCAGTGCGCTTAAATGAGGAGTTCAACAGTAGTAGTTGAACAAATAAAACCCAACTAAATTAAGAGGCTTTAGTCAGAACGCTAGGCGTTTCCACCTGCGGCCTGCAAACGAGCCCGCGCTTTTTTCAGCGCATTTCCGGCCTGCATCACCGCTTTGCGATCGCCGCGCGCCGCGCTTTCTGACTGAGCTTTAGCAGCCTCATAAGCGGTTTTCGCCTCGGTGAGATCAATGCGATCGCCGCGCTCTGCGCCATTGACCAAAATCGTCACTTCATCTTCTTCGACTTCAGCAAAGCCGCCCATGAGTGCAATAGCTGTCCACTCTTTGCCGCCACCCACTGCCCTTACCCGCAGCACACCCGTATCCAAAGCGGTCAATAGCGGCGCGTGACCGCTCAAAATGCCCAATTGGCCGGTCGTACTGGGCAAAATCACCTCGTCGGCTTCATCATCCCAAACTGTTTTATCAGGCGCAACCACGCGCACAACTAAAGACATAGCGTTTCAAAAATTAGGGTACACCCCTCCGAAGAGGGGATTTACGGTCAGCAAAGGCAACTTTGATTAGCTGGCTTTAGTCAACCGGCTTTAGTCAACCGGCTTTAATTAAGCAGCTTCAGCTTTCATCTTTTCAGCCGCTTCAATCACTTCTTCAATGCCGCCTTTGAGGTAGAAGGCTTGCTCAGGAATGTCATCAAGCTTGCCATCAAGGATCATATTGAAGCCCTTGATAGTGTCTTCTAGCGAGACGTACTTGCCTTTCATGCCGGTAAAGACTTCTGCCACAAAGAAAGGCTGAGATAGGAACTTCTCAATTTTGCGGGCGCGGGCTACCACCTGACGGTCTTCTTCAGAAAGCTCATCGAGGCCCAAAATAGCGATGATGTCCTGAAGCTCTTTGTAGCGTTGCAGCGTAGACTGCACAGCGCGCGCCGTGTCGTAATGCTCAGCGCCGACAATATCTGGCTGAAGCATCGTAGAAGTAGAGTCCAAAGGATCGACCGCTGGGTAAATACCTTTAGAGGCTAGCGCCCGTGAAAGGGTCGTGGTTGCGTCCAGGTGAGCAAATGTCGTCGCCGGAGCCGGGTCAGTAAGGTCATCTGCCGGGACGTAGACGGCCTGAATAGAGGTGATAGAGCCTTCCGTGGTCGAAGCAATGCGCTCTTGCAAATCGCCCATGTCGGTGCCGAGGGTGGGCTGATAGCCTACCGCAGAAGGCATCCGGCCTAGCAGCGCTGATACTTCAGAACCGGCCTGTACAAAGCGGAAAATGTTATCAATAAAGAGCAATACGTCTTGCTTGTTAACATCGCGGAAGTACTCAGCCATCGTCAGGGCCGACAGGGCCACGCGCATTCTAGCGCCGGGTGGCTCGTTCATTTGACCGTAGACCAAAGCCACTTTAGAAAGGCTTAAATCGTCAGCGTTGATTACACCAGACTCGATAAATTCGTTGTAGAGGTCATTGCCTTCACGGGTGCGTTCGCCGACGCCACCAAACACAGACACGCCGCTGTGCTCTTTAGCAATGTTATTGATCAGCTCTTGAATGAGTACCGTTTTGCCAACGCCTGCGCCGCCAAAAAGGCCAACCTTGCCGCCACGTCGATAGGGCGCAAGCAGGTCTACCACTTTGATGCCGGTTTCAAAAACGGAAGGCTTGGTTTCAAGATCAATCAGCTTGGGTGCGTCGCGGTGAATGGGTAAAGAGGTTTCAGCATTGACTGGTCCTCTTTCATCTACGGGTTCACCCAATACGTTAAAAATGCGGCCCAGGGTGGCTTTGCCCACCGGAACGCTAATTGGTGCGCCTAAGTCTTCAACTTTCATGCCGCGCACAAGCCCATCAGTCGTGCTCATCGAAACGGCACGAATTTGGGAGTCGCCTAGCAGCTGCTGCACTTCACAGGTAACGGAGATTTCTGCTCCGGCGGGGTTGGTGCCGGTAATTTTAAGCGCGTTATAAATATTGGGCAGTGAGTTGCCTGGAAATTTTACGTCTAATACGGGGCCAATAATTTGAGTGATGTAGCCCGTGTTTACTTTCTCTGCGGTGGAAACCATTCCTGCGCCTATCCTACGTTTGAGCTGATATGGCAACTTTGGTAAGGGATGCCATTAGCGCTCACTAGCTCACACTAGCTTGCGAGAGGATGACGTTCTTAAAGTGCCATGTTCAAGGTTATCACTAGATGTATCGCCATTTAAAAAATATGAAGCCCACGAGTTGCGCTGGCAGATGAAGGGTGTCGGTTTGGCGACG
>QBMP01000330.1:0-1286 GCA_003242115.1 Phormidesmis priestleyi
GCGGACGTTTTTTGTAAAGCTCAATCGGAAGTGCGATCGCGCCATGTTTGAGGGAGAATTTGATGGCCTCACAGAGCTGTATGCCAGCCATACAGTGCGAGTACCGCAACCACTGTGTCATGGGGTTGCGGGCGATGCTGCCTATTTTGTAATGGAGTATTTGGCCTTGGGTGCTAGCCTAAATGCCGCAGCATGGCAGCGCTTAGCTCAGCAGTTGGCGGCGATGCACAAAGTCACTAGCCCTCAGGGCTTTGGCTGGCACCGCAACAATACGATTGGGGTCACACCCCAGCAAAATCTGTGGGGAGATGACTGGGCAGCATTTTGGCGCGATCGCAGACTCGGCCCTCAGTTTGAGCTAGCCCACGATCGAGGCGGACACTTTCCCCGTCGCGATCAGCTGATGAGCGCAATTCCTCGGCTGCTCAAGGGCCATTTACCTCAGCCCGCCTTGCTTCATGGTGACTTATGGTCAGGCAATGCCGCTGTCACCACAGCCGGTGAACCCGTTATTTTTGATCCGGCGACTTATTACGGCGATCGCGAAACAGACTTGGCTATGACCGAGCTATTTGGCCGTTTCCCCACTGCTTTTTATCAAGCCTACGAAGCCGCAGCACCCACAGATACGGGCTATTCACAGCGAAAAGTGCTCTATAACCTCTATCACATCCTTAACCACTTCAACCTCTTTGGCGGCAGCTATGCTAGCCAAGCCAACCGGATGATTGATCAAATCTTGGATTGAACCTCCCGTTAAACTTCACTGCGAAGCCTCTGCCCTGAAATGAGCGCGCTACAATTGATCTCGATAAGTCTCGAAAGTTTGATATATTAGTGCTTCAGCGGCGGCATGGCCAAGTGGTAAGGCAGAGGATTGCAAATCCTTTACCCCCAGTTCGAATCTGGGTGCCGCCTTCTTTACTTCTCAGCTATTCTCAGCGAAGAGTCTGCTACTGCCTCTGTAAGGGTCATCTATTCAGGACTGTGGAAAGAATGACCGTAATAGTGGCACTGGCAATCAGCGTGAAGGCTAGCTGCACCACCCATTGAGTCGCTTTTTGATAGGTGTCGAATTTATCGTTAGAGCGCTCCACTTGAGTCGAGAAGGTTTCAACCTCAGTGGCTAGCGCGTCTAGCTTTTGCTCAATGCGGGCTAGGCGATCATCAGATTCAGGTGAAGTGCTGACGGGCACTATAGGCTTACTTTCAATAAGCCTATAGTGCCCGCTAAATTTCGCTAGGGCGTGTAGTCATAGGGAGAAGGCGGGTAATCGTAGTAAGAC
>QBMP01000330.1:1296-4432 GCA_003242115.1 Phormidesmis priestleyi
TAAAAAAGCTTGATCGTAATAGCGATAGGGCGATGCGGGCGGCATCGACATCGGCGGCGGCATCGACATAGGTCGATTTGAACGGCGCTGTGACTGCAAAATCAAGATAATTGCGCACAAAATCAGCCCGCCGCCGCCCAAAATCAGCACAATGGCTACACCGGCACCTAGCCAAATAACAGAGGCGGGAGGGCCAGCATTGCGAGGGCTCGGTTCGCTCGCTGCCGCAATTTTATCCTGTAGTTCTAGATCCTCTACCGAACGCTGATAGGTTTGCACTTTCGTCAGCAAATCTTGGTTTTTAGTCTCTTGCTCTTTAATTTGAGCTTCTAAAGAGCTGGAAAGGCTAGATTGCTTATTGAGCTGATCTTCTAGCTTTTGCGACAGCTCACGCTGTTTTGCTAACTCGCTGCGCAGCTCAAACTCCATCTGCTGGTTGGCCTGAGTATTGGCCTGAGTGTTTGCTTGAAGACTGGGCGAGGTGGCTTCAATACGAGCAAGGCGATCGCCCAAATGATTAGCGTTACTCGCATCTGTACCAACCATCCCAATTCTGGCAACTAGCAGCACCAAAGCCGCTACGCCTGTCGTGGCACAGCCCGCTAAGTATGCAGTTGTATCGCTCATAGGTCATCTACCTCAGCGACAAGACTCTAGACAATTGCATACTGAATCTCAATGGCCAGCTTTGCTGCCAGCTTTAATAAGGACTAATTTCAAAGGCTAACTTTCAGGAATTGAATTATTTAGAAGCTGATTTCAATCGCGATTGGATTGAGCCTCTCTTAGCCTCTAACCCTGCTATGGCCAGTTAACAACTAGGCTTATGCAAAAAACCAGTCTTAACTAACCTTAAGGGTCTTGAAACCCTTGGAACCAAGGCTATTGGCTAAAGACTATCATACCCGATTCGCAATATTCTTCCGTATCTTAAAACTGAATGCGCGCAAAGTATAACATTGGCTACGGCCATTCAAATATAGACTCGCTAAAACATACCCCGAATCTTCAAAAACTGCTGATCGCCGCCAAAAACAAAGGGAGGTAAGAAAATACTTTCTTCCTCCCACCCAAATATTTTTAGGCAACCACCATCTAAAACCACTATCTAAAAAGTTACGCTTTAGATTATTGGCAGCTACTAGCTAACAGCTTATTCAACGACGATCTTACCGACCATGCCAGCGCCACGGTGAGGAGCACAGAAGTACGTGTAGTCACCAGCATCTTCAAAAGTGCTGCTGTAAGATTCACCCGGTGCAAACGTGAGCTGAGAATGAGTGAGCTTGTCAGCAACTGCTTTGCCACCCGGCACGTTGTTGGCATCAAAAACGACGTTGTGGGGAGCCATTTTATTGTTTTCCCAAGTTACAGTGTCGCCCTTGGCAATTGTGATAGTGGCGGGTTGAAAAACCAGCAAACCACCATCCGAGCCCATTTTGACAAGGTGATCAGCAGCCAAGGCAGGGGAAGCCAAAACGGCACAGCTACTGATGATAAGGGCAGCCATCATAAAGACAGCGCTCAATTTACGGAAAGCTTTAGCAATCAATTTCATAAAACCTCTAACGGCTAAACGTACTTATGTTTCTTAACACTTCACAGGAATTATAGATCGCCACGTGAAAGTTTGAGTGACTTTTGAGGTTCGGATTTGACCACCTGTCAATTTTGTGGAAACCGCCTTGTTAGAAAGCTTGTGGCTAGCTTCCAGACAGCTCTCGAATAGCTCACTGAACGGCTAGGCTCCACCCAAAAGTTACCAAAAGTTAAATGATCCGGTGTGTCAACACCTAATCGTGAAATTTATTCATAAGATTGAAAAAATTAATGGCTTAATAAATATGCCTATGGCTATGGACGTTGTACAAAAGCAAGTGTTCGAGTTGAGTGATAAGGTCGATGGGCTTTATCAGATGATGGAGCAGCTCACCGATAAAGTAACCAAAATCGCTGAGCTGCAAAGCCTCTCAAAGGGTGAATTGGCTTTTGATTCACGCTTTACAAATCTCTCTCCGGTGGCGCTGCATCGCACCGTTGACCCCACTATGATGCACAAAGATATTTTGAGCGATGAACCTCATTTGGAAGGCGATAAATCAAGTACGTCTCCAGTGGTGTCTTCTCAAATTCAAATTCAGCGTCTTACGGCTCAGCTAACGGCTGCCTATAATCGCATGGCGGCGTTAGAGGAGCAGATTTTAGCTTGCCGGTTTCAATAGATTAGTCTGCAAAGTTTCAGACAATATTGTCTGAAATTAAGGCAATTTTAGAGACAAGTACGCAGCTCGGCTTCTACGGCGTGGCGTAGCTGTGATTTTGTCCAGGTTCGGTATAGATGGGCGGCAATAGCACAGCCTCCGGCTCCTATGCCCTCTTTAATAAAGCCTCGCTCATAGGCTCTGAGCTGAAAGTAAGGAGATTGGCTAAAGTCAATTTGACTAGCTAAATAGGGTGCGCCAATGGCTTGGGCGATTTTGACGGTATCAGCACTAGGATCTTCAATCACCCAGCGGGTGGTGCCAACGACGACTTGTTCGCGCTGCCAGCTATAGGCTGAAATTTCTGATCGAGCAAGGGCTTGGGCTAAGGCATATACCGCTAGCATTTGCGCCCCACCTGCTAGCAATACGCCGCTGTAACGACTTGCAGCGATCGCCATTCCAGCGGCCACTATCTGCATCGGATCGCCGACAGCGGTGACTGCTGCCAATGGCAAAGTGCTCCTATCTAAAGCGCCCTTGTGTAGAGCGTTCCTATGTGCGGCTTCACTGCGCTTTTGCCAAGCGATAATTCCCTGCTCTACCAACAATTGTTTTTGGCGATGGTTGCTTTGGCGATGGCTACTGCTAATGCAGCCTTGAACGCTATAGCCCAGGGCCGTTAGTACCGCTTGCGCAGTCGTCGTCCCGCCGACCACACACTCACCTATCAGCAAGTAACTTCCTCGCTTTGCTAGCTTATGCCCCCAATCCAATCCGCTTCGCAGTAGGGCTTGGGCCTGAGCGCTGTCCATAGCTTTGCCCGTATGCAGGGGCTGAGCAATCACCTGTGGCAGCGCTATGTGCGGCAGGCTCAATTTGTGGGGTAAGCCTGTACTTAGCAAGTGCACTGGAATATTTTGCTGCCTCAAAAC
>QBMP01000330.1:4442-4782 GCA_003242115.1 Phormidesmis priestleyi
CTGCTAGCTGTGTCAGTGGATAGCGGTGACGATTACCGCCCTTAAAAAGCCATTCAGCGTCGGCTAGGGCAGTGTACTGCCGAGCTTGGGGTGTTGTTCCGGCAGCGGAAATATTGGGAATAAGACCCGTTTCCGTAAAGCTGAGAATGCAGGCAAATACGGGTCGCTGCCCCTGATGTCGGCTCAGCCAAGCTTTTGGGTCGCCAGCATGAGTGCGAATCATTGAGCGATCCACTTACTCTTCTATCAGCGCCTGCACCCAGCTAGGCGGCTCTGGCATGGCGACACCTAAGCGCTCTAGCACCAGCCAAGCGGCTAAATGTACGGTGAATAGATACAC
>QBMP01000331.1:0-4158 GCA_003242115.1 Phormidesmis priestleyi
GAGTAAACATTTGACAGCGCCGTCCAGCCCGCGCAGGTAGCGGCAGATGTGGGCACAGTGGCCACGGGAATCTGCCGTTGGTGGGCTAATAGCTTGGCGGCATCGAGGGCTTTGCCGCCGCCAATGCCGATAATGCAGTCCGCATCGTGACGGCTGGCGGCTTCGTGCAGGGTGCTGAGGGTGGCTTCGCTACAGGCTTGAATAGCGTGAGTTTGAATAGCGTGATCTGCTGGGTTGTTTAGAAAATCAGAAGCGATCGCACTCGTCATTTCTGCCAGCGACGGGTTCAAAAAAGGTAACGCGGCGGTAAGGGCGCTAGAGCCCCCCACGAGCAGCGGCCTTTTACCCAACCGCGCAAACAGCGGCCCACTCTTTGCCAACACGCCATTGCCACGAACCACCTGAGCTGGCGCAATGTTCAAAATCGGAAAAGTTAATGAGGCCATGCAATACCCTCTAAAAATGCGCTGAATGCGCTAGTGAACGCCTGATTGTTTAAACCTTAATTATGACGCAGCCTGATTGGCCTTTGCCAGCTTACTGGGATAAATCTCTACCACGGGTGATCGATCCGCTGGATCGGTTCCTGGCGTTACTTGACCTACATACACCAGCTCTGAGACTCCGGGCTGATGGACAATCGCTCTGGCTCTAATAGTCGGGGTCGCTTGCCCCGCACCGCCAATTCGACTGGGCTTAAGCAAATTGCTAGCCGCCTGTAACAGGGTGGCTTCTAGCTCGGTTTCGGTAATCGCATTAGGTACAGCAATCACCACTTGAGACGATCCCGAGTCAAACACAGTGTTGTAAGGCAACGCGCCTGGAATCACGGCTCTGACCAAGGGCTGAAAGCTCAGGCCAAAAAAACCGACCGTCAGCACGCCCATAAAGCCAGTCGCGCCGACGAGCCGAAAGCGAAAGCCCCACTTCAGCAAAAAGGCCAGCGCGGTGACTACTGCAAACACAACGGTACCAATGGCCAGCCAGATGGCACCTTGAGAAAACTGTTCGGGAGTGAGCATAAGGAAAAAGGTCGAAAAGGTGTCCCAATTATAGAGGGTCTGCCCCCAAGCTCTACGTGGTTCTGTGGAAGCTTTGGTTAAAAGAGTCTGGAGGTTTTATGGACAACAGCCGTTGAGATTTGCGGGCGATCGCGTCCCCTACCGGGATAACTAAAGCCATCTTGTTACCCAATTAACTCGCGTCATGTTTCAACGCTTTCGCCGCTGGCGCTGGTTCTGGCCCTTTGCTATAGCCCTTTGCCTGACGCTGGCCAGCAGCCTCTGGCGAATCAACAGCGCCTCGCCAAAGGCTCTTGCTCCGGCACTGCCCCTGCTGCCCCAAGATCCCACCGTTCAGGTCTTTTTCAATCAATCCGAAGCCAGCGTCTACACCGATCCTTACCGTCACATTGAGCGCTATGGCGATGATTTAGAGAAAATTATCATCACCGCAATTGAGCAATCGACTCAATCTATCGATCTCGCCGTGCAATCGCTTAATTTGCCTCGCGTCGCTCAAGCCATCGTTCAAAGTGCGCGGCGTGGTATCCGCATCCGTATCGTGCTGGAAAATGAGTACGCTAACCCAACCTCTGCTGCCGCTAAAGCAGAACAAACGGCGGCTTGGGCAGCTATTGCCGACACCGATGGCAACGGCCCCCTGACGCTAGCCGAAATCGCCCAAGCCGATGCCCTTCAGATTTTGCGCAGCGCTCAAATTCCGCTGATAGATGACACTGCCGATGGCTCTAAAGGCAGCGGCCTGATGCACCATAAATTTATGGTCATTGATAGCCGCTGGGTAATAACAGGTTCGGCCAACTTCACGCTCTCTGGCATTCACGGCGATGGCGATGAGCCCGCTAGCCGAGGCAATGCCAACGCCCTGCTCAGAATTGATAGTGCCGCTCTTGCTCAGCGCTTCAGTCTCGAATTTAATCAGCTCTGGGGAGATGGCCCCGGCGCTAGCCCCAACAGCCTGTTTGGCTTGAAAAAACCTCATCGCCCCGCTCAAGACTTCACCCTCCCTGCCAGCAGCGTCACCTTACAATTTTCACCGCTCTCTCCCAGCCAGCCTTGGGAAGCCAGCGTCAACGGTCTGATTGCCCGCACCCTCACTCAAGCGACTCGTAGCATCGACCTGGCTTTATTCGTGTTTTCTGACCAGCTCATTGCCAATCAGCTACAGCCTAAAGCTGCGGCTGGAAAAGCCTTGCGAGTCTTAATCGATCCAAGCTTTTTGTACCGCAACTACAGCGAAGCGCTTGATATGCTAGGCGTCACCCTTCGCGATCAGCGCTGTCAGGTAGAAAAAGACAACCAGCCTTGGGCCAAACCCATTGCGACAGTTGGCTTTCCGCAGTTGCCCCCCGGCGATAAACTGCATCATAAATTTGCCGTGATTGACGAGGCCACAGTGATTATCGGCTCTCAAAACTGGAGTAAGGCCGCTAATACCGAAAACGATGAAACCCTGCTAGTGATTCGCAATCCGACCGTAGCGGCTCACTTTGAGCGGGAGTTTGAGCGCCTTTACCGCAGTCCCCAGATCGGCGGTACGCCATTGCTGAAGCGCAAAATAGCGGAAAACCAGCAGCGCTGTCCCTCGCCTTGAGACTGGCCTTAAGACTGGCCTTAAGACTGGCTTTGAGGCTGCATTAGCCTAACTGCTCATCAATCAGCTGAGCCATTTTGGCAGCGCTGTCTTTGGTGGCAAGGCTGCGGGCGGCGTTGGCCATTTGGCTGAGGGTGTCGGGCGATCGCAGTAGCTCCAACCCCAATGCCTGCAATTTCTCAGCCGACAGATCGGCTTGCTGATACATCTGGGCTGCACCGGCATTCTTAAAGGCCGCTGCATTGTAAGTCTGATGGTCTTCAGCGGCAAAGGGATAGGGAATCAAAATCGAGGGCGTTGCTGTAATCGCTAGCTCAGTCAGGGTTCCGGCCCCGGCTCTACTGATGGCTAACGTTGCCCGCTGAAAAAGCGCTGCCATCTGGTCATAAAACGGGCGATGAATATAGTGAGGATGGCTGAAGCTATCGGCATCGGGATCGTTGGTGCCAGTGATGTGTACAATCCATGCACCTGCTGCTAGCCAAGCCGGAGCCGCTGCTCGAACGTAATTATTCACGGCGACTGCGCCCTGACTGCCGCCCACGACCACGATTAAAGGCGCTTCTGCCGGAATGTCGATTCCGACTAAGTTAGTTTGGCCCGCTGCGGTTGGGGCTTCAGTCAGAAATTCAGTCAGAAATTGCGATCGCACTGGCGTACCCACGACCACCGTCTTACCCCGGGGCAAATACGACACCGCCTCTGCAAAGCCGAGCGCCACCAGCGTACAGCGCGGGCTCAGCCAGCGGGTCACCTTTCCAGGCAATGCATTCGACTCATGCAAAATGGCCGGTAGTCCGAGCGATCGCGCCGCAATAATCGCCGGAGCAGCAATGTAGCCTCCCGTCGTAAAAACGCCCTGAAAATTTCCCTGTTTCAGCAGCCGTCGCACCTGCACCAGCGATGTGGCGAAATTGGCCAGCGTTTTTACCGTACTGAGCCCAAAACCACTCTGAACCCCCCCCATCCGAACGGTATGAAGGCTGTAATGCGCAGGCACTAGCTGCGTTTCTAAGCGATCAGGCACCCCTAGCCATTCAATGCTGTAGTCCGCGAGCTGCTGCGCGGTCGCGAGTGCCGGAAACAAATGTCCGCCGGTTCCACTTGCGGCGATCAGCAGCTTTTTGCTCACCATGACAACCTGCCCTTATCAATTTTTGGAGAATCTTTTTTGAATCGTCAAGGCTTCAATCATAAAGGGTCAATGAACCGTTGCAAACACAACCCAGACTCAACCCTAGTCTCAATCCAATAAATCCCAATACGATAAATCGGGGTACCTTGGTTTAGGGTACGATTCACGAGCCTTGGGCGAATACAATTGGCTAATACAATTTTAGATAAGGACAAACTTATGACCTACCGCCAAGCTAGGCCGCAGAAACGGACGGGAAAACGGCGAATTGCTGCCTTGCTCTGTGGGTTTGCGAGTGGGTTTGCTATAGCCACCACTATCGGTAGCTTTGGGCGTCAGGCCGCAGCCGCCACACCTGACACCGCGCCTGCTGATCTGACAGCCACCATCGACCAAATCGAAGCCGC
>QBMP01000331.1:4168-4738 GCA_003242115.1 Phormidesmis priestleyi
CTATAGCCCTGAGTTTACTAACGAAGACGGCTTCACCTACGAAACACTGCCCGCTGCCCTCAAAACCCTGTGGGAACGCTACAGCAACCTCACCTACCGCATTGAGCTTCAGTCGTGGGAGCCCACTAACGGCGGCTACACCGCTGAAACGCTCACCTACATTGACGGCACTCAAGACATCGACGGTCAGCCCACCAAGCTAGAATCGGTCATCCGCTCACAGCAGGTCTACAGCGGCGGCAAAATTATTTCTCAAACCACGCTTTCTGAGCGCAATCAGGTGACCTCAGGCACCATGCCGCCGACGGTATCGGTGATTTTGCCAGAGCAGGTAGCACCGGGCGAAAGCTACGACTTTGACGCGATTGTGATGGAGCCTTTGGGCAGCCGCTATCTATTAGGGGCAACCATTGAGGAAGGCGCAACGGCCACTGATTTCTTTACCGGACGTCCGCTCAATCTGGAGCTGCTGTCTGCGGGTGGCCTCTTCAAAATCGGTACTGCCCCTTCATCCCCGGACAGTCGTTGGGTATCGGCTCTACTCGTGCGAGACGACGGCCTGACTATCGT
>QBMP01000332.1 GCA_003242115.1 Phormidesmis priestleyi
CTGCTGTGCTAGCCGAAAACCTTTTAAGTCCCGATAGCTTGGCACTCTATGGCACGCCTCGCCGTCTGGCCATTTTAATCAGGGGCTTGAGCGATCGCCAGCCCGACCGCCAAGAAGACGCCAAAGGCCCCCCCGCCAAAGCCGCTTTTAGAGAGGGCAAACCCACCAAAGCCGCTGAGGGCTTTGCCGCTTCCAAGGGCGTCAGCGTCGAAGCGCTAGAAATTCGAGATACTGACAAAGGTGAATTTGTCTTTGTGCAGCAAAAGATTCCGGGCCGTGCGACTGCCGAGATTTTGCAGGAATTGGTGCCTAGCTGGATTTTAGGCTTAGAAGGCGATCGCTTCATGCGCTGGGGCGATGGCGACCTGAAGTTTCCTCGGCCTATTCGCTGGCTGGTGACGCTGCTAGATGGCGATTTGCTGCCGGTGACAATTGAGAACGGATCACAGGTTTGTGTGAGCGATCGCATTAGCCAAGGCCACCGCGTCCTTCATCCCGCCCCGATTACCCTGGCTCACCCGAATGACTACGTGAGCGATCTTGAAAAAGCTTACGTCGCCGTCGATCCAGCCGTTCGCAAAGCTACTATCCTCCAGCAAATTGAGCAGGTTGTTGCGTCCGTCAACGGCCAAGCGGTGATCAACCCCGATTTGCTCACAGAAGTCGTCAATTTGGTCGAATGGCCCACCACCGTAATTGGCAAATTTGACGAGGAGTTTTTAGACCTTCCAGATCAGGTCACCATCACTGAAATGGAGAGCCACCAGCGCTATTTTTCAGTCCGAGCCAAAGCCCAAAGCGCCGATGAATCCGGCTCAGAATCTGGCTCAGTGCCAGACCCAGAATCAACTAAACTGCTGCCCTATTTCATCACTGTCTCCAACGGCGATCCGGCTAAATCGGCTCTGATCGTTCAAGGCAATGAGCGCGTTATTCGTGCCCGCCTAGCCGACGGTCAGTTCTTTTTTGCCGCCGATCGCAAACAGCCCCTAGCTGACTATGTGCCTCAGCTCGAAACCGTCACCTTTGAAGCTCGACTCGGCTCCGTGTTAGAAAAAGTCAGCCGCATTGTCGCCATTACTCACTTACTGAGCGACCAGCTCCAGCTCAGCGACCAGCAAACAGCGCAAGCAGCCCGCAGCGCCCAGCTTTGCAAGGCCGATCTGGTGACGCAAATGGTGGGCGAGTTTCCAGAATTGCAGGGCTACATTGGCCAAAAATATGCGCTGAGCAGCGGTGAGCCGGAGGCCGTAGCCGATGCGATTTATGAACATTATCTGCCCAAAGGGGCGGGCGATCGCCTCCCTAAAACCATTCTTGGCCAAGTCGTCGGTATCGCCGACCGGCTCGATACCCTCGTCAGCATCTTCAGTATCGGCAAGCTGCCCAAAGGCTCCAGCGATCCGTTTGCTTTGCGCCGCGCCGCGAATGCCATCATCAACATCATTTGGGCCGCTCAGCTCCCGCTTAATCTGCAAACGATGCTCACTGAGGTTGTTCAAAGCTTTGCCAGATCTAGAGCCGAATCTGGAACGGCGGTCAATACCTCTGAACTCACCGCCCAGCTTACCGACTTTTTGGCGCAGCGCGTTCGCACCCTATTGCAAGACGCGCAATCAATTGACTACGATTTAGTCAATGCTATCTGCGGTGAAACAGAGGCCGATAAAGTGCGATCGCTCAGCGATTTGTTAGATGTCAGCGATCGCGCCACCTTCTTGCAAGCCATCCGCAATAACGGTCGCCTCGCCAACGTCTACGAAACCGTCAACCGCGCTGCTAAGCTAGCCACCAAAGGCACCCTCAGCACCGAAAAACTCGACCCGACTGATCTCGTCAACCCAGCTTTATTTGAGCAGCCGTCAGAGCAAGCTTTTTATGACAGTCTGCAAAGGCTGCTGCCGCAAACCCAAGCCGCCCAAGCCGAAAGAGACTACGACAAACTCATTACCGGCCTAGAGCAAGCTGCTCCAATTGTGGCCAACTTCTTTGACGGCGATACCAGCGTCATGGTCATGGCCGACGATCCCGCCGTGCAGCAAAACCGCCTGAATCTATTAGGTCTACTGCGCAATCATGCGCTCGTTCTGGCAGACTTTGGGGCGATTGTTAAAAGCTAATTTCGCCAATTGGCTACTCGCACGATGGCACATTCTATGAAAAACTAATCACCTTCCTCACACCTTACGCCCACAAGCCTCATGAAAACAGCCCATGTCATCGGCCTTGGCCGGTCTGGAATTGCCGCTGCGCGGGTACTTGCTCGTCAGCAATGGCAAGTCACCTTGAGCGACAGAGACGCCGCTACTCGTCACCAAGCCGATGCGCTAGCGCTGCAAGCCGAAGGCATCACCATCAAGCTTAATCACTCATTTACGCCAGCACCAGGACTCGATCTGCTGGTAGTCAGCCCAGGCGTACCGTGGGATGCGCCAGCGCTGGTGGCAGCGCGCGCTCAAGGCACAGAAACTATTGGCGAAATGGAGCTGGCTTGGCGCAGCTTATCGCATCTACCCTGGCTTGGCATCACCGGCACCAATGGCAAAACCACCACAACTGCTTTAGTCGCCGCCATCTTTAAAGCTGCCGGACTGCAAGCGCCTGCCTGTGGCAATATTGGCTACGCCGCCTGTGAACTAGCGCTCACCGAACCGCCCGACTGGATCATCGCCGAACTCAGCAGCTATCAAATTGAAGCCGCCCCAACTTTAAAGCCGACTATCGGCCTATGGACGACCTTTACCGCCGACCATCTCAGTCGCCACAAAACCGTTGAAAACTACTCCCGAATCAAAGCCTCTTTGCTGGCTAATTCGCAAATTGCGGTGATCAACGGCGACGACCCCTATCTGCTGAGTAAAGCCGCTGCTCATGCGCCTAGCAGCCATTGGACATGCACTAAGGGAAAGGACGCGATTTTGCCCCTTGTCCCTGATACCTACATCGAAAATGGCTGGGTCATCCACGCGGGCGAACAAATCGTAGAAACCGAAGCGCTGCGCATGGTCGGCGCACATAATCAGCAAAATCTACTGATGGCGGTAGCCGCAGCTCGGTTCGCTGGAATAGAAGCCAGCGCTATAGCTCAAGGCGTCTCTACCTTTCCAGGCGTTTCTCACCGGCTAGAGCATATCTGCACCTGGCGCGGCGTAGATTTTATTAATGACAGTAAAGCGACTAATTATGACGCTGCCGAAGTCGGCTTACGATCTGTTGCTGGCCCTGCGATCTTAATTGCAGGCGGCGATCCTAAAGACGGGGACGATACTGCCTGGGTTCGGCAGATTGAAGCCAAAGCGATCGCGGTTCTGTTAATTGGCGCAGCCGCTGAACCCTTTGCTGATCGTCTCAAAGCCGCTGCCTACCCTCACTACGAAGTTGTTCAAACAATGGATCGCGCTGTCGCTCGCAGCGCTGAGATCAGCAAACAACAACCCGTTAAAACTGTATTGCTCTCTCCCGCCTGCGCCAGCTTTGATCAGTACGCTAACTTTGAGGTTCGAGGAGACGATTTTCGTCAGGTTTGCACGAAATACTTGGGTGAAATGTAGGTCAGTCAGCCGATAGATTGACTAAAAAATCAGTCTATCGGCAACAGCAACAGTTTCCATCGCCAGTTATACGGATGCACCTGCCGGGTCATTTGCCCATCTGCGCTCACTAACGGACGGCCCTCATTAGCCCACTGAAAAATGGAGCCTGTCAAGTTCAGCACTGGGTAGCCCGCCGCTTGCAAAGAGTCTCCTAGTCGGGCTGAGCGATAGCCCACTGAGCAATAGAGCACTATCGGTACGGCCTGAGAGATTGTTGTACCCTGATCAACAATAATTTGTTCAACGGCTTCCAGACTTCTGGCATGATGCGCTTGAGGCAGATGGCTCACGGCATATTCCTCAGCTCTACGAACATCGATCACGATGGGGGCAACCCTCTCCTGAGCGAGCCAACCTGCTAGCTCTGCTGGAGAAATTGTCGGCACAGACGGAAAGCTTTTCTGCACCCAGCGCTGAGTTCTTTTCCAGGCCAAATCACGCCAAGGGCTAAAAGCCGTCTGCAAACTCACCATCAGGCAAAGAATACCTTGACCTGTTTCACCCCCACCACATGATGAATGGTTGCGATACCTGCGGACGTTAAAATGTCTCGTACCTGCGCCAGCGTTTCGGCCTGACCGCCTGCTAAGCAAATGAGCTTCCCGGCTTCTATTTGTGGACGAGAGCCGCCAACGGGAGCTGCTAAAAAAGCGGCTCCCCGGTTGGCGATCGCATCGGCTAATGTTCTCGTCCAATCTACCGTCAAAGTGCTGCCAGCCATTTTCAATATCTGTGTAGGTTTGGTATTAGTGTGGGGTGATTTTTCAGCCCGTACCTGAGCGTCAAATTATGCGCAGATCTTTTGAAGAATAGGTAGGCTGCTAACCGAGTTCCACCAGGCTAGCAACTGCCCTGCTTGAGCGGTGGTTTCTGCAAATTCTGGGGTTTTGGAGAAGTAAACAAAAATTGGAATTAAGTGGTAATCAGCGAGGCTGATGGTACTGCCGAGCAAATAAGGACTGCCTACGATCAGCGATTCAATAGCCGCTATAGCTGTTTTAATCGGGGCGATCGCGGCTTCTATTTTTTCTAAATCTGTAGTGCCCCCTTGACTAGGCACAATCACCCTTTGAATAGGCTTGTTGGGTAATAAAAAGGCGTGAGGAGACAAGGCTTTGCCGGTTTCCTT
>QBMP01000333.1:0-4016 GCA_003242115.1 Phormidesmis priestleyi
GGAGCGCTTTCAGGCGCAGGTTCGGTTTAAAGAGAGATGGTGGGGCGAGGGGAAGGGGCGATCGCGCAAAATGGCCGAGCAGGCAGCGGCTAAAATCGCCTTAGCAAAGCTCAAAAAAGCTATCGACAATCAGACTTTATTAGACGGTGGTGACGCCTAATGACTACGATGCGATCGCAGCAGGCTCCGATTGATTTGGCGCTGTTTGGAGCGGGGCGCTGGGGCACACATTTGCTGCGAAATTTTTTGGCACACCCACAGATTCGACTGCGGGCAGTGGTAGAGGCTTCTGAAGAGAGACTCGCAGCGATCGCCCCAGAGGTTGGTAGCGATGTCGCGCTCGTGAGCGATTGGCGCTCGGCAATGGCGATAGAGGGTTTGGTCGGCTGCGCGATCGCCACCCCTGCCGCCACTCATTCCGAACTTATTCAAACCGCCCTCAACCATAATCTTCATGTCCTCGCTGAGAAACCACTGACCTTAGAAGTTGCCAGCGCTCAGGCTCTGTGCGTGCTCGCTGAGCAAAAGCAGCGGCAGCTCATGATTGATCACACCTATCTTTTTCACGGTACGGTAATCGCCGGGAAAGAATCAATTGCTCACATGGGCACTCCCCGCTACGGCTATGCCACTCGCACCCATCTCGGCCCCATCCGCCGCGATGTCGATGCCCTATGGGATTTAGCCATTCACGATATCTCTATCTTTAACTATTGGCTAGGCGAAAGCCCAATTCGGGTACAGGCCCAAGGCAGTAGCTGGCGGCAAAGCGAGATTAGAACGCCGCTGTCGCCTCGCGGATTAGCCGATGTCGTCTGGTGCAGGTTGCAGTACCCTAGCGGCTTTGTAGCGACAATTCATCTCTGCTGGGCTAATCCAGATAAGCAAAGAAGGCTCTGCGTTGTGGGTGAAAAGGGCACGCTGATCTTTGATGAAATGAACAAAGACGCTCCGTTAATTCAACAATGGGGTGACTTTGTTGAAAATGAAGGTTGGTTTACGCCTCAAAATATATCTACAACAACTATTCAAGTGCCACCGTCTGAGCCTTTGAAAAATGTGTGCGATCGCTTTGTAGAATCAGTGCAAAAAAACCAACCTTCAGACATCTCTTCAGGCCAAGTAGGGACGGCTCTTGTATCAGTACTGGTTGCCCTATCAAGTTCGATGAATAACAATGGAGATTGGGTGACTTGCTAGAGCGTGACGTAAGACAGCGCTTGCGGGATGCCTACTTTGAGTGAAGATTCGGCTCGTTTGGACTCAATTACTAGCGGCTAAAATTACTTCAGCCAAGGAGCCGATACATTATCTAACTGAGCGCGATCGCCTTCAGACATTTCCCAGCCTAATGCTCCCGCATTTTGCTCAGCCTGCTTGGCATTTTTGGCTCCCGGAATCGGCACCACGCCGCCTTTTCCAATCAGCCAATTGAGCGCCACCTGTACAGGCGTTTTCTCATAAGTGGTGCCAATAGCATTCAGCGCGGCTAAAACCGGCTCAATTTTTTGCAGACCCTTTTTGCTAAATTTGGGATCAATGCGGCGGGCTCCCGTCGGCTGGAGATCGCTGCCAACGGTGTACTTACCTGTGAGCAAACCCTGAGCTAGCGGACTGTAAGCGAGAATCGTCACTTCTAAATTTTGGGCGGCTTCGAGTACGCCGTTGGCCTCTATGTGACGATGCAGCAGAGAGTACTGCACTTGATTGACGGCTAAAGGAATGCCACGCGCGGCCAGGTAGCTGTGAGCTTCGCGCATTTGCTTGGCGGAATAATTGCTCACGCCGATGGTTTGAATGCGGCCTTGATCCACTTCATCGGCCAGCGCATTCATCAGCGTCTTTTGGCTCATGAAAAAGTCAAAGGGCCAGTGCACTTGGTACAGCGCCACTGACGGCAGCTTTAGGCGCTTGAGACTCGCGGTGAGCGCATCGGCTACTGACTGAGCCGAAAATCGCCACGGCAGAGGCATATACTTGGTGGCCACAACGACGGGTCGCGGATCGGATCGCATCAAGTCCCCGATGATTTCCTCCGATTTGCCCAGACCGTACACTTCTGCAGTATCTAAAAAATTCACGCCAGCCGTTAGAGACTTCTCAAACGCTGCGCGCACATCATCCACGCCGTAAGCTTCACCATACTGCCAAAACAAAGAGTCTCCCCACGCCCAAGTCCCTAGCCCTAATGCTGGAATCTGGGGGCCGTTGAGGCCAATCGTGATCGTCTGCAACTGCGAACCGCTACTCATAACAACAATATTTTTTAAAATTAAACGCTCAGCTTCTCTAAGGTAGCGGTTCCGGCTCCAAATGCCCTCCCCCTTCCTCGGCGATTAAAAAATCTACAAACTGCCGCGCGGATCGTCCTGATCGCCCGTTGTGCCGAGTGGCCCACTGCCTTGCTCGCCAGTCCAAATTTTCGGGATCGATTGTGAGTGCTGCTTGCGCGGCTAATTCGTGCACGATGGTCAGGTACGTGGGCTGATCGGCGGGCGTAAAGGTGAGGGTGAGGCCAAAGCGATCGCTAAACGAAAGCTTTTCCTGCACGGTGTCCCAAGCCTGAATTTCTTCCGCGTCTTTAGGGCTAGGGCGCTCATCAAAAAACTCCCGAATCAGATGGCGACGGTTAGAGGTTGCATATACAACTACGTTTTGAGGTCTGGCAGTGACGCCGCCTTCTAGCACGACTTTAAGCGATTTGAAGGCTTCATCGTCTTCTTCTATAAGGCGCAGATGGCGATCGCTATATTCATTTAGCAGCGCCTTTACCAAAGATGACTTGCCCGATCCCCTGCTGCCGTAGAGCAACACGTTTTGGGCACTATAGCCTTGCAGCAAAGCTTCAGTGTTTTGGACAAGCTGCTGCTTAGGATGCTCATAGGCCGCTAGCTGCTTCAGCCGAATGGGGTCAGGATTAGGAATGCCCACTAGCTCACCAGCGCCTAGTTCAAGATCATTGGAAGCATTGGAGTGATTAATCTGCCAGCGCAGCGCCGTAAATTGACCAAATATGCCGACCCCATGCCGCTGATAATAGTCAGCCAACGCTTCAGGCGCATCTGCCGATTGCGGGTCTTCAAGGAAACTCAGCGACCGAAAACTCACCGTCCGAAAACTCACAGGTGATGCATGCTCACTGTCTAGGCTGCTTTGGCGGAAATTATCAAAGATAGGCAAAACAAACGGCGCATCACCGCCGCATATCTGCTGCATCCACTGGCTTAGCCGCGTTAGAGGAAACTGGTACAGCGTCCGTAAAATAGACATATCGTGGTTGACGGCGGCAAGTAGGCTAGCGGGCACCTGCGAGCCTAAAGATACGGCGATTGACTGCACTTGCCGGGAAAAAGCGTTGTCAGCGCCAAGGATTTGAGCGACTAGGTGCTGCTGCCAGCTTTGCTGATTGAGGGCTAACGCCGAAAACCATCGGCCATAGGCTTGGCTACAGGCAAGGGCGTGCTCTGGCTGGAAACAGGTAGATTGATCGGCCTGATCAGCGGCGGCTATGGTCGTAAGCAGGGTGGTAAAAGCTTGTCCGGCATCACGGGCGATAACGCTCTGATAGAGCAGCAGTGACGCCGCTTGCTGACGGCAGGATTGAATGGTTGCGATCGCGCCTTTCTCTAATCTCATCTTCATCTAAATTTCCTGATCAAAACCGGCTGAAGTTCTGTCTTCAGCGTATAATTCCTATGCTACACAGGCAAATCATCACATCATGAACTTCGGCTCCCCCGCACTTGCCTTCTACGCAGTCTTCAGCAATTTGCTGTATAGCCTGATGGCCATCTTAAGCGGATTTATTGACTACGCTCAAGCCGGTTCACAGGCCGTGATTTTAGGCTTTCTAAAGCTCAATAGCGGACTGGTACTGATTATGAGTGCTTATTTGCTATGGGGTGCCTACCGCAGTAGCGAGCTGAGTACGCTGGGGCTTTGGCTATCGGCAGCGGCTAGTACGGTCATGATTATCGCCGCCCAGGCAAGTCCACCGGCTGAAATCAGGCCCAGGG
>QBMP01000333.1:4026-4682 GCA_003242115.1 Phormidesmis priestleyi
CCCAGGGTCAACCGCCGCAAAGTTCCGGCTGAGGTTTTGATTCTATGCGGTGTACTGAATTTAGGCTTTTCTTTTTTCTTGCTGACGTTTTAGCCGATTTTTGCACCAGCATTAACAGATCCCTGTCAAAGGTGAACGAAAATGAAGGTATTTGGCGGCAGGTCACAATCGGTCGCGTAGGCGTCGTATGATTTAGCTCACCAAGGGCTTTCAAGGGGGTTTCCAAGGGGCTTTCAAGGGGTCGCTGAGCCCAATTGCTGAGCCCGATTCTAGCTGGCCTAACCGATGATGCACAGTCTTCCGCTTTCAGTGATTACCACGTTGATATACGGCGTTTTAGCTATCGTGGGCGGCGCTATCGGCTACCGCCAAGCCGGTAGCCAAGTGTCTCTTTTATCAGGTTTCATTAGCGGTATCCTGCTGCTGATTGGGGCTTATTTTTTGTGGGGCGGCGCGCTGATCGGGCCACTGCTATCAGCAATTGTAAGCTTGGTGTTGATTGTGGTGTTTACGCTGCGCTGGAAAAAATCACGCAAGCTGATGCCCGCTGCGCTGATGATTGCATTTGGGATAATTAATTTGGCCTCGCTGTGGATGTCATCGACGGCGGTTTAGCGCTTTTGCTGGCTCGAAAAAGTCGAGAGCAGCTTAAATTC
>QBMP01000334.1 GCA_003242115.1 Phormidesmis priestleyi
TAGCTGATGTCGTGATTGCTTCGGCTAACTTTTTCCCGCCTGATTGTGTAGTTGCTGCCGATGTCTTTGCGTATTTACAGCGCCTGGAAGTGCCCCAAATTGCGATTACTCACGGGTCTGAGCCGATTTTGTATCGGCATGGTAATAGCAGCGGCGTGATCGAAATTCCAAATGTGAGGGCCGTCGATACGCTGGGGGCGGGGGATATTTTTCACGGTGCGTTTTGTCACTTTTACCTTGCGCACGGGTTTGAAGACTCGCTGCTCAAGGCCAGTCGGAGTGCTGCTTTTGCCTGTCAGCATTGGGGCACTCGCGACTGGAGTAAAATTTACCGCATGACCGATGACGACGATGAAGAAATAGAAAAGTGAATGCCTAGCTGATAGATAATCAGCGCGGTTGGCTCTAAGCTGAGCCGGTAGACTCACTCATGCCGCTTAAGATTAAAGCTGGATATTTGGGGACTGTGATCTGATATCCGGATTGCGATTTGAGCTGGCTGTAATTTGACTGTAATCTGACTGTATTTATTGCGAAATCAGTGTGAGCTGATTTCGGTTGAACTTTCGGTTGACTTTTAGTGGAGTTAGAGAGCTGACTCGGATGTTTTATGTCATTTGAAAAAGAGAAATCAGTAGCGATCGCTGCCACTCAAGCTGCTGCCACTATCTGCGAACAGGTGCGCCAAACGATGGTGCCTGAAGCCATTGAAAAAAAGGACAAAAGTCCGGTCACTGTGGCTGACTTTGGCGCTCAAGCGGTGGTGTGTAAGGCTCTAGCTGAAGCTTTCCCCAATGATCCGGTCGTCGGCGAAGAAGATGCCGGTGAACTCAAAACGCCCGAAATGGCCGCGCGATTACAGCAGGTAACTGACTATGTAAAGCAGGTCGCGCCTGAAGCCACGCCTGAATTAGTAAGCCAGTGGATTGACCACGGTAACGGCAAGGTCGCAGACCGCTATTGGACACTCGATCCGATTGATGGCACTAAGGGATTTTTGCGCAAAGATCAGTATGCTGTCGCGCTGGCGATGGTGGCTGACGGCGAAATAAAAGTCGGTGTATTGGCTTGCCCTGCGCTAACGCTTGATCTCGCGGGTGAATCGGTAACTGGCATTTTATTTGTCGCGGTGCGCGGTGAAGGCGCGACGATGCAGGCTTTAGCAGGTGGTGAACCTGAGCGGATTAAGGTGACTAATTCAGCCGATACTGAGCATTTCCGCTTTGTCGAGAGCGTAGAGGCGGAGCATGGCGATCAGCGCTTGCAGCAGGCGATCGCTCAAGCCGCTGGCATTACCACCGACTCCATCCGCATGGATTCTCAAGCCAAATATGGCGCGGTCGCCTCTGGCAATGCCGTGCTCTATTTGCGGCTACCTTCTCCCAAGTATCCCGGCTACCAAGAAAAAATTTGGGATCATGCCGCTGGGGTGCTGGTCGTCGAAGAAGCGGGCGGGCGAGTCACCGATATGTACGGCAAAAAGCTGGACTTTGCCAAAGCCGACCGACTCGATACGACTGGCGTAGTCGTCAGCAACGGCGAAATTCATGATCAGGTGCTCTTGGCACTTAAGCAGATAGAAGATTCATAGTTTCAGATAGGCTAAATGTAGGCCAGCAAAAGCGACAAGGATGTTTTCTTTTGAACTGCTAAATTGATTTATGGGAAAGTCGGAAAAACTATTACTCAAAATTTTGAGGGGAACGTCTGACAACAATATCCCCTTCGATCAACTTTGCCAACTTTTGAAAAATATTGGGTTTGAAGAGCGTATTCGTGGCAGTCACCATATTTTCACGAAAGAGGGAACTGAAGAAATTTTAAATATTCAGCCGAAGGATAGTAAAGCAAAAGCTTATCAAGTAAAGCAAATTCGTCAGGTTATTCTTAAATATAAGCTAGGAGATTAAGCCAATGATGAAATATGAGCTAATTATTTATTGGAGTGAAGCGGATAACTCTTTTATTGCTGAAGTTCCTGAACTTCCTGGCTGTGCGGCTGATGGCGAAACTTACAGCGATGCTTTACACAATGTTCAAACTGTCATGCAAGAGTGGCTTGAAACTGCTCGTGAACTCGGCAGACCTATTCCTCAGCCAAAAGGCAAATTAGCCTACGCCTAAAGCCTAGACTAATCAGCCTATACCACCGGGTTTGGCCGCTATTAGCCCAATAAAATGAAGGAGCTAGAGTAGCGTCTCAATCCGCCGATTCGCCCACCGATTTCTGGACTCATGTACTTTAAAAAGCCTGATGAACTATACCTTGAGCGCAGTAGGTCGGCTATTTTCTAGTGCTTCGTGATCATGTTCAGGGGTGCTATCGGGGCTGTTAAGTGAGGTAGAACCTAGCCCCGGCAAGAGTCGTTTGGCCATTGCAGGACTCTCATCCAAGAGATATTTCAAAAAGGTTTGAGCAACGACCGATAGCTGTTTGCCCGCGACATTTGCCACATACCAATGCCGCTCAATTGGGAAGCCCTGCACATCTAAAATATCTAATTCGCCTGAAGTGCCTTCAGAAATGATGGTGTGCTGAGAGAGCACAGAGATGCCGAGGCCGCCTGCGATCGCTTGCTTAATCGCCTCATTGCTGCCCAACTCTAAGCGCACCCTGACTTTGACATTGTGCTCATCAAACAATAGCTCTACGGCCTTGCGCGTTCCCGAACCGGGCTCACGCATAATGAAGGGCTCATCATTCAGCATCTCAATCGGGATATTCTTTTTATGAGCCAAAGGGTGCCCCGTCGGCGCTAAGACAATCAGCGGATTTTCTAAAAAAGGATGAACGTCTAGATCGGGCTGAGTCGGGGTTTGGCTAATGATATAAAGGTCGTCTTCATTGGCTGCCATGCTCTCTTGAAGGCGCTGGTGGTTCGTCACCTTGAGCGAAATATCAATGCCGGGATACTGCTTGCAAAATGGCCCCAACAGCCTTGGCACGAAATACTTGGCCGTGGTAATCACAGCAAGCTTGAGCTGCCCTTGCTTCATGCCTTTGAGATCAGCGACCGACATCTCAAACTTTTCTAGTCCAGCAAAAATTTCTTGGCAGGTATCTAGCAGCTTTTGTCCGGCCTCAGTCAAGAACAGGCGCTTGCCAATTTGCTCAAATAGGGGCAAACCAACGGCTTTGGTAAGCTGCTTTACCTGGATAGAAACAGTTGGCTGAGTCAGATACAGCTCCTCTGCGGCGCGGGTGAAGCTACCATGACGGGCAGTGGCTTCAAATACCTTAAGCTGGTGGAGGGTTGCATGAATCACAAAGGTAATAACCTCTAATGGGGTCGGCTGGAAACAGGGTCGGCTGATCTCAAAAGGTGCTCATCATCTCAAACGGGTCATCTCGAAATATTCATAGAACTAAGTCTATCAAAAAACGAAAGATTAGTGAACTAAATCTATGCAAGCTCATATTCAGGCCAAGTAGTAACTGATGCCGATTTACTTTTTTTGGGGCAATGACGAGTTTCGGCTCAAAAAAGCGGTTGTGATGCTGCGCTCTAGTACCCTCGATTCAGACTGGGCCAGCTTCAACTATGACCGCATCGACCCTGACGCTGCGAATGGGCCCATGCAAGCGCTCAATCAGGCCATGACAACGCCTTTCGGCTTCGGAAAGCGCTTCATTTGGCTAGCCGACACCTCGCTCGGCCAGCGCTGCCCCGAAGAAATCATGACCGAAATGGCGCGAACCTTGCCGCTCGTCCCCGAAACCTCCGTGCTGCTCTTCACTAGCGCCAACAAACCCGACGGACGGCTAAAATCGACCAAACTGTTGAAAACACACGCTGAATTTCGCGAATTTGCTACCCTCGCGCCCTGGCAAACTGATCAAATCGTTGATCAAGTCAAACGGGCGGCTCAAGAAATGAATCTGCGGCTGAAGCCACAGGCGGCCGATCTGCTGGCTGAAGCCGTTGGCGCTGATACCCGTCGGCTATACAACGAAATTGAAAAGCTCAGCCTGTATTGGAGTGACGATCAGGGTGCGCCCAAAACGGAGCCTTTGCCGCCAGAAATTGTCAGCCAACTGGTGACTGTGAGTACTCAAACCAGTTTTCAGCTTTCTGAGGCGCTGATTGCTGGCACAGTCGATCAGGCACTGAGTTTGGCGACTGATTTGCTAGCGAATAACGAGCCTGCGCTGCGAGTTGTGGCGACGCTGGTGGGGCAATTTCGGCGCTGGCTGTGGGTGAGTGTGCTAGAGGCCGAAGGTGAAAGGGATGTAAATGCTATTGCCAAAGCCGCTGAAATCAACAATCCCAAGCGCGTATACTTTTTGCAAAAGCAGGTTCGTGGCTGTGCGCCTGCGCAGCTGCAAAGGGCTTTAGAGCTGATGCTGGAGCTGGAATATAGCCTCAAGCGAGGCGCGCCTGAAACGATTACGCTGCAAACTAAGATGATTGAAATTGCGAGCTGCTTTTAGGCTAAAACGCTCAGAGAATGGGCCAATCCTCCTTTAGAATGTGCGAGATAATAGCGCGAAACAATAGACCGTGCAAAAACAACTTCAAAAATAGGTGTCGTCATCATGCCTTCCTGCAAAAAACTGTCAATTCCGCCAAAGGCTACTCATCTTCACCCATTTCACCGTATCGGAGTAGCCCTTTCCCTGAGCGCCCTCACGCTAGGATTTGTGATTGTGCCTAAAGTCATTCCTGGGCTGACGCC
>QBMP01000335.1 GCA_003242115.1 Phormidesmis priestleyi
ACTTTCTTGGTCTCAATTATTAACCATGCGCTATGCCGTCTAATCCACTGGTGGAAAGAGATTTCCACTCCCATTTGACGGAACCAGTGCCTGCTGAGGATAGTCCACAATATTGATTTAGCGGCAAGGATTGATAGTTTGCCGGTAGGCGATACTCCTTCGGAGTGGCTCTGCCATCGCGTCTCGGTAAAAGGTGAATATGAGTGGAGCGATCGCGGTGGCCTGATTCATTGGACACATCACGATCCTCGTAACGTTCATGAAGCTGGTTGGATTAACCATAATAATCTGCGTTACGAATAGCTTTATGGGTGTTGGTTACGGTTTGGCCACTCACTGCTGGCATTTTCGCTATAAAATTGCGGGAACGTACTTGGTTGACTGATGGTTTCTAGGCAGGCGCTACCCTACATTTCGCGTTCGGAAGCCGAAGCATTTTTGAGTACGTTTAGCCAAGCGTTGGAGAATCCGGCTCATTCTCCCAGGGTTTTTCATGTTTGGGGAATTGGCGGGGTGGGCAAGACAACGCTCACCCAGAAAGTAAGAGAGGCTCACACCGAAAGTGCAGCGATCGCCAATGTTACCTTTGGCCGCACAGAAGGGATTGACAGCCCGATCGGTCTGATGAAGCAGCTCTATGTTCAGCTATTGCCTCATGATGCTTGGCAGCGTGATCCGTTTTGGGAGTGCTGCGATCGCTACACCGAAGCCATTGAAAAGCTCAAAACTCAGCCGGTGAGCAAACGAGAGCCGGTGAATGAAGCCCAGACTAAGCATGTGAAGACGCTGCTGCGCTTAGGCGTAGATGTGGTTGGCAAGCTGTTTTTGTCGGAGCGGCAGGAGAAGCTGGCGGAGCAGGTGGTGGAACGGGGTACGGAAGCTGCCGTTGCGGGGCTATCGCTGAGAGAGGATATTGCGAGTTTTTTGCAGCAGCACCCGGCGACTAGGCAAGATGCCAAGCTGCGTGATCTGCTGTTAGAACCGATACGAGAACATACCGCAGCCTTTGTGAAAGGGCTGACGCAGCAGGCGCAAAAACGACCTGTAATGCTGGTGCTAGATACGTATGAGAAAGTTTCTCCGATTATTGATACGTGGCTGTGGAGAACATTGCTCGGCAATACGGACGTGATGCAACAGCCGGTTTGGCTGGTGATTGCGGGGCGGCACAACATTCGTCAGGAAATCGGCTGGAGTACGCTGCATCAAGATACTAACTGCATTCACGAGTGCACGTTTAAGCGCTTTAACCCTGAGCAGACAAAAGACTATCTGGCGCAGATCGATATCTCCAATGAAGCTGACATTCGCAATATTTATCAGGTGACCAAAGGGCTACCCTACTATCTCAATTGGGTGCGATCGCAGTTTGAAAAAGGGTTGACGCTTAACTTTGCCGAGGGTCAGCAGGAGATTGAGCAACTGCTGGTGAAGTGGATGACCCCGGCGCAGCGGCAAGTAGCCCAGCTAGCGGCTTGCTGCCGTCAGTTTGATAGGGCGCTGATTCGCAGCCTGACAGACTTCTGTGAGCTGGATTTTGCAACCGCTGCCGACGATACTCGGAACTGCTTTGGGTGGTTGACTGCCCAGAGTTTTGTAGAACCTGTGGGGCATCGCTGGCGAGTGGATGATGTGGCTAGAGAGGTGTTTCGGCAGGGGTTACGACAAGTCAACCGGGAACAGTTTGAGCAGATATATGGGCAACTCGCTGACTATTATCAGCATCGTGCTGGATCAGAAGTTTCACCGCAAGCCAGCCTGCCAGAAAGGTACGAAAATCCAGACTGGCGCGAACCTTATGCTGAGCATTTATATTATTTGTCGTTTAGCCGACGGCCCGATTTTCAAACTCAGTTTTTGTCTCATTTACTAGAAGCAAGATTTTTCAGGGTTGATCAGTCGATACAAGAAATTTTGCAAGCGCTGCTAGCCGAAGGGGCGCTAGCGGATCAGCCAGCTTACTTGAGCCACGCCACTCGGCGATTTCTCCAGGAGATTGCGCCTGCTGTTTTTTATGGCTGGGCCGTGCTGGAAGAAGTCCCGCTTGATTATGCCTACAATCAAGACAGTTATGGACTCACAAAAGCAGCAACAGACAAGGCGCTACAACAGTGCTTGTCTCATCCTGAGCAATTTGAAGGCTTAGCCAAATTCATGGCTTTTCTTTGCAAGGCAAAGCGCTGCGCTCAGATGCAACAACAAGGTTGGTTGCTGAAAGCCCAAGCCCAAGCTCAAGCACTAGAAAAACTAGAGTGTAAAATCAAATCATCGGATTTTCTGATCGATTTGTATCTTTGGAAGCTAGGAGATGCTTTCTACTCATCAAATTTTTATGAGGAAGCGATCGCCTGCTACGATGCCGCCCTCGCAATCAAGCCTGACAAACACGAAGCGCTCTATAACAAAGGAAATTCCCTAGATGATTTGGGACGGCGTGAGGAAGCCATTGCCTGCTACGATGCCGCCCTCGCAATCAAGCCTGACAAACACGAAGCGCTCTCTAACAAAGGCGTTTCCCTAGATGATTTGGGACGGCGTGAGGAAGCGATTGCCTGCTACGATGCCGCCCTCGCAATCAAGCCTGATGACCACACAGCGCTCTCTAACAAAGGCGTTTCCCTAGATGATTTGGGACGGCGTGAGGAAGCGATTGCCTGCTACGATGCCGCCCTCTCAATCAAGCCTGACAAACACGAAGCGCTCTATAACAAAGCTTGCTGCTATAGTTTGCAGGGTGACACCGACAACGCCCTCAGATTTCTGCAAGATGCCATAGCCCTAGATGCCAAGTACCAAAATATGGCTCAAACCGACACCGATTTCGATGCCATCCGCCAAGACCCTCGCTTTCAGAACTTGATAAAAACAGTGTCGTAAGTTTTTATCTCCATTAGTCAGCAGCCATCAAAGCTCGGATTCTTCGCGAAAGATCTGCTCGTAAGGGCGATAGGGGATATTTTTTACGGGCTTGACCATTGAGAGCGTGGGCGTTGCCTGCATGGAGTCGTAAGCGGCGTAGCCTAATGGCAACAGCGCAAACACGCCCAGCGTCACACTGCCCGCCACACATAGCCCTTTCACCCCTTTAGAAGCACTCAGCGCCTCAATGTACTGACCGCGCTCATAAAGCCCTTTCACCTTAGCCGCCTGAATCAGCGCCGGAATGCCGAAAGGTGGAAAAACGACCAGGGTAGAAAAAGCCGCTTGCCAGTTGCTCGGTGGGCAAGGCTGACCTTTGTACAGGTCGTACAGCTGACTCCACTCAAGAGAATTGATTTCAGCGAGGTGACCAATCAGCTTAAATCGGCTGACATTCGCTAGGTGCAGCGGCACTAGATGCTGACGAATTAAATCGGGCAAGGTGTAGTAGTTGACGCCCGTACCGAGCTGACGGTGCGTGTGAATATCTAGCTGGGTGCCGCTGTGAGTGACTTCTACGGTAAGTCCTTTTTGGGCTAAAGGCGCTGCTAAAATTGCGCTAAATTGAGCGTCGTAGTTGGCCTGCTGGACGTTGGCTAGCTTTTGCTTGGCGTCTTCTAGGGTGAAATCGTTGCAGACGGCAATTTCCCAATCCGCAACTGCGCCAGGAATATCGCCGAGCTGATGGCGCAAGTTACCGCGCTGGAGGTAGGCAGCTACCATCGTCGGATCGCTTTCTAGGGCAATGTTGAGATCGGCTAGAGCTGGTGTGTGCTGACCTTGGCTGAGGTGAACTAGGGCGCGATGATAGTGGGGCTGTGGGTAATGCGGCCAGTGGGTAATAGCGGCTGACCAATCGGCTAAGGCACCGGCTTCATTGCCTGCTTGTTGGCGCAGTAAGCCTCTGTAATGGTGGGCTTGGGCAAGTATAAAGTTGGGTTCAGCGCCAGAATTATGGCCAGAATCATGGTTAGTATTGCTGCCAGATTTTTCAACGGCGGCGGCGATCACGGCTGTAAAATCAGCGATCGCACCCCCGACATCTTTCATCTGCATCCGGCTAATCCCTCGCATCACCAAAGCCTTATCTTCCGAGCCGCAGCCTTTGTCTATCGCCTGAGTGAAAGCAGCTATAGCTAACGAATGAGAAGACTTGCGCGCGCAGGCCACACCTCGGTAATAGGCTAACCTTGCCGACTGCCGCTGATGCCAACGGTGAAGAGGGCTATATGACGGGGCGCTGAGTGATCGTTTCATGAATTTCCTGAGTTGCTTTGCGCGTCAGTCAAGCGCGGGTAGTGCTGAGTAATGCTGTGAGTATAGATACCGCTTCAATAGCAAGCCAGTACCCAAATGAGTGCCGTTACCGGCTATACCAGCGTAGCTAGCCTACTCAAACAACGGAATCGGCGCTAAGACCGAAGGCTCAATCGACAAAATGAACAATCACCCATCAGTATTGTTATCTAAGGCTGCGCTCAAAGCGTCGTTCTGTAGGTAGAAAAGCCTGATGAACGGCTTTTGAATGGCTTTTCTTTTATCTATTGGTAGGGGGAGCTTTGAGGGGAATCGGGCAGAAGACCCCCGCTTTCAGCGGCGGGATGAATGTCACTTCCCCTCAAGTGAGTGCTAGCGAACAATCTTGGCCCGCATCCAAAACTAGAAAATGGTACAATTAAGTTGGTCAATGGCCCACCCGATACTATGGATCAGACAGCCTAATGAGCGAAGTTCAGCATTTGCTGACGGCACAGAC
>QBMP01000336.1 GCA_003242115.1 Phormidesmis priestleyi
TGGGAGCGAGATCGCTATGACTATTCGGTGGAAGAAAATCGCGCCCATCTTTGCTGTCGTCACAGCAATCGGCTTATTCCCGCTGCTGTATGAGCGAATCAGCCCTGACCACTTTTCAGGTGTTGCCTGCGTCAGATCCTACTCAGACGGGCGCGTAGAGAAGGATATGGGCGATAGTTGCTATGACCCGACGCTACCTGAAGCGATTGTGCTGAAGCGCAAAAAGTAGCGATGTAGAGGCGATTGCAGCACCTTAAAGTAGACAGACTCTGCCGAATGAAACGTTAGCCGGTCAACGACGCCCTGTAGATATTCAGCGGGCTGCCCGCTCAGGCTGTGAACGTCAGAGTGCTTGGTCATGGATACAGTGCCTTACCGGCTATACATTAGGATCGCCAGCGAACAAGATTAGCTAGCAACCTCAATCTCATTGAGGGGTGATTTCATTGAGGCAAGAGCGACGTTCATGGCGATCGCCTCCTGACGCGCTAGTCTCTCATTTTGCCGCTGTCTAGCAATTAACTTTCGGTACAGCCGTTCGTAGCCATCCACCATCGAATCAACATGGCAAAAAGACTCAGCGCGCTCACGGCAATCGTACCGAGAAAGCTTTGCTGCCTGGATAACCCCCCTCGCTAACGCCTCCACTGTTCTCTCTTTAACTACGACACCACAGCGATCATCTAGAATCTCTCCTGCGGCCCCCCGATTAAACGTAGCCACTGGCGTTCCCGAAGCCAAAGCCTCCGCATAGACAATTCCATAGGGTTCCTCCCACATCGGCGCATTGACAAATACGCTGGCTCGTTTCAGAGCCTGCTTAACCTCACTATGCAAAAGATGACCTAGATAGCTCACCTGTTTTTGGTCAATCAGCGGTAGCACCTTTTCTTCAAAATACGCTTTGTTACCGATTGGCCCAGCGACCTGGATAGAATATCCTGCTTTCAATGCCGCTTGAATCGCTAAATGCGGCCCTTTCTCAGGCACAAAACGACCGTACCACATCGCTAAATTAGGCATTGGTTCGGACTCAAAAGTCCAGCTATCAACATCAATTCCGTTATAGATGATTTCTGCTTTGATCAACGGCTCCCACTGCGCCGCTAAGCTCCCAGACACTGCCGCGACCGCAAGGTTGCCGGAAGCATTTCGCGCCGCCGCGTACTGAATAGCCGCCGCTAATTCGGGATATACAGGGGCGTGTAGTGTCATCAGCATCGGCACGGGCAAATCTGCTGCACTTAACAGCAGGAGCGGATGCAGCGCGTTGTTATGAACAATATCGAACTGGCCGTGACAAATTTGCTTAATTGCACTGGCATAGGCAGACATGTTGCAAGCCTGCTCGCCTGCTAAGGTTTGCGCTTGAGGGTGGGTCTTTAATGAGCTTTCGGTGCAGGCACTGAGTCCCAGAGTCCGGTCAGAATCGCCGCTGGCAAACAAGTTTACGTCGTGGCCTCTTTCGATCAACTTTTTGGCGAGCCACCAAGTATGAGACTCCATCCCGCCAGCGAAAGGTTCGGCGATGGGGTGGCGCATCAGTCCCACAACGGCAATCTTCATTGATGTTCTTCTCGGCAAATAAATGGTCGGATAAAAGCTACGGAAAAGGGTCTTTAAACCACATCTTTAAACCATCTTCTTCTGCGGTTACCTCTATGGCATGTAGCGCTTCTAAAGCGCAATTTAATCGGTTAGTACGACCAAATGAACTCTCTTTGAAAAACCCGATTCTATGCCGTAGCCAGTCAGTGAAGACTATTCAGAACAAATTATTTTTATAGGTGTAATGCTTTATGGGCGTGTTTATGGGCGAATATTGCTTCGCAGATGTGACAAGTCGGAGCAGCAGAGCCATGTCCCACGTTAGGATAGATGAATACAATTAGCTATCTCTCTAAAGACGAGTAGAAAGTTCTCCTTTAGAGAAGCGAAATTCAAAGATAATAAGTACCGAACGAAAAAACGCAACGAACGAAGCTTGCCGCGCCAGCTCAGACTATTTTGGTTGAGCTGCTCTATGCGCTCTGGATGGTTTATTACGGATCGCGCGATTATGTTTGCAGATCTAACTAGCAATAGCTGTATAAAAAAGGTATTTTAAGTCGGCTTTTTTGTCATCGTTTGCCAATGCAGAGCTATGATTCGTGTTTAGAAGATCCAAATAAACCAGACTCCGACTGCTCGACTACCTTCTTGAAGGCATCTACTGCCTTCTTCTCCACCGCCCACTTCGTGTAGCGGTCAAACGACTGCATAGACTTGTTTCGCATCAGCTTTTGGGCAAAGGCAGGCGGTACGTTTTCTAGCACCATCTGCGTCCCAAAGGTATGTCTGTACCGATGCGGATGAATGGACTCTTCTGTCAGCCCAGAGATCGCTGCTAGATCTTTCACCATCTGGTAGATGCCCTGGTAGCTCATCCGAGCCCCGTAGTTACGGTTGGACTGACTTCTAAACAATGGCGCGGTCGGCGACATATCAAAGCCCTGCGCTAAACACCAGCCAAGATAGCTCTCAATCGCGAAGCAAGCGTCTGGAGAAAGGGGCGCGAGTCCATCGCTGCCCCACTTGGCATTTTCTACCTGCAAAGCCTGCTCTTTGTAATCACCGACGTTGAGCGCGCTGATCTCAGAAGCTCTGAGCCCATGCTTGAGTACCCAAACGATCGCTGTGTCTCTGGTGCAGAGCTGCCCGCGATCAGCCAGCCCTTCGTCTAGCTCGTGAATTGTCGAAATCTCTAGATCCTTGGGCTTGGGTGGGCTAGGCGTGGACATTTCAATGGTCAGCGCTGGATTGAATGTCACGTAGCGCCGAATATAGAGCCATTTGTAGAAGCTTTGGGTAGCGGCTAGCGCTTGGTTGATGCTGGCCGGTTTCAGGCCGGTGCTGCCGCTTTTAGTTGGCTTTGTCTTCAGGTAGTTCTTATAGGCGGTTAAGTCGTTTTCAGTGACGTCGGGCCAGGGCTTGTATTTCAGCCAGCGCTGAAACCGTCGTAGCTGCCAAGCGTACATTTTGAGCGTGTTCGGTCTAATTTCGCGGTCAGCCAGGAACTGATCGACCCAATCTAGCGGTTCAGATGTCTGCTCAGCTACCGATGCAGCGGCCTGCGAGATCGCCGCAGACGGCCTGATTTCAACGAACTTAGGGATAGGATCAGGCTTAGTCATGGTAAAAAACGGCGAAAACGGCACGAACCAATGAAAAAACGCTCCGGTTATTTTAGTGATCGCGAGCGGTGAAGGCAGCGCGGTATGGTTCGCAACCCCTAACTCCTATATCCTACTATATATAAATTACATTATATTAGTTTGACTAAAAATCAGACTAAGAATACATATGGATTGAATAAGCTATACTGAACCCTGTAGCCATCAGCCTTGTAGCGATCACTGCTGGCAGCTCACAGCGTTGAGCTGGGTTAGATAATCCTGATCGGGCGATGGCTTTAGCTCAGAATAGTGTCTGTACCGTCAACATAGGAAGATATGACGATGAGTCTAGTAATTTCTGATGATGTGCTCTCAGCCAGTGGGCTGAAAGCAGAGGAGCTATTTCTAGAGGTTATTTTGCTGCTTTTTCGGCAGGACAAGTTGAGTCTGGGAAAAGCGGCAGAGTTACTAGATATGCCGCAGATTCGCTTTCAGCGTCTGATCTCAGCGCGGGGCATCTGCGTTCACTACGATGTGGCTGAATTTCGAGAGGATATTGCACAGATGAAGGTTCAAGGACTACTGTGATCGTTGTCAGTGATCCGTCACCGCTGAGTGGGCTGGCGATTGTCGGTCAGCTGCCTCTATTGCACGCCTTGTATGGGCAGCTAGTGATTCCAGCGGCGGTAGCTAGTGAACTGAGGCGCGGCGGTCAGGAAGATCCTCGGATTGCCCCAGTTTTGGCGCTGAGTTGGTTGGAAATCAAGTCTTCTCCAAATCATCGTCTGATCAGTGAGCTGCAAACTATTTACAAGTTGGATAAGGGCGAGTCGGAAGCGATCTCGCTGGCTTTGGAACTGAAGGCCGATGCCCTCCTGATCGATGAGCGTTTAGGTCGGCGAGAAGCCAGTCGGTTGGGTCTTTCTATCACCGGGATGCTGGGTGTCTTACTGGTCGCAACAAAGCAACGCCTAGTCAGTGCGGTTCGTCCCATTGTCGATGCGTTGATCAGTGAAGCAGGGTTCCGGATCAGCAGTCAGCTTTACAGAGAAGTCATGGCGGCGGCGGGAGAGGAGGATGAGTAAATTATTCTGTGGGTGGATACCTGCCTGGACTGTCGTTGGTGGCGGTGGAACATATCTTTCGGTTACAGGCTGTTTCGCGAGGAGAGCAAGCACTCGTGGCCCGTCGAGTTAATAAAAAGTGTGTGGAGTGTGCGCAGATGAGTGCGACTCAGGCGCAGCATCTGCATGGGAAGAAAGGCGATGGCTGCTGGCATGACCAGCGCTGTCCTAGTAAGCGCTCCTACTATCGCAATCGTCGTGAGCTGAATGAAAAAAGGCGATCGCACTATCGGCAGCAGGTGTCCACTGGAGAACCAGCTAGTGAGCAAGTCGAAACCGTATCGCTATTAGTTGCTGAAGAGGCCGCACCTTACGCCAACCTTTACATCTGGCGGGAGAAGCGAAAGGATGCGCCGGTTC
>QBMP01000337.1 GCA_003242115.1 Phormidesmis priestleyi
TTGTGGCCCTATCCCTTATGAAACAGGTGATGTAGCCCTGTTGTCACCCGGCAAGAGGTTTTTATCAGCTCCGCTACCTTACCCATGTACCCGATCACGCGATCGTAGATACGACAGTTCAGCTCGCTAAGTCTCAGCGTCTCGGCAAGCTCAGCGGTGTGGTCAACGGCATGTTGCGTCAGTACATTCGCCAAAGCACTGGCCACAGTAACGATCAAAATGATGGCAAAAGTAACGAATCCATTGATCCGCTACAGCTTCCCGCTGAGCTAACGCAGCGATTGGGCATTTTTCACAGCTACCCCGACTGGATTGTTCAAGTTTGGCAGTCGATGCTACCCGACAATGAGGTTGTGGCTCTGTGTGAATGGTTTAATCAAACGCCTCAGCTAGATTTGCGGATTAACCTACAGCGGTATTCTCTGGCAGAAGCGGCAGAAATTTTTGTCGCAGCGGGCATTGAGTCAGAACCGATACCCTTAGTCCCGTCAGCACTGCGGATTAAAGGCCATACGGGCGCAGTTGCTAACCTTCCGGGCTACCTAGAAGGCTGGTGGGCGGTGCAGGATAGCAGCGCGCAGCTCGTGAGCTATTTGCTCGATCCGCAGCCCGGTGAAACGATTATGGATGCCTGCGGGGCTCCGGGTGGTAAGAGCCTGCATATGGCTGAGCTGATGGGTGATGACGGGGTGATTTGGAGCTGCGATCGCACTGCCGCCCGCACCCAAAAAATCCAGCAAAACATTGACCGACTCGGCGCGAGCATTGTCCGTCCGCTAATGTGTGACAGCCGCCATCAGCCCACCTTCATCGGCCAAGCCGACCGCGTATTGCTAGATGTGCCCTGCTCAGGTCTAGGCACCCTCAACCGTCATGCCGACGCCCGCTGGCGACAGACGCCCGAATCGGTGAATGGCCTAGTCACTTTGCAAAGAGAACTGCTCAGTCATGTTTCCACTTGGGTCAAGCCGGGAGGCGTCATGGTCTACGCGACCTGCACGCTGCATCCTGATGAAAACGAAGCGCAGATAGAGTGGTTTTTGAATCAGCATGAAGGCTGGCAGATAGAGCCACCTAATTCACCCATGCAGGCTTTAGCAACTGAGAAAGGCTGGATTAAAGTATGGTCTCACCAGCAGCATATGGACGGGTTTTTTATGGTGAAGCTGGTTCGTGAGTCTTCGTCTGTCCTGCTCAGTCCGGCTTAATTAGTCCGGCTTAATTAGTCTGGCTTAATTAGTCTGGCTTGCGACCCCAGAACCAACCAAAGAAATTAAAGTCGCTTTCCATCGCCGCCGCTTCTGCCTGCGTTTGCTCGGCCATTTCGTAATACCACTGACAGTATTGATCTTGAGCTTGCCGCCGTTCCACCTCTAACCGAAATTCTTGAGCCGCTCGATGAAGTTCTAGGGCATCTTCTATCTGCTGGACTTTGGCTGACTTGGGCAGAAGATATTCAAACATAGGCTTCAAGCATTGGCGGCATGGCTGTGGCTGGCCTTATCCTAGCGTTTACACCCAGCCCCGCAGACGATAGATTGCAAAGCCCACATATTCTTTCATCGCCTGAGTAAAGCGGCTCACTGACTCTGCTTCTGGCAGTAAGCTCAAAAGTTGCCCTTGCCAAGTTGCCCTGAGGCTTTGATTGAGTTCAGTCGGCACTAAATAATCGGTGGGCGCTGGAATGACTTCGATGCCGAGCTTGTTAAAAATGGCAACGGCGCGAGGCATATGAATCGCCGAAGTGACCAGCAGCACCGATTGAAGAGACTGTGCTGTGAGAATTTTTTGAACGTTGACGGCGTTTTGCCGGGTGTTGAGCGATTCGCCTTCCAGAATAATCGCCGAGTCAGGCACCGCCATTGCCCTGGCAAATTCTTTCATGTCATCGGCTTCTGATGGATCGCTGCTGCCACCGCGCCAGCTAATGCGTCCGCCGCTCAAAATCAGCTTGAGGGCTTGTTTTTGGCCATCTTGTTTTTGGTGGTACAGATGGGCTGCGTAGAGAATGCGATCGCCCTGTTCACGCACTTCTACCCAAGGCCGAGGAGCCAACGCCGGTTCGGTCGCACCGCCTAACACCACAATCGCATCGGCAGTCGGCATTGGGTTTGGCGGCAAATAGCGCCATTCTAAGGTGCTCACCAGCCAGTTACTCACTAGAGGATTGCTGCTGATAAAAAGGATTGATAGGGCCAAGGCTAAAGCAACCGTTGCCCGCCGAGGATAGCGCCACAGCCACAGCAGCCCCACAGCCATCAGCAAACTGCTCAGCCCAATCGGATAGATAAACAAAGGCAGCAGCTTAGAAAGAAAAAACATAAACCCCGTTCAATCTGAAGCCTTGAGTCCCTCTATCAGAAAGACGACAAATCCGGATACAGACAAGGCTCAAGAGAAAAATCATTCGCCTAGCGGCTGCTGCGACTGCTGCGGCTGATTCGACTATTGGTGCGGCGGCTGATGCGATGATTGACTCTCCCACTCGGTATTTTGGTAGAGCGCGTTCGCTGAGTGCGCTCCAGATAGCGTTTTTGGGCATTGCTAGGGCCTATCAAAGGCAAATCCCACCGACTTGTAATCTCTTTGATCTGATGCAATCGCCGCCAAGACTGAGTTGTCGATTCTTCATCAGCAGGCACAGGGGCTCCGCCTTTGACCTGCCACCAGGCCGTCGCTAGCCCGCCAGCGAGTCCGCCAATTGCACCGAACACAATGCTAAACGTCACCGGGTAGCCCAGCAGGACAAACACCAATAGAAAAAATAGCCAAGATCGAATCGTTGCGGGTATGAGTAAATCAGCCACGGCAATTTCCCTCTCAATACCCCCAAATATACCCTAACCACAGTTCGTATCGGAGCTATATCACAGTTCATATCGCGGCTGATATCACGGCTTTTGCCTCTTAATCGCCCTCAAACACGCGGGCCAGTTGCTGCTGAATCTCATCATCAGCAAGCGTCGTATCAATGACTGTAACAGCAGCATTGTCTGCAAACGGCTCCATTGACTGCTTGGCCAAAATAGCTGCCGTCGCATCGGCGATGTCGCCACTGCGGGCGATAACTCTGGCTTTAAGTACGTCAGTAGGTGCGGTGCAGTGTAGAAAGATGAGCGGGATATTTTGAGATTGAGCTGCCGCTAACGCTTCTTGCCGCTTCGCTTCCCGGTCAAACTTAGCATCTAAAATCACCCGATAGCCCCGACTCGCCAACTGAGTTCCTAACCCAATCAGCCTGCTATAGGTTTGAGCGCTCATCGCCAGCGTGTAGATTTCGTCCCCCCCTTTTTCATGCAGCGCCACCCCTGCCAAATGCTTACGAATCGCATCCGAGCGCAGCCGAATTGCCCCAGAAAGTCGAGCTAATCGCCCAGCGGTCGTACTTTTACCCGAACCCGACAGGCCCGACATAGCCACTAAGCGACCTTTTTTTTTTCAGAATTTGTCAAGGTCTCCCAGGCCAACCTGTAATACTTAGCAGCCCTTTCACTTCCCATCTGCTTATCAGCCTCAGAAACTGACGCATCGCCCAGCATAAAAGAAGCTACCTTAGCTCGTACATAAGCCTGACGGCTCACATACAGCGGCAAAATTTCTAGCCCTTCATAGTCACCGGTTTCTTCAACATATTGATTGAGGAAAATAGTACTCAAATCGCTGCGACCGGCTAATTCAAGATCCATCACAATGTAGGCAACGTCATACATCGTATCTACAAAGCGAAAAGGCTCATTGAATTCAATGCAGTCGAATAGGTAAATCTGATTTTCCCACTCGCAGATATTGCCTAAGTGCAGATCGCCATGACAGGCTCGAATGCGGTCTTGATCTAGGCGCTTTTGAAAGAGGGCTTGCTGGGTCTCAAAAAAGTGGTCGGTATAGGCTTTCGTTTCATCAAATTGCTGCTGAGTTTGAGGCGTGCTAACCGAATTGCCGCCCACAAAACCGGCTGTCTGCTGATAATTTTCATCAAAGGCTTGGCGAATCATTTCCACAGTGCCGTAACTGCGGATGTGTTTGCTCGTTTCGGTTTTACTGTGAAACTGAGCGATTGTTGTGGCCAGTGCGCTTACTTTTGCTTCGCTCAGCAGCCCTTTTTCAAACTGATCGCTCAGCAGCGCCGATTGCGGAAACTGCCGCATTTTGAGGGCGTATTCAACCGTCTCACCGCTGCCGTCGATTTCAAAGGTATTGTCAACCTGACTCAGCGGCACCACACTCAAATATAAGCTGCCCGCTCCGCGCTGATTCAGGCATAGCTCTTCTTCACAAAAGTGCTTGCGTTTTTCGAGGGTGGAATAATCTAAGAAGCCGAAATCTACCGGCTTTTTAAGCTTATAAACGTAGCTGCCGGTAAGCAGCACGTATGAGACGTGAGTCTGCATCAGTTGAATGGGTTCTACTACCGGATGAGGATAAAAATCCGGCTGAAGCATCTGCTGAATGAGTACGGGAAGGGCAGCGTCGGGCATGGCGATTAAGAGATTTGGCTAAGTTATTATGCCAGTCTGTCTGTCAAAAGCCTCATTGATGATGCTAATAGGAATGTATCTATAGCCAAAAGGGCCGTAGAACAATGACGC
>QBMP01000338.1:0-2107 GCA_003242115.1 Phormidesmis priestleyi
TAGTTAAGAGTCTGCGAAACAAGAATCTCCGACTATACCCGTAGGGTTAGGGGGAGAGCGTCAATCGTCATAGCTGCCGCCAATGCTGATCGACGTATTCAGCACAGTGGCATCGGCCAAGTTCACGTTATCAACTTTTGCATTTTCGAGACTGGTGTGCACCAAAGTCGCGCCCGAAAAATCTACGTCGCTGACGATCGCGTTATCCAAGATTGTGTTGGTGAGGTAAGCGCCGCTCAAATTGGTATTGACCAGCGTTGAGCCAGTGAGGTCTGCCCCCTCTAGGTTGGCTTGAGCCATTTGAGCATTAGTCAAGTTAGCGCCGCGTAAATCTACGCCAATGAGGTGCGCGCCCGTGAGATCCGCGCCGGTTAAGTCGCAGCTCTGGCAAACGCCTGTTTCTAGCAACTGAGCCATTTGCGGAGTGATTTGAGTAGTAACCTCAGCGATTGTCTCAATTCGCCCTTGAGCCGAATCTTGGGTCGAATTTTGAAGCGGACTTTCGGCCTGTGCAGGCAATCCACTGATGGCTATGACACCGAAGCCGAGGGCACTAGCTACAGCACCCACCGATATCACGGCTGCTGATAGCTTCCGAGCAAATAGCTTGCCTGGGACTCTTCTGTTATTGAGATTAGCGAGAGCTGATAGATTCATCATTAATTGAAACCTCCTGTTTGTTGTTTCAAGAATTAGATGCCTTCTAAATCACTACTTGTTGAAGCTTTTCTCGACAGCAACCTGCTCGATTTCGTGCATTTCTAAAACAAGCCATTCTAATGACTCCCTATAGAGAAGCAATAAGCCATCAAAATATAGACGTTTAAAGCATCTTGAAACGCTTAGCAAAGCAGAAGAAATCTATCTTTTGTCTTAGCCTGAATCTTCCTAAATAGGGTTGCAGTTCTGCGCCTTTTATATCGCTATAACTATTGAAGAATCAACGTTTTTCTATATATTCATTATAGCTTAGAGATTCTTTTAAAACAGAGTGTTAACCGTATCGTAAAGATTCGGAAACCCCTTTTTTGTCTTCTTTCTATTTATCTAACCAGCCGAAGATTGTTCGTTACTCAGCTAAAATCGTACCTGTTATGCAAGCGCCTGTCAGGTCAGCGCCTACTGTGAGCATTCCTTGCAGATCTGCGCAAAGCAAGTTCGCCCTTGCCAAAGAAGCGCCCCTAACATTGGCTTCCTGTAAGTTAGCTTCTTCAAGATTAGCTTCAGTGAGCGTTGCCCCTTGCAAATCGCAGCGAGAAAGATCGGCGCTGCGCAGGTTGCTATCACTGAGGTTAGCGCCCCGCAGATCCGCGCCGCGCAGGTCTGCCCCTTTGAGATTGGCATTCATCAAGCTAGCGCCGCTCAAAAAAGCGCCTGTCAGGCTAGCGCCGATTAGCTTTGCACCCATGAGGTTAGCGCCGCGCAGGTTGGCGCCGCGCAGGTCAGCGCCCGTCAGATCGCACTGCATGAGGTTGGCTCCCCACAAGTTAGCGCGTAAATCAGCGCCAGCAAGGTTAGCACCGACTAGATTGCTGCCTTCGAGATGAGCGCGACTCAAATTGGCCCTGCTGAAATCACCGCCCGATAGATTGGCACCCGCTAATTGCGCCCCTGAGAGGTTGCACTCTGCTAAGTCAACATCGTCTAGCTTTGCGCCAGAGAGCTTTTTTAGCGTGCCAGCGCGGATGGCGTCAAGATCAATAGAATCACTCATCTAAATAAGCAGGGGTAAGTAGGCGAGGGGCGAGGGTAAGCGGTCAAACGATGGGATGGGACTGGACTGGATGTAATGAAGATCAATTGGCGGAAGCGGGCTCGGCGATCGCTAAATCAGGCCAAGTATCGGCGACTTCGGGGTTTAATAGGCCCGTGCTGAGTGTCAGCTTGAGTGGAATGGTCGGCAGGCTCAGCCCTTGCCGCAAACCACTGACCAAAAAGCCCAAAATTTCTATTAGCTTAGGGTCCCAGCACTGGCCTTCGACTTTTTTACAGATTGCAAAAGCCTCGGTGACGTACTGCCATTCGTCTTCGGTAACAGGGCTTGGGGTTTGGCTGGCTTCGTGGCGGCGACGGGCGACCTCGTGCTGAAAGGCGGCAACTAGGCCCA
>QBMP01000338.1:2117-4564 GCA_003242115.1 Phormidesmis priestleyi
GCCTTGCAGGCCCGCTGGTTGGCCGCTGCCGTCCCAGCTTTCGTGCTGGTGAGAGATAATTTGCGCGATCGCCCGAAGCCTTGGCAATATCCGCAGCGTCTGTGCGCCAGGGTTAAGCGGGCAGCTATCGCCCTCTTTTTCGCGTTCGGTAACGTCCATTTGAGCGGGGGCAATTCGGTGTAGCAAGCTCGCTAGCCGCAGCCGCTGCATCTGCCACACGGGTAAATCTAAAAACTGGCCCATCATTTCAGAAATAGAAGCGACTTCGGCAGCAGCTAGCGGATTTGTGGGATCAGCCAAATCAGCGAGTTGAGCCATCCTCAGATATGCTTGCAGCTCATTTGAGACTAAGTTTTGACCCAGGGCGTCGGCAAACTTAAAGGTTTCGGTTTGCTTAACCGGGCGATCGCTCTCCTGCAAATACTCCACCACTCGCATCACCACATTGCCCACTTCACCCGTTTTGGTTTTGGCTTTGGCATCTACTTGAGCCAGCCTATCCAGTAGGTCAGCCTGCACGGTTGGCGCGTAGTGACCGATGTGGTCAGCCGCGATCGCAATGGTTTCTCCCACCAGCGCCGGATCAAACGTCCAGAACCCGTAGAATTTTCGCTCTAGATCATTTTCTGGCGGGCCATTAGGGCCGTATTCTTCATCGGTTAGCTCTTGGCAAAGCACCATCGCACTATAGGTAGAGCCCATAATCATCAGGTGCCATTCTTGTGCAACCGGATCGCCTTCGGCTAGCTCTACGAGTGTGACATTTTCCTTTTGCCCCGTCGGATGATCTTGGAATCCGGCCCCAGGCGCTGCAATAATTACAATTTTGTCGGCGGTTTTAGCAATTTCGCCGTAGCGATCTGCCTCTTGTAAATACCACTTTCCCTTTTGAAAAGCCGTCACCATCAGCGGCGATGTTTTCGTAGCCAAGACAGCATCTTCTAGGGCATGACAGAGCGCCACTAGGGTGTTTTTGTAGTACACCCCAAAATTTAGCGGTGTACGCCCTGAGGTGTCTGTATCTGTACCTGATCGAGAATCGGGCGAATTAGCGCGATCACTAACCAGCCTTTGAAGAATAGAGCCCGCCAACATGCTGTTTTTTTGAGAAATTACTAAAGAGTGATCATAAAACGCTAAGAATCGAAAATCTGCAACTTTTCTGCGACTTTCAAGGTAAAGCTTTTCTCATATTACCTCAGCCAAGACCCGAGGCTCTCCCTTGACAGGTGCACTCAAGGCTTCTGATAGCGGTGACTTGCCCAATCGCCGTTCCAAAATAGCCATTACTGTCCGGCCAAAGTCGTTCGGATTTTCGGCCATTGCCTGCAAGCACACATTGCCAAAGAAAGCCCCCAGTTCTCCTGGATTCCACAGTAGCTTCAGCGCCACCCAGGGCAAATAAATCGCCAGCGGGTTATAGCCTCGCTTGAGAATATTATGCTCGAAGGCGTATTCCTCTAAGTGTGTATGAGGCTGCAAACCGATGAAGAAAATCGCTGGCTCTACTTTATCTATGCCAAAAATATTTTCTAGCTCACGGTGGTAGGCAATGGTTTGGCGAATGGTTTCATCGCGTTCGTCAATTACATTAAAGGAGTAATTGACAGAGACAAATTCATTAAACCCAGCTGCTTTTAGGTCACGACAGTTTTGTAGTACGGTTTTGAGGTTGTAGCCCATCCGCATTTTACGCACCAGCTCTTGCGAACCGCTGGTAATCCCGATCTCAAAGTAATTCAAGCCGGTTGCGACCATCAGCTCACAGAGCCGAGGCGTCAGATTATCGGCTCGAATGTAGGCCGCCCAATTAATATCGCTCATCCCAGAAGCTTGAATTTTTTCGAGCAGCTCAATGGCATCGTCTATGTAGCGCTTAGCGGGAATGAACTGAGCATCGGTAAACCAAAATTTACGAATGCCTCGGTCATAAAGCTGACGCATTTCTTTAACAACTTCATCGGCAGGATTGATGCGTACTTGCTTGCCTTCGACGACGGTGTAAATGCAGTAGCAGCAGTTGTGCGGACAGCCGCGTTTGGTCTGCACCCCGATGTAAAAATCTTCAGTCTGCAAATAGTACTCAAACTCAGGCCACATTGCTTCGATATAGTCGTAGTCGCAGGCGGATTTTTCAATCGGGGTGGGCCATTCGTGAATGAGGCGATCGCGCGGCGTCTCACCAACCACATAGCAACGCTCAGCCGAAAAATCTTCGCCTCTCAAAATCTTCTCTAACAGCGTTTCGCCTTCACCCACAGAGACAATCGCGCCCTCAGGCAGCATCTGCGGCATTTGCTCATAAAAGACGCTGACTGCGCCGCCGCCGACCACCACTTTGGCCCCAGGCTGATGCTGCTGCGCCCGTTTAAGCCCGCGCTTGACTAATTTTTCATTGCGCCGCAATTCGGCCATGTAGGTTGCGGTCATGCGCGCACCGCCAACCG
>QBMP01000339.1 GCA_003242115.1 Phormidesmis priestleyi
TTTTCAGATTTTGGCCCTCAGCGCAACCCCTACTGAGAATGGTGCAAGATCTGAGTTAAGCCTTGGCTAAAACGGATGTGGTGCATCGGCCAGCTAACGCCGCAGTATCGCGCCCGAATGTATGATGTACTCGACCTTTACGCGCTTGCTTACAATCCAGATGAGCCGGTCGTCTGTGTGGATGAGAAGAGCAAGCAACTGCTAGGCGATACCCGCGTGCCGCTGGCCTGCAAGCCCGGCGCATCTAGAAAACACGACTATGAATACGAGCGGCACGGCACCCGCAACCTGTTTGTGGCCGTCGAGCCGTCAGCGGGTTGGCGACAAGTCCAAGTGAGCCAGCACCGCAAGAAGCCCGACTTTGTGCGTTTTATCCAGCAACTGCTCCAAGGGCGCTACCGTAAGGCGAAGAAAGTCCACATTGTCCTCGATAATCTCAACACCCATTTTGCCAAATGCTTTATGGAGGTGTTGGGTGAAAAGCGGGCAGCTAAACTGCTCAGCCGCATCGAGTTTCACTACACCCCGGTGCATGCCAGTTGGCTGAATATGGCGGAAATTGAGATTGGGATTTTAGATAAGCAGTGTCTCGACCAGCGGATGGCGACTGAAGAAAAGATGATCGCCGAAGTGAACGCTTGGAAGCAAAAACGCAATCGGCAGCGCAAAACGATTGATTGGACATTCACCAAAGAAAAGGCCGATAAGAAGCTGGGGAAATATTATGTTGACGTTGCATAATTAAATGCTCACTGTACTAGGTAGAGAAGGATTACTTAATCAGCTACTGCTAAATTTGCACGTTGTGCAGCAGCCCGTCGAATGGTTTCTCTATTCTGACTTTGCAATCGTGCTTGGCATGGTGCACCTCTACAACTTTTTTATGATCGCGCCTATCTTCAACAGCATGATGCGGATTGATCGCACTTTGATCACCGCCGCTCGCGACATGGGCGCATCTGGCTTTGAAGTTCTCAAAGAGATTATTTTACCGCTGAGCGCTCCTGGCATCGCCATCGGCTCCATTTTTGTCGTCACCCTGACGATGGGTGAATACATCACCGTCAGGCTCATGGGTGGTGGCCAATCAGCCTCGATCGGTAAACTCATCAGCACCCAAATTGGCAGCTTGCAGTACCCATTAGCCGCTGCCAATGCCGTCATTCTTCTGATCATTACCCTGGTTCTTGTCACTGGCATCCTTCGCATCGTAGACATTCGCCAAGAACTCTAGCTCGCTCTTTTAGTGTCTCCCAATTCTTTCCCCAATTTCTCCCTCTCTCCCACGCTCACTGCCATGACAAAACGCCACCCCTCTTTTTACATTCTCGCCGCCTTCTTCGCCCTTTTCGTCTTTTTTCTCTACGGCCCCATGTTCGCGATTTTTACGCTCTCTTTGCAGGGGCCAGACGGGGCGCTGACTTTCCCGATGCGAAGCTTTGGCTTTTACTGGCTAGGGCAGGTCTTTCAAGAGCAGCGGGTCGGCAGCTTTGTCGAATCTTTTCAGCGGTCATTTGGCTTGGGGATTCTGGTGGTAGCGATCGCAATCATCGTCAGCGTCATGGCCAGTATGGCCTTTCGTAGTCAGTTCAAAGGCGCTCAAGCTCTTTTTTATCTCACAATTTCTAGCTTAGTGGTGCCCGGTGTCTTGATCTCTCTCGGCATTGGGATCACCTTTCAAGTGCTCAAAATCCAAACTAACTGGTTCTCTTCAGGGCTAGGCGCGCATCTGACCTGGACAGTTCCCTTTGCGTTTTTAATTATGCTGGGCGTCTTCAATCGCTTCAATCCGTTTTACGAAGAAGCCGCGCGAGATTTGGGCGCAAACGATGTCAAAACTTTTCAAGAAATTGTGTTACCACTAATTTTACCGAGTCTGATCGGGGTAGCGTTGTTAAGCTTTACACTTTCTTACGACGAATTCATCCGCACCTCGCTAGTCTCTGGGCAAAAAAACACGCTGCCGCTGGAGATATTTGGGATGACGACAAACGTCACATCACCGGCTCTATACGCCTTAGGGACGCTAACCACACTTTTTTCAATCACCTTAATCGCGGCTGGTTTTGGCGCATATAAGGTATTGTCACGCCCATAGAGTCCTTGAGAGCCCGGTAGAGTCCTTGAGAGCCGTGTCAAAGAGCAGTGTAAGCGAGAGCCATCGGGTTTAAAGAGCCGTGGTAACTAAATTGACAGTGCTTGTATCGAGCGCATGTTAAGTTTGCGTTTATCGGTAAAACAAAGAGTTTTTGAATCGTCTCGGCGCGTTTGGCATCGTTGATAGAGTCCCACACAACGCCGGGTTCTGTGACCTCTAGCGGTTTGAGTACATGAACGACGTAGACATTGGAAAAGCCCTCGGCAAAAGTAAGGGTTTCGGTTAGCGCCTGTAAAGATTTTTCTGAAAAATCAATCGGTACTAAGATACGGTCTTTTGCAAATAAAACCATGAGAACAAACCGTGAGCTATACAAATATCGGTGATATCTAGCGGTTGCAGCTTGCCGGTTGCAGGTCGTCTTTAAAAATTATCTTTTGGAGGGTTTGGTTGAGTGCTTTCTAAACACTACCAGATCCCTGCAAATTGAGCATTCAAACGCATACAATCGTTAAAATGTGAGGGTAAAGCTGCCAAAAGACGTTACAGACGTTACCAATAATGACACTCAACTTTAAGTTTGCCGTTATCAGCGATCTGCATATTGCCCTGCCGCAAACGATTTGGCATCGTCCGAATCGCTGTCATTTGGTAGAAGTTAGCATTCCGGCTTTTGAGCAGATTTTGCGGGATCTGGTGGCGGATCGGCCTGATTTTTTGCTGCTGCCAGGAGATTTGGTGCAGCATGGCGAATGGGAAAATCATCAGTGGCTGGCCGAGCGGCTGGCGCAGTTGCCTTTTCCGACCTATGCGGTGCCGGGAAATCACGATGTGGTTAGGCAGTGGGGCAACGTTGCGGGTGGTTCCACTCAGCCCAAAGAAGAATCAGATAACAGGCCAGATGGTAGGCCAGATGACAAGCCAGATAGAGATCAAATTTCGCTGGCTGATTTTCCTCAGATCTATCAGCAGTTTGGCTATGCAGATGGGCAACAGCTTTATTATCAGCAGGAAATTTTGCCCGGTGTGCATCTGATTGGGCTTAACTCTAATGCATTTGATCACAGCGGTGAGCAGCTTGGCTTTGGGCTAATTGACGCGCAGCAGCTAGCATGGCTAGACGCGCAGCTATTGGATTTGGCCGGTAAGTTTGTGATGGTGATGGTGCATCACAATACTTTGGAGCATTTGCCCCATCAGGCGACGAGTGAGCTGGGGCAGCGCTATATGATTCAAAATGCGCCTGCTCTGGTGGCGAGATTGCAAAAGGCCGGGGTGCCGGTGGCGTTTACAGGGCATTTGCATGTGCAGGATATTGCGCAAGCGGATGATTTTTATGCGATTACGACCGGATCGCTGGTGAGCTATCCGCATCCTTATCGGCTGCTGTCGCTGACGACAGATAGTAGCGGGCAGCGGCAGTTGCAGGTCGAGTCTAAGCGGGTTGAGGCGGTGCCAGACTGGCCGACTTTGCAGGAAACTTCTAGGGCTTGGATGGGCGATCGCTCTTTTCGCTTCATTCTCAAGCTGCTGCTCGATCCACCGCTGTCGCTGAGTGTAGATCAAGCTAAAACCTACGCCCCCTATATTCAAGACTTTTGGGCTACGGTGACCGCTGGCGACGCGGTGTTTGACTATCCGATGCTGCCTGAGAAAGTGCAGCAATACTTTCAGCAATACAGCGCGGTCGATAGTCGCGGTGAGCTGAGGTTGATTGATAATCAGGCGGTCTTGACGCTGAATTAAAGGCAGCTTTGCTTTTACATTTACTTTTACAATGGAATGACTCGGCGCTCAGCGAAAATAGGAGGTTTGGGGTGGAATCAGGTGGATCTTTGGCAGAGCAGTATTTGGCGCTGATCGATGAGATTGTGCAGCAGACGCTGAAGGGCAATATTCGCTCGAAAGAGCAGGTGCGATCGCTGGTTGATCAGGCCGTAAAGCGCTTTACCGGAGAAATTTTTGAGCGATCGCTAGCGACTCGCATCAGCGAAACTGAAGCGCAGCTAGAAAGTTCTTTAAAAGCGCCGCGAATTTTACGAGCGCTGAAAACCATTGAGGGCGAGTGGCAAAAGGGCTTAGAAGATCGTCAAGATGCGAATACGGTACTGGCGGCTGCTAATAGCCTCGGTGAAGCGCCTGCGGCTGAGCGATCGCTGGTGTTTGCCACGCTGCTAGATCCCAATCAGCCTAATCCCTTGGGCCGATTTCAGCTGAATATGCTGCGCCGAGAGTTGGGGCGTATGGGCGGTGATTTGGTGCCTTATCAGCAGGGCATTATCGCCGGACTCGCGAGCTATGAGCGACTAGAGCCGGAGCTGGTGAGCTGGCTGTATGGCCCCGCAACCGCAACAGTTGGCTTTGAAGATCCCAATAGCGGCGGGCCTTGGCCGGTTTGGCAAAAACTTTCGACCGGCTTGCCTAAGCTGCTGTTTACGGTGCTGGCAC
>QBMP01000033.1:0-5804 GCA_003242115.1 Phormidesmis priestleyi
ATCCCCCGCATCACCCGGCCCATCTAGCCGCCTTGAGCGTCCCCCAACACATTCAGCTCACTCGCCCGCTGCCCGCCAATCTCAACGCCATTCTTTATCGCATCCTTCAAGAAGGACTGACGAATATTGTCAAACATGCCAACGCCAGCCATATTCACCTCCAGCTCGTAGGCGCTGAAGCCGGGGTGACGCTGACGTTAGCAGATGACGGCACGGGCTTTGAGCCTAGCCAAGCGCGTACCGGGTTTGGTTTGCAGAGTATGCGCGATCGCACCCAAGCCGCCCTTTTGGCTCAGTCGCTTCAGCTTTCTGAAGGCACAAAATAGAAGGATGAAGCAAAAATTTAGCTAGCAGATGCGTTGTTGGCTAAAAATTCATCGAAAAAAGTTGATCATCTTTATAGATTCGGGATGAAATTAGGGTACAACTAAGCTGCCAACATCAATAAATTTAGTTATTAGTTATTAAAGGTCAGTTATCTGTTTTTTCTTGACGAATGTCACCGACATTGCTCTAATTTGACTACTTGCGCCGCGAACCTAAGCGATTCACCCCTCCTATGAAGCCTTCACATCCTGCTGAGTCCTCAGCTTCTAACCACTACGCGCCCTCTGTACCGATGTCCGTGTATCGAGAGCTAGCGGCTGAGCTAAAGGCCAATAAAGCTGTGATCGATTCGCTCAATAGCCGCAATCAGCAGCTTTTACAGCAAAACCAATTTCTCAAGCAAGAAATTCATAACGTCGTCCAGGCGACCTTGAGCCTTGGCCAAGTTGCAGGCGTCGCCAGACAAGCTTCTAAAGACAGCTTTCCGAGTGCGATCGCTCCTGATACCCTCGCTAAGCTAGTGCGCGGCGAAACCTCAGCGGCTTTTCAAGAGAGTACCGCCCAGAATGCCGCCCAGAATGCCGCTCAAAACAAACCTCAGACCGATCTTCAGCAGCTCCAGAGCATTTCCGAAGCCCTGCCTCAAATCAAGGCTCAAGCCCGTGCCGCTCAGCTCCAATCTACTCAGGCTCACTCTACTCAGGCCATACCATCGGCACGAGTGCCCAAACCCATCACGCAAAGATCCCAGCCTCAGAGGTCAGAACCCTCAAAACCCCAGGCGATCGCACATTCTTCCGCACCCACCGATGCGACCACCGCTCAGCGCCAAGGCCATACACAGGGCCATACAACCGTTCGCTCCCAACCCAGTAAACAATCCCAATCCGGCAAACCGTCCGGCAAGCAGCCCGCTTTCAGGCGTACCGAGCCTATTTCTGGCAAAGGCGCAATGGTGCCAACCGCCTTACCGAAGCTATTTACCGAAACGTCGGGTGAGTACCGTAGCTCTGTGCTAGACTCCGCCGAAAACAAAGAAATCGGCGGTGTTTGGCTAGTGCTTTCAATTGTGCTAATTATTGTCACCGCCTTTGGGTCAGGCTTTTTGATTATGAAGCCCTTGCTCAAAAATCGCTAAAATATCGCCAAAAACTCGTTAAAATATCGCTGAAATCTCCTATGGTATTAAGGCATATAGTAGTGGCTGATACAGAGCTAGGGGGGCGAACTCCTGGTAGATCTGATACTGGCTACAATGCTGCTATGTTTGTTTGCTAAGGCGAGTTGCCTAACGTGAAGAGCGCAGCAGCTACTGGGACAACTATTGGGAGAGTGAACTGAAGCCATGAAAAGAGTTGAAGCGATTATCCGTCCCTTTAAACTGGATGAGGTCAAAATTGCCTTAGTCAATGCGGGCATTGTCGGTATGACCGTTTCTGAAGTGCGCGGGTTTGGTCGGCAAAAAGGACAGACCGAGCGCTATCGAGGATCTGAGTACACCGTTGAATTTTTGCAAAAGCTAAAGCTAGAAATTGTGGTGGAAGATACCCAAGTCGAGATGGTCGTTGATAAAATTGTCAGCGCGGCTCGCACGGGTGAAATCGGAGATGGCAAAATATTTGTCAGCAATGTCGATGAAATCGTCCGCATCCGTACGGGTGAGAAAAATTTAGAAGCCGTTTAATTTGATCTAAAAAGGATCTAAACGGTCACATAACACGATAGGGAGGGCAACTAAAATCTGCTTTCCCTATTGTTTTTTAAACCATTTTTAGCTTTTTATGAATACAGCGCTTCCGTTCTTCAGCTATTCTGATGCTGATCCAGAGCCTCGTTCTCTAGCTTTGCACAGTGAAGCTCAGTGCAAAGAAGCTCAGCGTGTTGAGGCGCGACTAGAAGCCTATGCTCGCTTTGGTGTCGATCTGGGCTTAGAGCGCATCGAAAAGCTGCTGGCAGCGATGGACAGCCCACATCATCAGGTGCCGATTATTCATGTCGCGGGCACCAACGGTAAAGGATCAGTCTGTGCGTATTTGGCGGCGGTGCTCTCTGCGGCGGGCTACCGCACGGGGCGCTATACCTCACCTCATTTAATCCACTGGACAGAGCGCATTTGCATTGATGGTAAGCAGATTAGCTGGGCAGATTTGCAGGCTAGTTTGGATCGAGTGGAAAGTGTGATTCAGCCGGAAGATCTGCCGGCTGATATGACGCCGACTCAGTTTGAGGTATTTACCGCCGCCGCTTGGCAGTATTTTGCCGATCAGCAGGTGGATATCGCTGTTGTCGAAGTGGGTTTGGGCGGCAGGCTCGATGCGACGAATGTGTTTGCGGCCCCGCTGGTAACGGTGATTGTGTCGATTGGCCGCGACCATTGGCAGCGCTTGGGCGATACGCTAGCAGAGATTGCGGGTGAAAAGGCAGGTATTTTGAAGCCGGGAGTTGCGGCGATCGCTGGCCCTCTTCCCTTAGAAGCTGAATCTGTCGTCACTGCCCGCGCCCAAGCCCTGAACGCGCCTTTGACCTGGGTAACTCCCGCAGAACTAACCGCCACAGGCCATCTTATTTACAGCGGTATCGAATATCTGCCGTCGCTGCTCGGTGAACATCAGCGAACAAATTCGGCCTGTGCTGTCGCCGCTTTGCAAACCCTACGCGCTCAGGGCTGGCAAATTTCAGATGAGGCGATTATCAGCGGCATGGCCCAAGCAAAATGGCCCGGACGGCTGCAAAAGGTGCAGGTAAAAGGTCAGCCGCTGCTAATTGACGGGGCGCATAATGCGGATGCAGCGCGATCGCTCCGCACTTACCTCGATCAAACCTTTCCTAATCAATCCGTCACTTGGCTGATAGGAATGCTCGACACCAAAGATCATCCCGGCGTATTTGCCGCTTTGCTAAGGGCGGGCGATCGCCTCCATCTTGTTCCCGTTCCAGGACATCTCAGCGCCAACCCAAATGATCTTGCCAAGCTAGCTTTACAGATTTGTCCTAACCTGGATATTTTAAAAACTCATCTTGATTTGGAAGCCGGACTCAGCGCTGCTTTTACAGCCGAGCATCTAGCGGTAGGGCTATCAGCAGAGCCACCAGCAAAACCACCGGCAAAGTCACTGGCAGCGCCTACGGTTCTATGCGGTTCGCTGTATCTAATTGGCCATTTCTATGCGCAGCATGAGCAGTTTGGCCTAGAGATGGCGGCTTCAGCTCAAGATCAGTCCTCCTCTATCGGCGTCAAATAGCAGCCCGCAATCTTCCAGCGGCCAGAGGGCTGCGGCTGCATCATATAGGTGGCTCGAACCAAATCACCGCTTTGATCCAGCAGCATCACCTGCTGAGCCGGAAAGCCCTCTACCTGCCGCATCTCCTCAAAAATCACCGAGCGCGGACGGTACACCTGCGGATAGGCCGCTTCGACCATCCGCACAAAATTTTCAGCCGTGCCAAACTGCATTTGAATGCCCGGTGCCGCTTGAGCAAAAGCTGCGATCGCATCGCCCTGTAAAAAAGCCTGAATTTGCTGCTCAATCACCGCCCGAATTGCACCCAAATCAGTCGTCGATATCTCCATAGCGTCGGCATTCCTTTGACTAAACACGCGCTGCTGTGTCAGCTCCTTATTATCTAAAAGCCAAACACCATCAACAGTAATCCTTAAGACGGAAAAAGCCAAAAATAGAGCCCCCAAAACTCATCTCCAGAAATAGCCTTCGACCACAACTAGGCAGTATGGTAATGAACTTACCTAACCTTTTTGCCTGTAGCCTCTGCACCAATCCTATTTCTTATTGCGCCCTAAACACTTACCTTCATGCCCATCATTGATGTTCACCAGCTGACCAAATCCTACCCGGTCGCCATTAGAGAACCCGGCCTCAAGGCTACTCTAAAACATTTCTTTCGCCGTACCTATCGCCAAATCGAAGCCGTTAAGCAAGTCTCATTTAGCATTGAGCCGGGTGAAGTTGTCGGCTTTTTAGGCCCCAACGGTGCAGGCAAAACCACCACCCTCAAAATGCTCACCGGCCTGATTCATCCTTCCGCGGGTCAAGTCAGTGTTGCCGGTCATCGGCCCTTTGCGCGATCGCCCCAATTTCTCAACCAAATCACCCTAGTCATGGGCCAAAAGCAGCAGCTCATTTGGGATTTACCCGCCCTCGACTCGCTGCGCATTAACGCCGCCATCTACGGCCTCAGCGACGCTGAATTTCGTCAGCGCGTCGGCGAACTCGCCGAGATGCTCTCACTGCAAAATCAGCTCAACCAGCCCGTACGCAAACTCTCTCTAGGCGAACGCATGAAGGCCGAAATGCTCGCCGCTCTATTGCACCGCCCCCAAATTCTCTTTTTAGACGAACCGACCCTCGGCCTCGACATCAACGCCCAAGTCGCCGTGCGCAGCTTTCTGCAAGACTATAACCAAAAATACGGCGCTACCGTCTTACTCACCAGTCACTACATGGCCGATATCACGGCTCTGTGCGATCGCGTTCTCGTCATCCACCAAGGCAGCCTCATTTACGACGGCCTGCTCGAAAATCTTTTAGATCGTTTCGCCCCCTACCGCGAAGTCACCGTCGAATTTGCCCGCAACCAGAACCACGACCAGAACCAGAACCATAACCAGAACCACGACCAGCCCATCAGCCCAGAAACTCTCAAACCATTCGGCGATCTGAAATCGCTAGAAGGCTGTAAAGCCACCTTTCTAGTTCGCACCGAAGCCCTGACTCAAACAGTTTCTAAGCTCCTCAACAGCTTCACCATTCAAGATCTCACCATCACCGAACCTCCGATTGAAGACATCATCGGCAAAGTCTTCAAAACTGGCCAACTCAGCTAATTTCTCACTTTGTATTCGCGCTCACCTGCCCCTTTGCTCCTTGCGATCTCATGCTCCGCTTCATCAAAATCGCCCGCACCCTCCTTTCTGTCTACTACGCCTACATGCTCGAATATCGGGCCGAACTCATCTTCTGGGTACTCTCCGGCAGCTTCCCCTTAATCTTCCTCGGCCTTTGGAGCGAAGCCGCCCAATCGAGTGATCTCGGCTTCACCTCCACCGAATTTGCCCGCTACTTTCTAGCTGTATTTCTAGCCCGCCAGTTTTCAGTGGTCTGGGTCATTTGGGATTTTGAAAAAGAAGTCGTTCAAGGCACGCTTTCACCTCTATTGTTGCAGCCCATCGATCCCGTTTGGCGTCATTTCTTTGGGCATTTGGCTGAACGCTTCACCCGACTACCCTTTATCGTGCTGCTGATTGGCCTGTTTTGTCTGCTGTATCCCGAAGCCATCTGGATTCCTACCCCTTATGCCTGCTTTTGGGGCAGCGTCACCCTGCTGTTAGCATTTTGTCTGCGTTTTTTAATTCAGTACACCTTTGCCATGCTGGCTTTTTGGGTGGAGCGGGCGACCGCTATTCAGCAATTTTGGTTTTTGTTTTACACCTTTCTCTCCGGAATGGTTGCACCTCTTGA
>QBMP01000033.1:5814-17861 GCA_003242115.1 Phormidesmis priestleyi
GGCTAGCCTGTTAATTGGGCTACCCGTAGATTTGTTTAGAGGGCTTTTGACAATGGCTGGGTGGGGGGCTGTTGCCTTTGTTCTTAACCGCAGACTCTGGCACGCAGGTCTCAAACACTACTCTGGCATGGGCGCATAACCATATTATGCATAAACCTATGCGTAATATTTTCACAAAAGTATCAACAAACTCTCAAATGGGTCAATTTTGTCAGAAGATTGTTTTTGCAATGCTTTGGCTTCAAGTTCGTCGATTTCAGTCAATACAAGAATCATTGGTTTTTAACACAACCGTGATCATACGAACAAGATTAAGCTATTTAGCTGATGTACGTCCTAAGTAATGTTTACTATGTTGGCTGAGACAAAGAAGCACATAGTGACAAATACTTACGTACGTATCCGTAAGTGCCGACATACCGTGATATTTGACACACTTTTCTTTGCAGCGTTCTTTGCAGCGTCGTGTTTTTGTAGCCCCTTCTACACAGAGTGAGTCCAATTCAGGATTGAGATTTCAAACCCAATGAGTAGTTTGATCCCATTAAAGCAGCCTGTTCCCTTTGGCAAGGTACCTTTGCAGGATCTACCCCCTTCTACTAAGGCCGCTTCCCACAGCAGACGCTCTGCTGACAGACGCTCTGCCGATAGAAAATCATTCGCTCACCCATTCCCCTTAAGTCCATCTGCCAATTCAATCGCAAATTCAGGTGCTGATGTCAGTGACGCATCTGACGCATCTATAGCCAATAAGGTGCCTGAAGTCAGTAAGGTGCCTGAAGAGAAGGGACGCTCGTTAGCCGTGCTGCCGCCAAGCAGGGCAGTAAATTCGTCCGCTAATTCGGCCATAAATCCAGCTGTCAGGCTGCCACTGAGCAAGCTATCCAACCAAGATCTGGTCTGCCGCTGCCAAGTGACTTCTAGCCCCAGAGATCGGGCCGCCTTTGCCGAACTAATTACCCGCTACCAGCGCTATGTCGATAAGCTGCTGTACCACCTAGCCTCCGACTGGCCTGATCGCGCTGATCTGGCCCAAGAAGTTTGGATTCGCGTTTACCGGAGCGTCCATCGCCTCAACGAACCGACCAAATTTAAAGGCTGGCTAGGCAGAATCACCACCAATCTTTTTTATGACGAGCTGCGCAAACGTAAACGCTTTAAAGGATTTGTTTCGCTAGATGCGCCGCGCTACTCTAGCGATAGTCAGTACGATTGGGAGCTGCCTTCTATCGAGCCGACTCCTGCTGACACCATGATGACTCAAGAGTTTCATGATCATCTTAAGCAAGCTATGGCAGAACTGCCGGAGGTTTTTCAAAAGACCATTGCGATGCGTGAGCTACAGGGACTTTCTTACGAAGAAATTGCCATTACCACAGGCGTATCTTTAGGAACGGTAAAGTCTCGGATTGCTCGCGCTAGAGCGCGCCTACAGGAAAAGCTTGAAATTTATCTCAATGCAGGATAACGGCTGTTGAATGTCAGTCCTTTCTGCCAAAAAACGCGCTTCTGTTGAAATTCTGTTGAAATTCTTTGATCCGACTGCTCAGCTTTATTTACATTGACATGATTGCTTTTTGTATGATTTAGTCTGGTGCGCATCAGCTATTTCTAGTGCTAAACGGATAATCAGATATCTATTAGCCATCTGTATTATTCTAGGAGAGGCAAGCTGACTCAGCGAGTTTGCAAAAAAGATTGTAACGGAGAATGAAAAAGGGTGATCAGGCGGTACCTGCGCGTGCTGCGGTTGTTTTGGCTAGTGTCGTTCGCTGCCGAGTTAGAGTACCGCGTTAACTTTATCGTAGCGGTCATTACCAGTTTAGGCGGGCTCGTTGGTAGCCTGTTTGGACTGTTTTTGTTTTACCGTAACGACTACAGCTTTCAGGGCTGGTCTTGGGAAGAAGCCTTAGTTGTACTAGGCATTTTCACAATTTTGCAGGGCATTTCGGCTACTTTTTTAGTGCCAAATCTAAACAAAATTGTGAGTTATGTTCAAGAAGGCACCTTAGATTTTGTTCTGCTTAAACCAATTAGCTCACAGTTTTGGCTTTCGACTCACACGATTTCACTCTGGGGACTGCCTGATGTGCTTTTTGGGATGATCATAGTTGGTTATGCTGGCGCTCAGCTTGGGCTTGCGCCTTCGGCTTATTTAGCCATGCTGCCGCCGTTAGCACTAGGGGTGGTTAGCCTCTATAGTCTGTGGTTTATTTTGGGTGCGACTAGCATTTGGTTTGTCAAAATTTATAATGTGACTGAGGTGCTGCGATCGCTCCTTGAAGCCGGTCGTTTTCCCATTGAGGGTTATCCTGCCGCTTACCGGGTCTTTTTCACCTTCATTATTCCGGTAGCTTTCCTCACCACCGTCCCAGCTCAAACCATGCTGAATCGCAGCGATCCAGCATGGCTAGTGAGCGCTGCGATTTTAGCCGCAGTGCTGTTTCAGGTTTCCCGATGGTTTTGGCAATTTGCCCTACGGTTTTACACCAGCGCTTCGAGCTGAAGGGCCGTAGTTTTTAGGAACTTTAGGCTATGGAACCTTCAGCAGATCAGCTAGCTATTGAGCTTTGCGATGAGACACCTCAATGACGGTGTGCACGTTTCCTCTGGGCAAAAAATCGCCTTTTATCGTCACCGATAGCGGATCGCAGGCCGCGACAAAATCATCCATGATCAGGTTGATAGATTCTTCGTGGGAGATATTGCGATCGCGATAGCTGTTGATATACAGCTTAATGGCTTTTAGCTCGACGACTCTTTTGTCGGGTACGTAGTTGATATAGATTGTGGCAAAGTCTGGATAGCCAGAAAAAGGGCACTTGCAGGTAAATTCGGGCAGGGTGATGCTGATGTTATATTCCCGTCCTGGGCGCGGATTTGGGAAGGTGATCAGCTTGCCTTCGGCGATCTCTCTTTCTCCATATAGCGTTGGCTGAGCGGTTGCAGTCAACGCTGTGTCTGCTGTGTCTGCTGTGTCTAAAGGGGCTGTGTCCAAAGAAGCCGTGTCTTGAATACTCATATCGCTAGAACAATCCTAAAAGCGCAAAGCTTTAGCCTAGCGATAAAGCGATCAAGTGTGAAGGCAAAATCATCTGTGATAAAGCTCAAGCTTTCCTCAACCTCATAGGTTTTGGTGCGCTCAGCTTCAAGACGGTTTCTAGTAACCAAGGCGATAGGCGATCGCACCAAACGGCCAAGTGAGACTGCCAGCCCACTAACACCTCTGGCGTATCTCGGCTCAGCCCTCGCAAACAAGCACGAGCCACGTCTTGAGCGCTCATCGGAATCACGCCGCGAAACTTCTGCAAATCTTTAGCCATATCGGTATCGGTAAGCGTCGGCAACAGGGTCATCACCTTGACATTGTGAGGCGCTAGCTCCATCCGCAACGCGCGGGTGAATCCAACAATCGCAAACTTTGTGGCGCAGTAAGTCGCCATTGTCGGGGCGGCTACTTTGCCCATCAGGCTAGAAACATTGACAATTGTGCCGCTGCGCTTTGCCGTCATCCGTCTCGCAATCAGGCTAGTGACGGTATACATGCCCATCAAATTTGTCGATAGCTCTTGCTGCACGTTAAAAGCGCGTGACTTTAAAAAAGTCGCCTGATGGGCAATCCCGGCGCAGTTAATTAGCAAGTCGATATCGCCATAGTCGCGCCACGCTTGGGCAATGGTGGCACTGATGTGCGATCGCACCGTCAGATCCATCGCCAAAGGAATCGCTTCTACGCCCATTTGCCGAATATCAGCCGCTACCTCCTCTAGCAAAGGCAAATTGCGGGCCACTAAAATCAATCGAGCAATGCCTTGACGAGCGAGTTCGTAAGCGATCGCCCGCCCAATTCCTCGGGATGCACCGGTTATTAGCGCAACCTTTCCTTGAATATTCATCTTTCAAAAGCCTCTGAAGAGATTAAACTGCCATGCGGCAGCCCGGAACAACGCACCGTAGAACAACGCACTGTTAAGAACGTTACTGAAAACGAGTGCGTCAAAATGTTTCTTGATCGAAATAAATTTTGCGGGTAAATTCTGTGGATAATTTTTGCGGGCTCAACGCTGGGCATAGCGGAGCCTTGATGTCAGCTAGAACTGATTTGCGTGCTTACCAGAATCGCTAGACGGCCCTAGCAAAACCCGAGCTGTAAACAGGCAAAGCTTTAGCGAAATAGCCACAGCAACCTTCATGAGCAGGTGCTGTAAATAAGACAGGCAGCTAACCAATCCCATCTGGAAAGAACTGTGAAGGGGGCGGAGTAATCGATCAATGGGGAAGAAATTCATCGTGAGTAGACCTCCTGAATGTCGATAAAAATGCCACCTAGTAACAAGCAGCGACTAACTTAAGCTAGTCAGTCAAATCAGTTTTTTAATGAAAGCTCGGCTCAAAAAATCCGAACAAGCACACGCTAACAGCGGGATCAATAATCCGCAACATTTTTTTATAAACGACCTTTTCCGTTACGCTTCGCAACACTTTATTTAATTTCTTAATTGTTTCCTCTGGGAGAGGCTGATGCTTCCGTTGCCTATCAACACTGCCTTCTTGAACTTTTCGTCAATCTGCTTTATGAGAGTGTCCGTAATACCCTCACGCCATCATCTCGCTATGCCTTCTATAGTCAAAGCGAACTTAACCCAGTAAACTTCAGGGAATAAATCTGCACTATTTATACCGTCCTTGACCTTTTCTTTACTGTTAGAGAACCCCTCGCTACAGGAACTGTGCCGACACAGTGTGATATTTTTCATCGTGACCGTAGCAGGCTATGTCGCTGCGGCTAGCAGTCTCTATTGGCTGCTCTATTTACGACGCGGATCACGCTTTTCTGCTGGCTCAACTTCTGGCCTAAAACCTGGCTTCACTACCCTCACTCAAATCTGGGCAGCGATTCGCAGCGATGTGATTTTATCGGTGATGTCGTCGGGCATTTTCTCCGTCTGTGCAGCGCTGATGATGATGGCTTATAAGCTTGGCTACACCCGCCTCTATCAGCAGCCCGATCAGCATGGACTCTGGTATCTGGGCTTCAGCCTAGTGCTGGTAATAGTTTTGCAAGATACCTATTTCTACTTCACCCATCGCCTGTCTCATCACCCTCGCTGCTACAAATGGCTGCACCAAGGCCATCACCAGTCCAAAAATCCGACGCCCTGGACGGCTTTTGCCTTCGATCCGGCGGAAGCGATGTTACAAGCTATTTATTTAATGGGTGCGGTACTGCTGATTCCTATGCATGTTTCAGTGCTGGTGGCGGTGGTGATGGTAATGACCACGGGCGCACTGATTCATCACTTTGGCGTCAGACTTTTTGAAGATTCGGCGGTGGGCGCTTGGCTGGGCAGTTGGCTGGTAGGCTGCACGCATCACTGGCTGCATCACCGCAAGTACACGGTGCACTACAGCCTGTATTTCACCTTTTGGGATCGGGTGATGGGGACGCAATACGACGGGTATGAAGCAGTGCTGAGTCCGACTGTAAGCGCGGCGTCGGTGGGCGCGATCGCACCTGAAGCAGCGATCGCTGGCTTAAAAAACCGAGGCGCTACTTGCTCCAAGCGATAAAATATAGCCAACGAAGGTAAGCTTTTTGATCGAGAATCCATGATTGCCGTCCCGCATTATATAAGTCCCGAAGAGTATCTTGGCATTGAGCGCCGTAGCCCAATTCGCCACGAATACCGACATGGATTAGTCTATGCAATGGCAGGCGGAACCGATAATCATGACCGCATCGCGTTTAACTTGCTCAGACTAATTGACACCCACTTTGGAGACTCGCCTGACTGTCGATTTTATTCTGGAAACGTCAAGGTCAACTATAAAGATGACTTTTACTACTATCCTGATGCGTTTGTTACTTGTGAGGCGCGCGATCGCGCGGAGCGTTACATCAAGCGATACCCTAAATTGGTCGCTGAAGTGCTTTCTTCAAGTACGGAAGCTTTTGATGCTGGCGACAAGTTAAATGACTATCAACAGATTGACTCGCTAGAAGAGTATGTTTTGATTTCACAGCAGGATCAAAAAGTACAATGCCACCGTCGCATTTCTGAAGATGCTTGGGAAACCACAATCTATAGGGCAGGCGATCGCGTCGTGCTTGAAAGCATTGGCTTAGCGTTCGCGATCGCAGCGCTTTATCGCGGCCTCGACTAGCGTTCTCCTATATATACTTCTGCAACAGCAAAGCCAACTTTTGCTTAGTGGCAGGTGGCACTTTATCTAGCGGCGCGATAATGGCGTACTTTAGCGCCGAATGCGCTTCCGATTCGGGCGGATTTTCGCTGAGTTCGCGAACAACGGCTTGAATCACCTTCTGGGCATTGACGGCATTCTTTTGCAAGTTGCCAATCACCATTTCCACCGTCACATTGTCATGGTCAGAATGCCAGCAGTCGTAGTCAGTCACCATTGCGAGAGTGGCGTAGGCGATTTCGGCTTCTCTAGCCAGCTTGGCTTCGGGCAAATTCGTCATGCCAATCACGGTCGCATCCCAACTGCGGTACAGATTGGATTCGGCCTTAGTCGAAAAAGCGGGGCCTTCCATACACACATAGGTGCCGCCGCGATGCAAGGTCACGCCCTCAAACTGCTGGCTTTCAACGGCATCGGCGAGCAGAGTGGCGAGCAGATCGCACACCGGGTTGCCAAAAGAAATATGGCCGACAATCCCTTCCCCAAAAAAGGTCGAAACTCGATTCTTGGTGCGATCAATAAACTGATCCGGCACCACCATATCCACCGGTTTGGCCTCAGCTTTGAGCGAACCTACCGCCGAAGCCGAAATCAAGTACTCCACACCCAGCGCCTTCATCGCATAGATATTCGCCCGAAAAGGCACCTCCGAAGGGGTAAGCGTATGCCCGCGACCGTGACGTGCCAAAAAAGCCACCGGCACGCCATCGAGTTTGCCAGTAATCAGCGCATCTGACGGATCGCCAAAAGGCGTCTCTACCTTAATTTCTTTGACATCGCTAAGCGCCTCCATCTGATAGAGGCCGCTGCCGCCAATGATGCCGATTTTTATGGGATGACCTGCCAGATACTCCATCATTTTTTCCATCAATTTTTCTTTTGGGACTGTTCTTTCGGGACTATTCTTTTGGGACTGTCAAGAGGAATTCTACCGCCCACATCTGCCCTTAAAACAGATCGGCGCAAAATGTTTTTTGCTTTAAGCGCCTTACGCTAACGAACTCTCTGCCGAACTCTCTGCCGAACTCCCTTACGCTACTGAGCCTAGCTAGGCGCTGCGAATGTCATTGAGCTTTGCTCAGACCGGGTTCTGTCTGTCGTTAGCGGATATGTGTTGGCTGGTCACGCTAGGTGTCGTCGCGGGTGGGACAAGTGCTTAAGTGCTTACAGCCGCAATCTGTTTGCTAGCGGTGGAGCGCATTAGCCAGAGGCCGGTGTAGGTCATTCCCGACTCATCGGGCTGAACTAGCAAAAAGTGCAGTCCCTGAGCGGCTTGCTTGCGCTCCGTAAAGGTGCGCGCTGCTCCAGCCACATCGCTATCTTCAAAGGTGGCCAAAATCCAGCGATCGCTCAGTCCCGCTTCTAGCAGTAAGCCATGCGGTGCCCCGGCGATATATTGCAGCATTACCGGCTGCACCGATTGCAGCCACTGAGATAGCGCCATCGACTGCCGCCCGCCGTTGATAATTACGCCCGGAATCAGCAGCGTACTGGGCAAGCCTAAGCTCACTGGGTTCAGATCCGCTGGAATAGAGCTGATTGGGATTGGCTCCTGCTCTAGTCGCATCAAACCATTGGAGCCGATGGCCGCAAACTGCCACTGTTCGCCCATTAAGTAATCGGCAATCGGATTGGGGGCAGGTCGATCTATCGCGATGGGGTCGTAGGCGTCAGGGACATAGTTCGTCAGGGTCGGGTACCAAACGGCTCGCTCTCGCAGCCACTGCTTGAGCGTGGGCACTTCTCTAGTCGGGCGCACTTCTATGGGCAGCTCTCGGCAAGCGACTTCTACCAAGCTGACGGTCTGCGGACGAAAAATTTCGATATAAGACGGCCAGCCACCCGCGCGATCGCCCGCAATCTGTAGCTGTTTGCGCACCCAGGGCGCACTCACTTCCCGCTGCGGGCAAAATTCACCATAGGTAAACGTCATCTGTGGATCGCAAATCAATAGCTCCCAGAGCGGGCTACCAGACGGATCTTGTAGGGGGCGACGATAGAAGTCAAGTTGCCAGGAACGGTGCATAGGTAAGTCAGATAGAGGTTATATTTGATCGAACAGGCCATGCCCAGTAGGCCGTAAACACATGGACACCCTGATCAATCATGATTCCTGCCCTTACTCAGTTCGGCGATCGCATGTCTCACCTAACCGGGGTGCGCGCGATTATGAAAGACATTATCGAAACGCTGAACGCGAGTAAGGCGTCAAGCGAGCAAAAGGAATTCATTAACCTCAGTGCCGGTAACCCGGTAATTTTGCCAGAAGTTGAACAGCTTTGGCGCGATTGTACAGCAGAGTTGCTAGCTAGCAAAGAATATGGCGAAGTCGTTTGCAGGTACGGCGCTAGCCAGGGCTACGAGCCCTTCATTGAAGCCGTGCGTGATGACTTTAACCAGCGCTACGGCCTCAGCTTAACCTCACGCAATATTTTGGTCACGCCCGGTAGCCAAAACCTTTATTTTTTGGCCGCCAATGCCCTCGGTGGCTACAGCAGCAGCGGCCAGCTCAAAGATATCGTCTTGCCTCTTAGCCCTGACTATACTGGTTACGGCGGCGTCACGCTCTATCCTGAAGCTGTCAAAGCCTACCGCCCCTTCATCGAACTCGGCAGCGATTCGCACTCCTTTAAGTACCGCCCCGACTTTGACCAGCTAGAAATTGACGACAACACCGGCTTTGTCCTCTTCTCACGGCCCTGCAATCCTACCGGCAACGTGATTACGGCCAGCGAAGTGCAGGGCATCGTCGATTTGGCTACGCCCTATAATGTGCCTGTTTTCATTGACTCCGCCTACGCCCCGCCATTCCCAGCGCTCAATTTCACTGAAATGACGCCCATATTCGGGCCTAATATCGTCCACTGCATCAGTTTGTCTAAAGCGGGCCTGCCGGGTGAGCGGGTAGGCATTGCCATTGGCGACGAAAAAATCATCCAGATTTTAGAAGCCTTTCAAACGAACCTGTGCATTCACTCTAGTCGCTATGGTCAAGCGATCGCAGCGCTAGCCATTCGCAGCGGAGCTTTGGCCGATATTTCGATCAATGTGATTCGGCCTCACTATCAGGGCAAATTCGCGGTGCTAGAAGACGCCCTCACCCGCTACATGCCAAATGAAGTCCCTTGGCGCTTGCACCGAGGCGAAGGCGCGATTTTTGCTTGGCTGTGGTTTGAAGATCTGCCCATGAGCGACTGGGACTTTTACAATGAGCTGAAGAAATATGGCGTGATTATTGTACCGGGAAGTCCGTTTTTCCCTGGGCTACAAAATAGCCTCAAAGGTGAAGATTGGCCGCACATGCATCAGTGCTTCCGCATCAGCCTGACCGCGACAGACGAGCAGCTTGTGAGCGCTTTGAAGCATCTAGCCACGCTGACCAATCAGGTGTATTCCGTGAAGCCGATGATGGCAGCGGTGTAATGGTAATGCCTAGTGAAGCAGCAAATGAATCTCTCAAGCAAAAGCCAGACTGGCTAGTAATCGGGCGCATTGTCGGGGCGCATGGCTTAAATGGCCATGTAAAAGTGTATCCAGAGAGCGATTTTCCTGAGCGCTTTACCAAACCGGGCGATCGCTGGCTCAAAAAACCTCATAGCGAACTCACGCTCATCCGCATTACCAGCGGTCGCTTTTTAGACGGCAAAAATCAGTATCTAGTCAAGCTCGAAGGCATTGACCATCGCGATCAGGCCGAAGATTTGAGAGCGGCTGAATTGCTAGTGCCAAAGAGCGATCGCCTCCGGCTCAACCCCGGCGAATTTCATGTTTCCGACTTAATCGGCCTCAATGTATACCTGCAAACCGATCAAAGCCTGCTCGGCACCGTCACCGACCTATTCACAATGGGCCACGACATGCTAGAAGTTACGCTAGCCGAGCAACCTACAGAAAAAATCACCCCAACCGCTGAGACGACAGACCCGTCAGAGTCAGCGCCGGAACCCAACTCGGAACCCACCATAGAAACAGCGCCAATCAAAGACACCTCTCATCCCTCAATTCGAGCCAAAGCCGCAGGCAAGCTCAAACGTCAGGCTAGACGTAGAAATAAGCCCAAAGCGCCAAAAACCTTACTCATTCCCTTTGTAGAAGCCATTGTCCCAGTCGTAGATATTGCTAAAGGTCGAATCGAAATTACGCCACCACCAGGGTTAGTTGATCTATAAAGTTGCTTTTATTGAAGGGACTCTCTAACCCTTTCGCTAAGATAAATTCAGATAGTTGTTTAGGTGAGCGACCATGTATCTAATAGAGGCTCCTCCAAAACCAGTGGGCGAAAAGCGCGTTGCCTTTCACAACCTTGAGTGGCAAGCGTTCAAGCAAATTCAGCAGCTATTGAGTAAGCACACTAAAGCTCACTTTAGCTACGACAGCGGCGTTCTGGAAATTACCATGCCTCTTGAAAGTCACGAACGCTCGGCGCGATTAATCGAACTTTTTGTCAGAATCTTAGTCGTCGAAATGGGCCTGATGATTAAAACGATGGGTTCGACTACGCTAGATCGCGAGGATTTGCTTAAAAGCGCTGAGCCAGACAACGGCTACTACATTCAAAACTTTGATTTGGTGGCCGATCACACGGTGAATTTAGACGTTGATCCCGCACCTGATCTGATAGTGGAAGTTGACATTACAAACACAGATCTCAACAAAAACTTACTGTATGCAGGGTTGGGGGTACCTGAGTTTTGGCGGTTTAATGGGCGAGAATGGCGAATTTTGTGCTTGCAAGATGGGGCGTATGTGGAGTGCGATCAATCCCCCACCTTTCCCATTGTTCAAAAGTCAGATCTCTACCAGTTTTTAGAAACCGCCCTACTAAACGAGGTAGCCGCCGAAATTAACTTTCGGCAATGGGTACGAGAGCATCTGTAGCAGTGTTTAACGCCCAAGATGTCTTCTTTCATAAAATTCAAGTCATAATCATAGCTAGACTGTCTAAATGAATAGCGCTATGGGCATTGTGTCTAACGAATGGCAATTACAAGAAGCGAAAAACAAGTTTAGCCAACTGGTCAAAGCCGCAGACGAAGGTGTTCCTCAGTTCATTACGGTTCGCGGCAAACAAACGGCTGTCATTTTGTCGGCAGCAGAGTATAAAAAGCTAATTCGCCCCTCAGTACCACAGTCATCAACGCTTTTAATGCCGATTTTGGATGATGATGAGTAGTTATTTGAAAGAAATCCTGATACAGGTAGAGATATTGAGCTGTGACGACCCGAAATGTGGGAGATTTCAGACGCTGCTCTGAAGCATTAGAGATTTTTGATCCATTTCAGATCGATACGTAGTGCAAAAATAAGCTTAGCTACCCGTTGGTTGGCTGGATTCAACAATGTTATCGGCTGTATTCATTTTTTTTCGTAGGCGCGCGAGCATAAATTCATCTTCTACTCGCTGCTCTTGATAGCTACGCTGCCAAACCGGCGAACCGGGCTGATTGCGAATTAAGTTGATGCGCTTGGCGGTAGCGGCTTTAAAGCCTGCGACAAAGGCATTCAGCAGTCTTGGTTTGCGGCTAGTAATATCAAAGTCAGGGCGATCTTCTTGAACAAGAATAAGCGCATGTAGAGCATCCGGAACAATCACCCACTGACCTAAGGTAATGCCTCGGCAGCTAGCAGCTAACAGCAGCTCATCGGACACAATTTTAGATAAGACACTCGACAAAGATTTGGGCAGTAACTTTTCAGGCTCTGTCTCTAAGTTTTCCTCTAAGCCTTTCTCTGGTTTTTTTACAGCAACCTTTTCTATCTGCGAATGGGCTGTCGAAGTTTCCTCAACAGCAGCACTCTCTAAGTAATTATTCTGTGAGTCAAACAGATTGCTGCCGCTGTGA
>QBMP01000033.1:17871-24273 GCA_003242115.1 Phormidesmis priestleyi
GTGCTGCTTTAACAGGCAAATGATGAAATTTTGTTGGGTATGACAAAGGACGCCCTGAACCTTAGCAAAGTGTCTTTAACTAGCTTTCCCACCTGCTCTACCAAAATCACTTAAGTTGTTTGGAAAGTTGCAGCGGTACGGGCTAGTTTTTACAGGAGTCATTAGTGAGGAAAAAGCAAAAAAAAGAGGCTGTTCAATAGCCTCTTTCTTCTTGTATTTTTTGTTTATCTTAGCGCTCGTTAGCTTGGTCTCTAGGGTCATCTTTGGTTTAATTTCTGGCTTGAGTTTGGCGCGATCGCTTCCTTCCTGTAGCCGCTTTACCAATAGGTTTTGTCGTTTTTTGTACTGCCTTTGCTTTGCCGAACCGCCTCGCCCTTTCTGGTTACGACCTTCGCTGCGAGGTGATTCCCAGCGCTTTAGTCGCTGAGCCATGAGATTTCTCCCCTTACTTTTTTAAGAAACAGGTCAAGAAGTAGGCTGAAAAAATAAGCTGTATGGGCAAGGCGAGACTCGAACTCGCACAACCGAAGTCGCCACATTTTGAGTGTGGTGCGTCTACCAATTCCGCCACTTGCCCGGTAGGCTATTTAGTATACCGAATTCGGGGCCTTTGTTACAGCCTTTTGCTGAGCAAATTTATCAGCTTCCTCCAATTGAATATTCTATGTAATCACCACTGCCGCCAGCCACCAGGGTGGTCAGTCTTGTCAGTGGCGGCAACTAGCGGACGGGCCTGAAGTAGCGCCCCATAGTCGGCAGTGCTGGCCCAGCGATCAATTTCTCTCGCTCTTAAGACCGGCACTGGGTGGCTCAGTTCGTTGGTTTTAAGCTGCTTGAGCATTTCTCCCATGTCACTGTCACTGATGGCGTCGTAGGAGCGGGCTTGGTCAATAAAAGCATCTAGGTTGAGCTGAGGGGAGAGAGTCGGGGAGCCCCCAGAGAGCTTCATGAGCACGGAGGCGACGGTGCGAGCGTCTTGGGTGGCTAGGAGGGCAGCGCGATCGCAGGTAAATTCAGCGCAGCGCACCCACTCCATTATTTGCGACTGCCAGTTTTGCATCAACACAGAGCCAAAGGGCAATTGGCTCGTAGCCAAGGTCAGTAAATTAGCCAACGTCAGATAAACGCCGTGATCGCATTTGAGATGGCCTAACTCATGCCCAATCACAGCCTGCACTTCAGCCGGATTCAGCAGCTCAATTAAAGCGGTGTGCACCACGATGAAAGGCTGCTTGCCGCGCATCGCAAAGGTATAGGCATTGGGCACAGGATGCTGCTTGATGTAGAGCTGAGGCACTTCAAGATCAAGAATTTGGCAGGCTTCTTGTAAGGACTGGTAAAGATCGGGTAATTGCTTTGGCCCGACGAGAACGCTGGCGGCAATATTTTCTAAATAAAAGAACTGTTCGCCCATCGGGCCAAGCAGACTGCGAATAGCGACATCTAGCCCAGGCAGTCGCTTAAGCGATTGAGTAGCTTTTTTGTCGAGCGGATGGCGAAAGTGATCGGCATTGAGGCCAGTGAGGGTGGATTTGGAAGAAATAGGGAGTGGGAGCATAGGAAAAGGGGTGAGAAGCTAGTGCAATTGCAAAGATTCTAGCGATCTTTTAACCAGACTAACCTTTGCCCCCTTATCCTCTACCCCCTTGATCCCCGACTTCTGTATGCCTCACGCCATCACGCCATTACCTAACCGCCGCACCAACTGGCACATCTGCTGTTACTTCCACGCCTACTGGCGTCGGCTGAGCGGCGATATCGGCTTCACTGCGCGGAATTCGACGCAGGCGCGCGCCGACGTTGGTGAGTTTTTCTTCAAATTTTTCATAGCCGCGATCTAGATGATGCAGACCGTGAAGGGTGGTTTTGCCTTTGGCAACTAGGCCCGCTATAGCTAACGCTGCCGAAGCCCTGAGGTCACTGCCGGTAACCGGTGCACCTGAAAGCTGAGTGACCCCACGCACAATTGCGCAGTCACCTTTGATGCGAATATCTGCGCCCATGCGGTTGAACTCAGCGACATGCTGTAGGCGGTTTTCAAAGACGGTTTCGGTGACGGTGCTGCTGCCGTCAGCGAGGGTAAGTAAGGCCATGAACTGCGCCTGCATGTCGGTTGGGAAACCCGGATAGGGCAGGGTTTGAATGTCGGTAGGAAGGATGCGATCGCCCGGAGAAATCCGAATATTGTTATTTTCTTCAATCTCTATGGTGGAGCCGGTTTCACGCAATTTTGCCAATAGCGGCGTCAAATGATGGGGATCGACCGGCCCGACGGTAATGTTGGAGCGGGTGAGTGCGCCTGCAACCAAATAAGTACCGGCCTCAACGCGATCTGGGATAATGGCATAGTCGGTCGCATGGAGGCTGGGCACGCCCGTAACGGTAATGGTGTTAGTGCCCGCGCCGCAAATTTTTGCACCCATTGCGATACAGAAGTTAGCCAAATCCACAACTTCTGGCTCTTGAGCGGCGTTTTCTAAGACAGTTTCGCCCTCGGCCAAGGTTGCTGCCATCATCAGCGTTTCGGTTGCGCCAACGCTAGGGTAGTCCAAATAAATTTTTGCGCCTTTGAGCTTGCCGCGCGCACCGGGTACATAGGCATGAACGACGCCATGATCCATATGAACGTGAGCGCCGAGTGCCTGTAAGCCGCGAATATGAAGCGCTACTGGGCGGGCTCCAATCGCACAGCCGCCAGGGAGCGGAACCCTCGCTACGCCTAAACGAGCTAGCAGCGGACCAATCACAAAAAAGCTGGCTCGGAGCTTGCTTACAATGTCGTAGGGCGCTTTGGAATGGCTAACGTGGCTGGCATCGACATCGAGCATGTCACCATTGCGGGCAACTTTGAGCCCAAGCGCTTCCAAAACGCTGGCCATGCGGCCAATATCCATCAGATCAGGGATGTTGCGAATGCGGCAGGTTTGTGAGCACAGGAGCGTACCGCCGAGGACAACAAGAGCTGAATTTTTGGCCCCACTGACTGGGATATGACCGCTGAGGGGGTAGCCGCCCCAAATTTCAATCACAGAGGCTGGCTTACTGGCCGATTTGGTTGCAGAGACGGCGGCTGTAGGCAAAGCTGAAGAGGTGAGAGGAGCGATGGGAGTAGCCTCCATAAATTTAAGGTTGACGAAATGCTGATGAAATGGATTAACCGAGGGAAAATCCACAGAATTTGGTATGGATTCTACCCGAAAGTTCAGGGTTTCTCCCGGTTTATTTGAATAAAATTTGGGCTACTTCAGCGATTGACATCCCCTAGCAGACGGATCTTAATCTGGAAATATCCGGACACATGCAGATGGGATTGCATCATATCTCGGATTAAGCCTGGATTAAGAACGCGATGCGGTTGACGAATGTCACGGACTGCTAGATTATTATTAATCGCAGCCTTGAGCAAATTATCTAAGGTATTTGTTCTCAGGCATTTGTTCTGCGCTAGCGTTTTAAGCTGTAATGCTTAGAGATGATATGTAGAGCAAAATTGTAGGGCAAAACTTTTGCGGGACTGGCGAAATTGGTAGACGCGCTAGATTCAGATTCTAGTGTTCGCAAGGACTTCCGGGTTCAAGTCCCGGGTTCCGCATCTTATGTTTAATTCACTTTATTCTTGACTTTCTAGTGGTAAGAGCTAGTGGTAAGAAGCTCTTCAGTTCTGATTGTCTGAGGAGCTTTTTTCATGAGTGATGGAAGTGAATAAATTTTATGTCTGGTTGATTGCACTCTGCCTAATTAGCAATTTAGCAATTAATTTTGCTAATTAAAACTTTCTATCGTTCAATTTAAATACATAGTGATTTAAATATACGTTGACCATGCTTACTAGCCTTCAAAATCCAACGGTCAAGCAATTGCGTAAGCTGCAACAGGCTAAAGAAAGGCGTAAACAGGCAGTGCTATTGCTCGAAGGGACTCATTTAATAGAGGCGGCTTGTGAGGCTAATTATCCGCTGCAAGTGCTTTGTTATACCGAGCAGTGGCAGCAGCGCTACGCCGATCTCTACCAGCGGGCACTCGCGCAATCAGAGCAAATAGAGCTGGTGTCGCCTGCCGTTTTAAAGTCGATTGCGAGTACGGTGACGCCGGATGGGGTGGTTGCGATCGCGCCTCAGCGCAATGCTTGGCAAGCGGCAGCGAGTCGGCCTACGGGCGATATTAGCCTGGGGATCATGCTAGAAGCGCTGCAAGATCCGGGAAACTTAGGCACGATTATTCGCACGGCGGCAGGGGCAGGCAGTGATGGGCTGTGGCTGAGTGATGACAGCGTAGATGTCGGTAATCCTAAAGTGCTGAGAGCTTCGGTGGGTCAGTGGTTTCGGCTGCCGATTGAAACGGTAGATATCACCGAAAAGGCGCAGCAACTGAAGGCGCAAGGGGTGCAGGTGGTGGCGACGAGCGCGATCGCATCGCTTAATTATTGGCAGCTTGATTTGCGATCGCCAACTGTATTCGTAATGGGCAATGAAGGTGCGGGCCTATCAGAATCGCTGATGGCCTGCGCTTCTGAAGTGGTCAAAATTCCGGTAGTGCCGGGAGTAGAATCACTAAATGTGGCCGTTTCGACAGCCGTGCTCCTGTACGAAGCGCTGCGCCAGCGAAGTCATATGATCCCTTGAATTTGGCTTGACTGTTCCTAGACTTGACTTTGCCTATAACAGGGCAAGTACGGAAACACGAGTTGTGCAAACCCCCCGCTCTAGTTGAAAATAAAGATCACCCCAAAAAAACAGAAAAACCTGGAAAGCATACAAGCAACCAGCAAGGAGACAGCCGTGGATTCAGCATTCGATTACGATTTGGTGATTATTGGTGCAGGCGTTGGTGGCCACGGCGCAGCCCTGCACGCCGTCAAACGCGGCCTCAAAACCGCCATTATTGAAGCTGCCGATATGGGTGGCACCTGCGTCAATCGCGGCTGCATTCCCTCGAAAGCGCTGCTGGCGGCTTCTGGCAGAGTGCGTGAAATGCGCGACGCTCAGCACCTCAAAGCGATGGGCCTTAGTCTTACCGGAGTCGGCTTCGACCGCGCCGGGATTGCCGATCATGCCAAAAACTTAGTCAGCAAAATTCGGGGTGACTTAACTAATAGCCTCACACGCTTGGGCGTAGAANGGCGTAGAAACCATTCGCGGCTGGGGCAAAATCGCCGGTAGCCAAAAAGTTTCGATTAAAGACGACAGCGGCACCCGCACCGTCACCGCCAAAGACATTATTCTTTCTCCCGGTTCGCTTCCATTTGTGCCTAGAGGCATTGAAACGGACGGTAAAACCGTCTTTACCAGTGATGAAGCCATCCGCCTCGACTGGTTGCCAGAATGGGTCGCGATCATTGGCAGCGGCTACATTGGCCTGGAGTTTTCCGATGTGTACACGGCGCTAGGCTCTGAAGTCACGATGATCGAGGCAATGGATCAGCTCATGCCGACATTTGATCCCGATATTGCAAAGCAGGCTGAGCGGGTACTCATTAAACCGCGCGATATTGAAACCAGAGTGGGACTGATCGCCAGTGGTGATTGAACTCGCTGATCCGAAGACGATGGAAATAGTGGATGTAATGGAAGTAGACGCTTGCCTCGTAGCGACGGGTCGAATTCCGGCGACGAAGAACTTAGACCTAAACATGGTTGCCGTCGAAACGGATCGGCGCGGCTTTATTCCGGTCGATGAGCATCTAGCCGTTGTGCGCGATGGGAAGCCGGTGCCGCATCTATACGCGATTGGTGATGCCAACGGCAAAATGATGCTGGCGCATTCGGCCTCGGCGCAAGGAATTGTAGCGGTTGACAATATCTGTGGAGACAATCGCACGGTCGATTACAACGCCATTCCAGCGGCGGCTTTTACCCATCCTGAAGTCAGCTTTGTAGGGCTGACAGAGCCTGCGGCTAAGGCCAAAGCCAAGGCAGAGGGCTACGGAAATTGCCTCTGTACGCAGCTACTTTAAGGCGAATTCCAAGGCGCTAGCGGAAGGCGAAACCGAAGGACTCGCGAAGGTGATTTACCGCAAAGATACAGGTGAAATAATGGGAGCGCATATTATTGGACTCCATGCGGCAGATTTGATTCAAGAGGCGGCGAATGCTATAGCGCAAAAGCAATCCGTCACCGAACTTTCAAAGTTTGTTCATACCCATCCCACCCTATCTGAGGTGTTAGATGAAGCCTACAAACGAGCCGAGGTGAAGCCAGTTGAGGTGAGCGCCTAATGAAAATTCGTCGGCTCAATCCCAGTCCCTCTATTTCTGTCGCTAGCCTTGAGTACCAGATCAAAACTCAAGATTCTGAGCCGCGCAATATTTTAGAGAAAATTGTGTGGCACAAAGAAGTAGAAGTTGCTCGGCAGCGAGAGCAGCTTCCGCTCAAAGACTTGCAGCTTCAGGTGCAGGGAATGCC
>QBMP01000033.1:24317-27761 GCA_003242115.1 Phormidesmis priestleyi
GGCATTGAAGCACCAAGCTAATCAACAGGCTCCGGCAATTATTACGGAGGTGAAAAAGGCTTCGCCAAGTAAAGGCGTGATTCGAGCTGACTTTGATCCGGTGGCTATTGCCCGCAGCTACCAATCTGGCGGCGCAACCTGTCTATCTGTGCTGACCGATAGCGAATTTTTTCAGGGCAGCTTCGACTATCTCAGCCAAATTCGTCAAGCAGTGGATCTGCCTCTACTGTGCAAAGAATTCATCATCTACCCCTACCAAATCTACAAGGCGCGCGCTGCCGGAGCAGATGCCATCCTTTTAATTGCCGCAATTTTGTCCGATCAAGACCTTACTTACTTTGTGCGAATTGCCAAAGCGCTGGGGCTAGATGCGCTGGTAGAAACGCATACCGCTGAAGAATTTGAGCGGGTGATGGGGATAAAAGGGGTTGAGCTGATTGGCATCAATAACCGCAATTTGGAAGATTTTACGGTGAGTCTATCGACGACTGAGCGCATTCTGCGGGCTTATGAGAGCCAAATCACGCAGCGGCAGGTGTTAGTTGTGAGTGAATCATGGCTGCATACGCCAAGTGATGTCGAAGCGGTGGTGGCGGCTGGGGCAAAGGCGATTTTGGTGGGGGAGTCTTTGATGCGGCAGCCGGATCCAGGAAGAGCGATCGCGCCTCTACTCAACCGTTAGTTCAGCAATCAAAAAACCCTAAATCATGCTCAAATCACGCCCAAACAACGTCTAAATAACGGTAGTCAGCGACTAACTCTGACTGCTACAGCGTCAAAATGAAGTCTATACTAAGAAATGTATAGTTAGTGAAACTACGGTATGAATCGCAAAAAAGCCATCATTATAGGGTCTGGAATCGGTGGGCTAGCGTTAGGCATTCGCCTACAGAGCTTAGGATTTGACACGACCCTCTTTGAAAAACTAGATGCTCCCGGCGGTCGCGCCTATGTGCGCAAAGCCGATGGCTTTATTTTTGACATGGGGCCAACCGTGCTCACCGTGCCTCACTTTATTGAAGAGCTTTTTTCACTGCAAAGAGACGCCGCCGCATTGGGTGAGCCTGATTTTCCAGCCGAAATTATGGATCCGGCAGACCGCATTAAATCCGGGATTACCAGCGGCCCCAATACCGCTAAATATGTCAAAATTATCCCTATTTTGCCGTTCTACCGCATTTACTTTGATGACGGCACCTATTTCGATTATGACGGCGATCCCGAAAGCACCCGCCGTCAAATTGAAGCGATTGAACCCGACGATTTGGCGGGCTACGACAAGTTTCACGACGCTGCCAAAGCGATTTTTGATCGCGGCTTTATTGAGTTGGGCTACACCTACTTTGGCGATCTCTTCTCCATGCTCAAAGTCGCGCCTGATCTGGTGAAGCTAGACGCTGTGCGCCCCTTATTTTCATTTGTCAAAGACTGCTTCAAAAGCCCCAAGCTTCAGCAGGTATTTAGCTTTGAGCCGCTGCTGGTAGGCGGCAATCCGCTCAAGGTGCCTGCGATTTACGCCATGATTCACTTTGTCGAAAAAACCTGGGGCATTCACTTTGCAATGGGCGGCACTGGTGAATTAGTGAATGGCTTTGTGCGTAAGTTTGAAGAGCTAGGCGGAACCATTCGCTACGACAGTGAAGTCACCAAAATCGACGTAGAAGGTTCTCTATTTGGCAAAAAAATCGCCAAAGGCATTACCCTCGCCGATGGCACTCAGCACACCGCTGATTTAGTTGTTTCTAACGGTGACTACGCCCACACCTATTCAAAGCTAATTGAGCCTCAGTACCGGCTGATCAATCAAGACTTGCGGGTGAAGCTAACTAAGCAATCAATGTCTATTTTGGTGATTTACTTCGGCTTTAGAGCCGATGGACTAGAAGATCTTGATCTGCGCCATCACAACATTATTTTAGGGCCACGCTATGAAGCGCTGCTGACTGAAATTTTTGACAAAAAAGTGCTGAGCAAAGACTTTTCTCAATACCTGCACGTTCCGTCTTTGACCGATCCGAGTATGGCTCCTCCAGGGCATCATGCGGCCTATACGCTAGTACCTGTGCCCAACAATGCGAGTGGGATTGATTGGGATGTGGAAGGGCCAAAGCTCACGGACAAGGTGCTGACCTTTTTAGAAGAGCGCGGCTACATTCCGGAACTGAAGTCACGGTTGGTCTATCAAAGCCATGTCACGCCTGATTACTTTGAAGGGACGCTGAACAGTTACTTGGGCAACGGCTTTGGGGTAGAGCCAGTGCTGACCCAAAGCGCCTTTTTCCGGCCACACAACCGCAGCGAAGATATTTCTAATCTCTATTTGGTCGGTGCTAGTTCGCAGCCAGGTGGGGGGACGCCTTCGGTGATGATGTGCGCCAAAATGACAGCGCGCGAGGTTGCGAAAAACTTCGGAATTTCGCCGGAAGTGGTGAATGGCGTAGCGCCTGCACCCTCTAAACCAGCGCCAGAAACAGCGCCAGAAACAGCACCAGAGGTGGCAAAGGTTTAGCGTATGCTGCCGAAAGAAGATATTCTGAAGCGGGTTGAGAATAGGGAAGCGATCGCTCGCATCATCGACCGCGCCGAACAGGCCGTCCGCACCTGGGAACCCGTCGCGACCGATTTTTTGTCACCGCCAGAGTTATTTGAAGCTCAAGCTGTCTTTGGCAACCTGAGCGAAATTCATGCAGTCGCCAGCGGCGGCTACCCTCAGGCCGAACGGCAGCGCTTAGTCATCACCCGTAGCGAAATTCCGTTTGACGAGCAGCCAGTACCTTTGGCTGCTCTAAGCATTGCCGGTAATTTTTTGTTCGATACCGCTTCTCATCGTGACTTTTTGGGATCGCTGCTCGGCACCGGGTTAGTGCGGGATAAAGTAGGCGATATTATTGTGCTGGGTGAGCGTGGGGCACAGGCGGTTGTAGTGCCTGAACTGGTGGATTTTTTACAGACCAGCTTGGTACAGGTGCGATCAGTGCCTGTGAAAACGCAGGCCATAGCGCTAAGCGATCTGCGGGTGCGCGAACCCAAAACCAAAGAAATCACTACCGTTGAAGCTTCTATGCGGCTAGATGCGCTAGCTTCTGCGGGCTTTGGCATGTCGCGCAGCAAAATGGCCGACCTGATTACGGGCGGCGATGTGCGGGTGAACTGGAAACCGATTACGCAGTCGAGTCAAACGTTGCAAAGCGGCGATTTGATTGCGATTCGCGGTAAGGGCCGATTGGAAATTGGGGAGGTTGCGGTCACTAAAAAAGAGCGCTATCGGGTTCAGCTGACTCGGATGGTTTAAAGGGGATGGTTTAAAGGGGATGGTTTAGGCAGAGATTTGCGTTGACTCATAGGGTTGAATGAGAATCTCAGCTGGAATCCTCAATTCTTGATTTAATTTCCGAATCATCTCTAGAGACAACCTGCGTTTACGAGACAACACCTCAGACACCC
>QBMP01000033.1:27771-36859 GCA_003242115.1 Phormidesmis priestleyi
GACTGCCTAGACAGATCTCCAAATCACGACGAGACCAGCCACGGCTATCCATATAGTAATGAATAGCCTCAATCGGATCAGGCAGATCAATTGGAAAATATGTTTTTTCGTAAGCTTCTACAAGCGTACTGAGGATGTCTAACTGATCGTATTCAGGCGTATTCTGGGCGGCATCAAATAGCAATTCAATCTCTCGAAGCGCTTCCTGATAGTCGGATTGGGTTCTAATTGGGCGTACTTTCATATATCAACCTCGGTTTAGCTCGGTCTAGATTGTTTCTGCATTTACTTTGTCGTACTCAGCGTGATTACCAATGAAGCGGATAAAAATAATGCCAATGTCATAACGAATAGCAACAATTAGTCGATAAGTATTGCCTTTGATATTAAAAACGGCACGGTTATTCGCAATGATGCTGGCACTACCATGAGCAGCCTTGATATCGACTGGGCTCTACCAGTTAGCATGAGACGCTTCGTAGTACCAAGTTTTTAGAGCTTCTTCGGCATCTGGATGAGATTTCCAGAAGTTTCGTAGGGTGCTGCGGGATAAGATACGCATGTTATCAATAGTAACTTGTTCCCAAAGTGGGAACAGGAGAGTTACTTTACACATTCCAGAAATGGCTGTACAGAAATGCGCTTTAAGGCACCCAAATATTTTTATTTAATTAAAATTTACATTTCTGGCTCCTCTACGTCTAAAGCAACACAGCGAGATGGACAGGGTATGTCAATATAAAAGCGGTTTGCCGATTTTGGCTCGACACCGATTGAGCCCAGTTAGCGCCCACTCAAAACTGAGCTTGATATTCAATCTAAATCCCAGAAATAACCTTGGCAGGAATATGGAGTAATCAATGGAATCCGTAGAAGCCATTTATCAATATGCTTGGCTAATCCCTGTACTGCCCTTGCTAGGCGCAGCAATTGTGGGTATGGGGCTTATTAGCTACAACGAAGCGACCAATCGGCTCAGAAAGCCCGTCGCTGTTTTTATCGTCAGCCTGATTGGCGCGGCGATGACTTTATCAATAATGCTGCTGGTTAGCCAGCTTCAGGGCCACGCGCCCTACACCTATCTAATTGAATGGGCCTCTGCTGGAGACTTTCACATCGATATGGGGTTCACCGTCGATCACATCACGTCACTGATGCTGGTAATTGTGACGACGGTGGCGCTGTTGGTGATGATCTACACCGATGGCTACATGGCGCATGATCCAAGCTATGTCAGGTTTTATGCCTATTTAAGTTTATTTAGCTCCTCCATGCTGGGGCTAGTTGTAAGCCCCAACCTCCTCCAGGTGTATGTCTTCTGGGAGCTAGTGGGCATGTGCTCTTATCTGCTGATTGGCTACTGGTACGACCGCGACGGTGCAGCTGATGCTTGCCAAAAAGCATTTGTCACTAACCGAGTCGGTGACTTTGGTCTTTTGCTCGGAATGCTGGGCCTGTTTTGGGCAACCGGCACGTTTGAGTTTGAACTCATGGGCTCAAGGCTCAGCGAACTGGTCAGCACGGGCGTACTTTCAGCGGGCTTAGCGGCTCTGTTTGCAGGCTTAGTATTTATGGGGCCAATGGCCAAGTCGGCGCAGTTTCCGCTGCATGTGTGGCTGCCCGATGCAATGGAAGGCCCCACCCCCATTTCAGCTCTAATCCATGCGGCGACAATGGTAGCGGCGGGCGTGTTTCTAATTGCCCGCATGTATCCTGTCTTTGAAAATATTCCGACGGTGATGAACATCATTGCCTGGACGGGGACAATCACGGCCTTTTTGGGCGCTTCGATTGCCATTACCCAAAATGACATTAAGAAAGGGCTGGCCTTTTCTACCATGTCTCAGCTTGGGTACATGGTGATGGCGATGGGCGTAGGCGCTTACACCGCTGGCCTTTTTCATCTGATGACGCACGCTTACTTTAAGGCGATGCTGTTTTTAGGATCAGGATCAGTCATTCATGGCATGGAAGAAGTGGTGGGTCACGACCCAGCGCTGGCGCAAGATATGCGCTTGATGGGCGGGTTGCGAAAGTATATGCCGATTACGTCGATTACCTTTTTAATTGGCACGTTAGCCATTTCGGGCCTGCCGCCGTTTGCAGGATTCTGGTCAAAGGATGAAATTTTAGGTTCTGTCTTTGCGGTGAATCCGATCATGTGGGCGATTGGCTGGCTAACGGCTGGCGTGACGGCCTTTTATATGTTCCGCATGTACTTCTCTACTTTTGAAGGCGAATTTCGCGGTAACGATGCGAGCCTGCGTAAAAGTGTGAAGGTACAGTCTTTGCAGATGGCGGGTGCTTCGATGGGGCCAGGGGCGATGAGCGCTCAGGAACTGAAGGTGGAAAGTGCTCATGGAGATCACGAGCATTCTCATGCGGAGCTGCCTCATGAGTCGGTTTTGAGCATGACGTTTCCGCTGATGATGCTAGCGGTGCCATCGGCGTTGATTGGGCTAGTCGGAACACCGTTTGCGAATTACTTTGAGGCATTTATCCATCCAGCGGGCGAAGCGCTGACGGTGGCTGAAATTGCTGAAGAGTTCGATATGAGCGAGTTTGTGCGGATGGCGGGGGCTTCGGTGGCGATTTCTGTTGCAGGGATTGTGCTAGCGGTGCTGATGTATCGGTTGAATAAGATTGATCCAAGCGCGATCGCAAACAAAATCAAACCGCTTTACAACCTCTCGCTCAACAAATGGTACATTGACGACATTTACCGCGAAGTGTTTATTAAGGGCACTCGCAACCTCGCTAAAAGCGTGTTGAATGTAGATGTCAAAATTGTCGATGGGATTGTCAACCTGACGGGATTTGTCACATTGGTGACGGGTGAAGGGTTGAAATACTTTGAGAATGGCCGCGCTCAGTTCTATGTACTGATTGTGTTTGGAGCAGTGCTGGGATTGGTCTTTGTCTCTGGGCTGGGCTAGCTATTGCTGCCCAAAGACGCTTAGAGCTATTGAGACTCAGATCGCGGAAGGAGTACTGAAGTAGAGTTCAGTGCTCCTTCTTTGGTTTTATGGCTGATCAGAACCTACGAATCTTAGCTAATCCTGGCGACCAGTAAATCTAAAATATTTTCAGGAGGAGGCTCAGAAATACGATGTCCTCGCTCCTCACAACGGCTGAATAATTTTCGTTCTATGCCTGTTAAGTCAGCCATTACAGGACTGTATAGGCTTTCTGGGGAATGTGTAGGGGTGCGATCGCTAACACAGAAAGCAGTACAAGCTTATCGCAATAGAGTCCCTAGTTATCCCAAAATCTATATCTTTTGAGACGTAGAGAAAATGTGTTTCAGTTGATGCCTCGTTACAGACTTGTTAAAAGGTCCGAAGCTATTCCTGCTATTCTTCCTCGTCTTCCGGCTGTAGTGGTACCGAGGGCGTAATTGGCGTAATCGGTCGCTTTGCTTCTTTTGAGCTTTCCTGTGATAATTGGCTGTTAGCTAGATCAGGATGATGTGCATCCTCAAAGACTGTGCTGATGCTGTTGAGATATTCATTTGATAATTTGAATTTATCTATAATCCCTAAGCCTTTAGTGATGTTACTTAATCGAGTGCCATCTAAGTTAAGCCGCTCCACATTTTCAAGAACTTTAGCAATACTGCCAAGGTAAGAACCGTCTAAATTAAGCCGCTCCACATTTTCAAAAACTTTAGCAATACTGCTAAGGTAGGAACCGTTCGGGTTAAGCCCATCTATTAATGCTTTGCTTGCAGATTCAGGTTGATAACTAGATAGAGACTTTTCTTCTCTTTCTATTTCATTTACTTCTTCAGGCGTTAGGCGTTTTTCAGCCTTCACCCCAGTCGTATTAACGAAGTGTGTGATACCTTCAACCAGTTTTTCAAAAAGATAGACTTCGGGTTCGACTGTAACCTCGCATAGCTCACTGCGAAGAAAGTGATTCATAAAACCCCTACCACCGTAGACCGTACCATAGTCACCGTCTCGCGATATAATCCACAGTCGTTTTTTGCCTTGAAAATGGGTCAGAATTTGCTCCCAAGTCAACTGGTCACCTATCGGATTATTACTTTTCCCTGGTGGATTACCTAATTCTCTACGATCTCTAGCCCTTTTTAGTTGCTTGGTTGAGTGGGTAACTGCCTTAGCAAAGATAGGAGACAGGGCTTCTGATACCTCGTCTTGCGAGAGGCTGATTTGCTCCAGAATGCCGAGGGCTAATTTATCTACCTCATCGTTGATCTTTTTAACCTTCTGACCAATTTCTCTCATCTGTTTAAGAATCTCTGCACCTTGTCCTGTGTTCGTCCCAGATAAGTGATCCGGCACGTTGAAAAATGGTAGTTTTAGATCCCTGAACTTTTGTTTTAGAAATCCTTCTGCTACAAGAATTTTATTGCGTTGTACCTCATTAACAACCTGTCGAGTTATGAAAATGTAGTCCGCTTGTTCATCCAATAGTGCAAGCAGCTTTTTCCCTTTGTCTGTACGGTATAAGTCAAGATACTTATTAGCATCAATGAAGAGCAGTGCATCATCAGCGGGCATAGGACTTCTTTATATTGGATTTTCTTCGCAACTATTATGAATTGACATCAGCTTACGTTAGAGAGAGCAGGTAAGTGAGAAAATTCTAGTTGGTCAGGCAATTGGATAGTGAGCTGTTTCATAAGCCGACATTCCTTGCATATCGCGGCGTTTAGATACTAGATCAAGGTAGAGAGTCGCCTCTGTGCCAAGCTTATGTTACTGCTCACCATTAGGCCATTCAACGCCTTGTAGATAAAGGCACTCAGCCTTTTCGTCTACAGCCAACAGACAAGACTAACCCGCTGACACTAAGGGATTTAATACATTCAAAGCTCGAAATCTATTGAAATCTCTGTCCGCCGTCCACAGTTCTGTGACGCCGTGCAATTTGCATAGCGCTGCAATGCGAGCATCATGAACCAGCGCGCCTTTTATCTGGCCTGCACCCAGCAGCTCGACCAATATTGTCCAATAGCTAAGCCCTTCACCTATTAGCGATAGCGTCGGCGACTCTAGCCAGCACTCAACCTGCTCTTTAGCAATGCTCATGGGTGTTGGCGGCACATAGATCCGAGGATTTGTCGCAATCGATAAAAATTCGTGAATGCAGGGCCAAGGAATGACCCAAGGCTTGCCTGACTCAGCTAGCCCGGTCAAGCACTCATCAGCCTGCTGATGCCATTCAGACTCTTCCCTATGCGCATAGACCAGAATGTTTGTATCTACTGCGATCATCCGCCGTGACCTTCATACGCACGTTCTCTAATCGCTGCCCAGTCGCCCGCTTGGATATCAGGCTGCAAGCCTTGCCCACAAAATGTACGTTTGCGAAGTTGAAAGGGCGTTTTTGGGGTTTCGTTATTTTCTAAGAACTGTCGTAACGCTAATTCTAATATGCTCTTAAGCGTTTGTTGCCTCTTTTGGGCTAGCTGTTTAGCCCTTGCTATGAGCGCATCATTGATATCGATAGTCGTTTTCATATGGTTACCCATAATTGGTTACCCATATATATGGGTTATTGCTGTATATTCTATCAGATAGTTGGGTGCTGCTAACGATCCTTAAGGTGGTGCTAAGGGGAGCGTGCTCTTTTAATAAGATGCAGTATCATTCATTGGCAAGAAACGTCATAAGGCAAATTTAAAACGCAAGCGATCGCTGTGGTCGTTTAAAAAACAACCTTTCCCTGCACAAAATTCTATTTTTCTCTCTACAGTGTGAAAAGAACTAGAGTACTGCCCTGGCAGTTAATTTTTTAATTCATCAGTCGCTCTCCTGCCACCGCTTGTGGTGCAGATTATCAGTTTTGTTATGGATCAATTTCCCTGGTTATCCTTCGTTATTTTCTTCCCGTTTCTAGCGGCTTTCGTCATTCCCTTCATCCCCGATGAAAACGGGCGAACGGTACGTTGGTATGCCTTAGTCATTGGCCTGATAGACTTTGCCGTCATCGTCTATGCCTTTGTCAATAACTACGACATCAATAGCTCAGGAATGCAGCTCTATGAAAGCTACACTTGGGTGCCTCAAATTGACCTGCGCTGGTCAGTTGGGGTCGATGGGCTGTCAATGCCGCTGGTACTGCTGACTGGATTCATCACCACGCTGGCAATTTTGGCCTCTTGGCCAGTGACCTTTAAGCCCAAGCTGTTTTACTTCCTATTGCTGAGCATGTACGCCGGTCAAATCGGTGTGTTTGCCGTGCAGGACATGCTTTTGTTCTTCCTGATGTGGGAGTTGGAGCTGCTGCCAGTGTATTTGCTGCTCTCGATTTGGGGCGGCAAAAAGCGGCTGTATGCGGCGACCAAGTTCATCCTCTACACCGCTGGGGGATCGCTGTTCATTTTGCTAGCAGCGCTAGGCATGGCCTTTTACGGCGATACCGTTACCTTTGATATGCAGGCGCTGATGGCGAAAGAATTTCCGCTGCGGCTTCAGCTACTTCTGTACTCAGGCTTTTTGATTGCTTACGCAGTCAAGCTGCCGATTATTCCTTTCCACACTTGGTTGCCCGATGCCCACGGTGAGGCGACTGCGCCCGTACACATGTTGCTAGCAGGCATTTTGCTCAAAATGGGCGGCTATGCGATTATTCGCATGAATGTGGAGATGCTGCCCGCTGCCCATGCGGTGATTGCGCCGGGACTGGTGATTTTTGGGGTGATTAATATCATCTACGCGGCACTGACTTCGTTTGCGCAAAACAACCTCAAGCGTAAGATCGCCTATTCGTCGATTTCTCACATGGGCTTTGTGATGATTGGCATCGGCTCATTTACGAATTTGGGTCTGAGCGGAGCGGTGCTGCAAATGGTGTCTCATGGCCTAATTGGCGCAAGCTTGTTCTTCCTGGTTGGGGCGACGTATGACCGCACGCACACGCTGATTTTGGATGAAATGGGCGGTGTGGGCCGTAAGATGCCGAAGATTTTTGCGATGTTTACGACCTGCTCAATGGCGTCTTTGGCGCTGCCGGGAATGAGCGGATTTGTGGCGGAGCTGATGGTGTTTGTAGGGTTTGCCAATAGCGATGCGTATGGCTTTAACTTTAAGCTGATTGTGGTGATGCTGATGGCGGTGGGCGTGATTTTGACGCCGCTGTATTTGCTTTCGATGCTGCGCGATATTTTCTATGGCCCCGAAAATAAGGAGCTGATTGAAAAAGAAGCGCTGATCGATGCCGAGCCGCGTGAAGTGTTTGTGATTGTGTGTTTGCTGATTCCGATTATTGGCTTTGGACTGTATCCAAAGGCGCTGACGCAGCTTTATGACGCCAAAACGGTGCAGATCACGGAGCGGATTCGCACGGAGATGTTTGCGATCGCGCAAGACAAAACCCCACCGCTGCCGATTGCGACCACGCCATTACTGAACGCGCCAGATATCGCAAAATCTTTGGCAAAGTAGGCGTCAAGTCGTGACCAACTAATGCCAAAATAATGGCCATTCGTATCGTCTCCGCAGGGTTGCTTTTTTGAACTCACCTTCTAGCTCACCGTTTATGAGTGGTTTCACCCGCGTTTTTTCTGTGCAAGATTGGGCCTTGGAGGCCAGATTGCTGCGCTGGATGACGCTGCTATGGGTATCGGTGGGCTTGGTGGTGTTGTTTTCGGCCTCTTACCCGGTGGCCGAAGCCGATTTTAACGACGGCGCACGCTTCTTTAAAATTCAGCTCGTTTGGGTCATCGTCGGCCTTTTGATCTCTCGGTGGATTACCCGCCATCCGTTGCAGCAGGTGATGCGCGTGTCTGGCGTGATGCTGTTGATCTCGATGCTAATGGTGATGGCAACGCACATTCCGGGTGTGGGCGTATCGGTCAATGGCGCAACCCGCTGGCTGCCGGTTGGCCCTTTTTTATTGCAGCCTTCAGAGCTGATGAAGCCATTTTTGGTACTGCACAGCGCTCAGCTTTTTGGCAAGTGGCACAAGCTGACACTCAGAACGCGGCTGGTGTGGCTGGGCATTTTTACCGGTGGGCTGCTGCTGATTTTGGCGCAGCCTAACCTCAGTACAACGGCGATATGCGGTCTGACCATTTGGCTGATTGCGCTGGCGGCGGGGCTCCCTTACCGGCAGCTGATGCTGACTGCTGGGGTGGGGCTAATGGGCGCGGTGCTGAGTGTGAGCTTGAAGTCTTATCAACGCGATCGCATCATTTCTTTTCTCAACCCCTGGGCTGATCCAAGTGAAAACGGCTATCAGCTTATTCAAAGCCTTTTAGCGATTGGATCAGGCGGCGTCAGCGGCACGGGCTACGGCCTCTCGATTCAAAAAATTTACTTTTTACCGATTCAATATACCGACTTTATTTTTTCGGTATTTGCCGAAGAATTTGGCTTTATCGGCTGCATCATGCTGATTTTGTTTTTAGCGGTGTACAGCACAGTGACGCTAATGGTGGCTATTCAGGCTAAGCAGACGGTGCACCGGCTAGTCGCGATTGGCTGCATGGTGCTGCTAGTCGGCCAGTCGATTATTAATATTGGCGTTGCTTCGGGCGCAATGCCCACAACCGGCTTGCCTTTTCCGCTGTTTAGCTACGGCGGTAGCTCTATGCTAGCGAGCTTAATTACGGCAGGTGTGTTGATTCGCGTCGCCAGAGAGTCGCGAGATGCCGAGGTGCTCTCACTCAAGCGGGTGCGAGAAGAGCTAGAGCGCGAAAGGCCGTTTAAGCCAGTGACGGACTTGCATAAGCTGAGCAAGGCGTCTTCAGAAAAAGACCTGCACACCGTCAACAATCTATTGGAAAAACCCTTTCTGCGGCTCAAAAAGCGGCCAGTGCCGCCGTCTAGTCGCCCGTGAAGTCCGAGCTTTCGATAGAATGAAGGCTGTAGTCACGGCTCGACTGAATTAATTCGACGCATTATGTATGGGCGATTTTCTCGCTGAGATCTCGACGAACGCCTCTATTAGCACAGCTAGCACAGTTGGCGCAGCTTACGAACGCCTACAGCTTTTTCTGTATCATCTGAGTCAGCAGGCTAACGGCTGGGTAGAGCTTCAGCTTGGCCATTTATCCTTCTCTAGCATTGGCATTATTGCTTTGGCAGGGCTGCTGACGAGTCTGACGCCCTGTATG
>QBMP01000340.1 GCA_003242115.1 Phormidesmis priestleyi
TACACCGCTCGGATCTCCGCTTCACTGATATTCAATTTTGGCAACTTTCGCTGGCCCATTGAATCGAGTCTCGCTGATGGCTTCTGATAAATTTAATCCCATACAGGTGAAATCAAGCTTTTTCTACATAAAGAATTAAGCCTGAGTAGTTACCAAAAAACACAAATAAAAATCTCTGTAGAGAACAATAAACTGTCTCCACAGAGATTTAAAATTGCAAGGAAAATAAGAAAAGCTAGCGACTAGAAGTTGCCGTAATGGTGGCTTATTATCGGGAGCCGGGTAAGAGCATGTTTAGAATTAAAGCAGTCAGACCACCAGTGCTAATTCCTGACGAGAAAACACTCTTGATTAGCGTAGGCATCTGAGCCAAAATATCAGGCACAACGCTCACGCCCAATCCCAACCCCAAAGAAGTCGCTAAGATAATCGAAGCCCTCCTATCTAAATTCACTTGAGAGATAATTTTTACACCCGCAACTGCTACAGTGCCAAACATAATGATGGTCGCTCCGCCTAAAACAGGCTGAGGAATGGTTTGAAATATACCGGCCACGATGGGGACTAAGCCCAGAAACAAAAAGACAACCGAGATAAAATAGCCCACATATCGGCTGCCAATACCCGTTAGCTGAATAACACCGTTATTTTGGCTAAAGGTCGTGTTGGGAAAAGTATTAAAAAAGGCCGCTAGTCCAGAATTAAACCCATCACCCAAAATCCCGCCTTTAATTCGTCGCATATAGAGAGGGCCAGTGATCGGCTCGCCCGTCAAAAGCGACGTTGCGGTTAAATCACCTGTTGACTCAATGGTTGTAATCAGATACAGAAATATAAAAGGAACAAAAGCTGCGAAGTCAAAACCAAATCCATACTTAAAAGGAATCGGAACGGTGATCAGTGACAGATTGGCCAAGTTACTGAAGTCAACTAGCCCCATTGGGATGGCAATAATGTAGCCAGTGATTAACGCGATGGCGACCGAAGATATGCGTAAAAAGTTGTTAGATAGGCTATTTAAGACAACAATGAGAGCTAGTACAAGGCAGGACAAAAACAGATACTGAGGGCTACCAAAAGTACCTGCTTCCTTTGCTGCAAAGCCGCCTCCCATGCTAGTGATGCCAGTATTGATTAAAGTTAGCCCAATTAAGGTCACCACAATACCTGTGACTAAAGGCGTAATAATTTTGTTGGCAAACTGAATAAACTGGCTTAAGAACATTTCAATAAATGAGCCCATAAAGCACAGTCCAAAAATAGTCCCTAACGCATCTTGAGGGGTACCACCCGCAGCCGTTACCGCTGTGCCAGCCGCAATAATAGGGCCAATAAACGCAAAGCTGGTACCCTGAACACTCAATAAGCCGGAGCCAATTGGGCCAATTCTTTTAGCCTGAACAAAGGTGGCAATGCCAGAAACAAACAGGGACATACTTACGAGATAAGCCACATCAACAGGCTCTAATCCAATCGCGCCGCCGATAATCAAAGAAGGTGTAATGATGCCAACAAAACAGGCAAAAACATGCTGAATCGCCGCAAAAACCGAATCAACAAAAGGCGGTCGATCTTCTAATCCATAAATTAAGTCTGACTGAATTACTTTCCCAGAGCCCAACACCGCCTCCGGCGTTGTCGGCTCGTTGGTAATCATTTCAGGATGGCTCATAGCTGAAGCTTCCAAAACATAGCGTGGGTTAGTGATTAAAAAATAACGCTCAAGATAGAGCTTTACTAAATGCGAAAAAGCAAAAAGCCAAGCTGTGAGGTACGCAGGAAGATCGCCACAGATGAAGTGATCGCAGATAAAGCAACCATAGATAAAGCGATCGCAGCATTACCCGCTAGTTGGTCAAATCCACTCATGAAACAACTTTTAAACGCACTTTGGCTTGCTTTGCAAGTCATCTATACGTTGAGTGCCGCTTAGCGTTGTATACAATTTAAGCGGCACTGCAAAATTGAAATGTGTTTTGAGCTACAGATTTTGAATTATTCTAAATGTTTTCCAAAATCATCCTGAATTATGTTGTCGCTAATTGTGTTGTCGCTATAGGAGCATTCGGATGTCAATCAGGTTCTTGCCAAGCTTTCACTAGACTTCTCACAAAGCTCTCATGAGAGCGATCGCCCTCTCTAACGGTAAACCCGATCTAGCTTAAGCAGGGTGCGCAGCAGTATGTTGGCTCCTTTTGTACACTGATCTGGTGAGGTGTACTCATCGCTTGAGTGGCTAATACCTTCTTTGCTAGGCACAAAAATCATGCCCATATCCGTAAAGCGGCCCATCTCTTGGGCGTCATGGCTAGCGCGGCTAGGCAGATGTGTGTAGCTCAACTCTAGCTCTTCGCAGCTTTCGACAATCAGTGCCTGTACATTGGCCGCAGCGAGTGTGGGCTCTACCTGTAGCTCTGGCTTGATCCGAATGCGAGTGCGGCTAGTGACGGCAACTGTTTCAATCTTTCGGCGCAGTTGTTCGATCATATGAGCAATCACATCTTGAGAAAGATCGCGAATATCTAAGCTCAAGTTCACCGATCCCGGCACCGTATTAATAGAATTGGGCCAAATTTGTAGCGTACCGACAGTTGCGACCGGATCGCCCGGAAAGTGTTTGGCAATGTCTTCTATAGCCAAAATCAAATGAGCAGCCGTTGTCAGCGCGTCGCGTCGCATGTTCATGGGCGTGGTGCCCGCGTGGTTAGTGCGCCCTTGAATGGTGATCCGATGGCGCTGCTGGCCGACAATGCCTTCGACGACACCAATATCGCGCTCTACGGCTTCTAAAATGCCGCCCTGCTCTACGTGTAGTTCAATAAAGCAGGCGATGTCTTCTTGAGACCGGCGAGCTGATGAAAGCGCACTCCACTCACCCCCCGCTCTGGCTAAGCAGTCTTGAATGGGTTCATTGTCTACGGTGTCGTAGCGTTCGGGATCGCTAGGCGCAGTACCGGCGATCGCCTTCGAGCCGATCATGGTGCGCTCTTCGTCAGCAAAGGCAATCACTTCCAGCGGATGATGGAGCTTAACGTTATTTTCTTGCAGTACCCGCACAACTTCTAGTCCAGCAATGACGCCCAATGAGCCATCGAAGCGACCGCCTGAAAATACGGTGTCAATATGAGAACCCGTCGCGAGGGTTCGAGCTTCTGACTCCAAACCCGGATAGCGGCCAATCACATTGCCCGCAGCGTCAGTACGAACGCTCATACCCGCAGCACTCATCCAGTCGCTAAGCTGAGCGCGAGCAGCCAAATCTTCGGCTGAAAAAGCTAGCCGCTTGATAGTGTTGTCGGGTTGTTTGCCAATTTGAGCGAGTTTTTCTAGCGTGCTGTTAAGGCGATCGCCATTCACCACCAAAGATAGCGCCTTTACAGGTAGAGTCTTGGTCATAATCTGGTCATAATTTGGGGATCAAAATCTGGGTCGTCAAGGTTTCTGGGTCAAGGGCTCAGGTCAAAGTAATGCTGTAGAGCGAATTTTTTACCGTCAAACCCTGAAGCTCTTGGACAACTCGCGCTTTACTCGCAACTAAATGATCGCGCACAGCTAGAGCTGCTGCTTGAGCATCACGCTGCCCAATTGCGGTGACAATCCGCTCATGCTCTGCCCAAATCTCCAACACGTCAGGATTCCGATACGTCGTCGTTAGCCTTAGTAATACCATCTTGTTGAAGATTTGTCCGAGCAGATCTGCTAGCCACGGATTACCCGAACTTTCGGCTAGCAGCCGGTGAAAGCTCTGATCAATTTGCAGACGGTTTTCTAGCTCATCGGCTTGATCTTGCAAGTCGCTATCACTGAGCACAGGCACAGCCAAATTAGCCTGCGCCAAGCAGTCTTGCAAATCTTCAAGCTGCCGGGTGGTCGCATTTTCACAGGCTCCAATCGCTGCCACCTGCTCTAAGCCTAAGCGGCAATCGTAAAGATGAATCGCATCAGCAATCGTAATCACCGTGACTCTGAGCCCGCCACGCTGGTCAGATTCAATAAGGCCCTCCTGCTGCAACTGCCGAATAGCTTCGCGAATAGGCGTGCGGCTAACGGCAAAACGATCCGCTAAGGCTTGCTCTACCAAACTTTCACCCGACACTAATTTTCCGGCCAGGATCTCTTGGCGCAAAGCCAGGTATGTTTTACTAAAGAGCTTGCCCATACAATCAGAATCAAAAAAGGTCAGCGGTACGTAACATTTTAATCAGATAAGTTGATAGTGAGATGTTAACCTTGGTGTCGTATACCTATTGTATACAAAAATTCTCTGGCGCATCAAAAAATTTGTCTTAAGGCTGTCTCTTTAAAACCCTTTATAAATATGTTCTTAAAAAGCTTGTTCTTAAAAAAGCTTGTGGGCTAGATTTAAAGATTCTATTCCATTTTTTTCAAGCACTACGGCACTGGTTCCGTCAAGTGGGACAGGATAAAGTGTCTATATACATAGGATAGGAGATAATAGACAGCGAAAA
>QBMP01000341.1 GCA_003242115.1 Phormidesmis priestleyi
TTTGGGCAACCCCAATAAAGAGCGCACTTTGAGCCAGTTCGCGATCTTCGGGGCTGAGGCTTTGAAAGATATTTTGCAGCACGTCTAAAGGCGTTTGGGCACTGCTGCTGGCGGTGGTTTCAGCTTGCTCTAGCTTGAGCATGACATTGCTAGAGCCTTCACTCACCCGATACAGATCGCCAATTGGTCGGCACCCTTGAGCCACGATGGCCTCCATCACAATTTCACCCGAGAGCGCTACGCCAACGATGCCTTCGCGCTTTAGTTGGCGATCGCAAAACAGCCCACTGCTACGATTAAAGCTCTCAATGCCTGCCAATCCACCGACTTTCACCGCCCCCGGATAGGCAAAATCTAGTCCCTGAATCAGTTCGCTCGTACCGGATGAAAACGGATCGGCCATCAGCACAAAGCTAGGCGCAGCACTGGGCGCGACCCCAATTAGCTCACTCCAACGCTCCGGCGGACTGTCTAGATCGGGCAAATCCTGCGCCCTGAGGTGAAAAGTTTTAAGCTCAACATTAGGCAAATGTGCCAGCGTCAGGCTCACCGCAGGCGCTTCTTCAATTTCTTCTGGGTGGCCATCTGAGGCCATGCCAATTACGCCGCTACCGCTACAGCCGACGATATGATCGACCGTCAAATTGGCATGTAAAATCGGCAAAAGTCGAGCATATTCGCTGGCAAAGGCAACCGAAACAAACACCAGCGCTAAGTGAGGTTCATCCGAGCCGAGCTGTGCTACTGCCTGTCGTGTCACCTCTTGAATCGCAATCTCCAGCGAGGCACTGGTCGAAATCGCACTAGCCCACTTCATAATTTAGAATTCCTTAAATAATTCTACGGGTGGAGCATTTTATCGAATCAGCCTGACATAATGCTACAGGTGCGCTGATTGCCATCTTCCGAGCTGCTGCTTTCTAACGGCTGCCTTTAAACCTGTCATTTTAGATCGTTATTTAGAATGCCGTCTTAGCCGGAGGCGCAGCTACTGGTAACAATTAGTGACAATTGATGACAACAGCCAGATTATCGGCCCTTTAGAACTGCCACTTATGATACGGCAGTTTGGCAATTGGCTAAGCTAAACTGGGCGAGAATCATACCTCCCCAAAAATTATTCAATAACGGTTTGCTATGAGCGACATTCAAGAAAAAATCAAGTCTGAAATTGAAGCGGCCCGCGAAGCTTGTGCTGTTGATGGCAGCAACTCTGATGGTTGCGCCGCTGCTTGGGATGCAGTCGAAGAGCTGCAAGCAGAAGCTTCTCATCAGCGCGAAAAGGGAACCGAAAAATCCTCATTCGACAAGTACTGTGACGAAAATCCTGAGGCCGACGAGTGCCGTGTTTATGACAGTTAAACGAACCAGTTAGAGGGATCAGCCAACTGAATTATCTAACTGGTTCGATTATTTAGCGGACTCATCTATAGCGTGCTCAGATACGGGAGAGTATCACCTAGTGATGGGTGTGCTCTCCTAATTTCGTTTTTGGGCTATTCTTAAGCTGTTTTACGGAGAGATTTTATAAGTTTTTCTATCGTCATTAAAAAGACGATTCACTGGCCCATCAGATTAGTTTTATGTTGCGTCACAGGTGCTACATTGATGGCTGCTGATTAATCCCATTAATCTATTCATTAACCCACCCTTAATTCATTTAATTCATTGGTGCACTGCGCCGAGAAACACTGTGCTAGGAAACCTTTCGACAATCCGCGCCCTGGTCTGGACTGATTATCGCTTGGCGCTATTATTTGCGGTTTTCATTCCGCTGACGCTGCTGATCTGGTCTTGGATAAAAAAGTCAGAAACCGTCAGCTTGAGCATGACTATCTATTGGCGGGTTGCTAGCCTGCTGGGCATTACCGTTTATTTGATGATTGCGGGCCTATCAATTGGCTTTATTACCGCTCTACTCGCCAAAGTTTTGATTGTCTTGAGTCTATGGTTTTGGGTCGATCTCAATGAAGAAATTCGTGAACAGCCCAAAAGAGCGCTACATATTGGTTTTAGTGCTTGGCGCTGGGCTATGAGCGCCTACTGCGGGATAGGGGCAATTATCCAGCTATGGTTTATTCGCTGTGCTTTCTCCCGTGAGCTTTTGAGCGGTGGCACTTGCCAAGCTTGGATGGAGCCTGCTTTAGCCTTTAAAAGCTATGTTCACAATGGCCTCACGTCAGGCTTTCTGGGCTTTTGGGGAATTGTGGGCCTAGTTATTTATGCTGCTTACCTTGGCTACTTTTTATTAGTCAAGCTCGGTCGTCAAGGCCGCTCGGCGCTCAATCAATAGTTGTAGATAATATTTGCAGACCCCAATATTTGCAGGCACATAGTTACAGACGTTCTATAACCGTTACAGCCGATGCGCGACACCCCCCAAACTCATTCGCCTGCTTTTATTACCCGGTTAGAAAACTACACCCTTCAGTATCCGCAAGAGGTGCTGTTAGTGCACGCTCAAATTGAAGATGAAGCCGATCAAATCATCGTTTTTAAAGGATTTTCTAGCTCATTAATGCGGCCAACTGACTCCGATCCAGCGGTGCCAACTCTGCCAAAAAATGCGGTCGTTCATCGAATTGATCGTATCCAAGGCCCCTATCAGCCGCAGGCTATTCAATATTTAGAGCAAGGATTAACGCAGGCTGCTTTTATTGCCAAGCTAGCTTCGCTTAACCTCTAGGGTATCGGCTCAAGCTGCGATGACCGGCGCTTAATCGGCTTTTTCATTTTATCTCGCTCTGATCTTGTAGGGTTTATCTAAATTCTAAGTAGATAAGTCAGGCTTTATACATATGATTGGTCAGCAGACCCCATTTAGTCAGTGACCTGTCACAATGGTGAAGTCTTTGACTGCTTAGGTTGCTACCTAAATTCTGTCAACTCCAGCACCCGCCACTCTAGTGATGTATAAAACTCAAGACCTTCATGTGGTCGAAAACCGTCCTTTGCTTTCTCCTAATCAGCTATTTGAAAAACTTCCGCTTACCGAAACTGCTGCCGCGCTGGTAACGCAGACACGCGATCGCATTCGCAACATCATGCACCACGAAGATCGGCGCATGTTGGTGATTGTGGGCCCTTGTTCGGTGCACGATGTAGATGCTGCTTATGAATATGCGCAAGCGCTCGTCAAGCTCAGAGAAAAGTTTTCACAGCAGCTAGAAGTGGTGATGCGGGTGTACTTTGAAAAACCGCGCACCAGCATTGGCTGGAAAGGCTTGATTAACGATCCTCACTTAGATGGTAGCTACGACATCAACGAGGGACTGCGGTTAGCGCGTAAGCTGCTGCTAGATTTGGCTGATCTAGGGTTGCCAGCGGGCACCGAACTGCTCGATCCGATTACGCCGCAGTACATTGCCGATATTATTGCCTGGACAGCGATTGGCGCACGTACGACCGAAAGCCAAACCCACCGAGAAATGGCCTCAGGCTTGTCGATGCCCATCGGCTTTAAAAACAACACTGATGGGAGCTTACAGGCCGCGTCTAACGCCATGCTAGCGGCTAGTCAGCCTCACCATTTTTTGGGGATCAACCAGAGCGGTCACGCCAGCATTGTTTCGACCACGGGCAATGCCGATGGACATTTGGTGCTGCGAGGCGGTAAGCGAGGCCCTAACTACGAAGCTAGCCATGTCGAAAGCGCCGCAAAAGCGCTAGCCCAGCAAAATCTTAATCCTCGCATTATGGTCGATTGTAGCCATGCCAACGCGGATAAAGACCACGATCGTCAGGTGGTGGTGCTCGATAGCATTGCAGCGCAGGTCTCGGATGGATCGCAGCATTTGATGGGGGCGATGATTGAGAGTCATTTGGTCGCCGGAAAACAGGCGATTCCTCAGCAGCTAGATAAGCTGGTGTATGGCCAGAGCATTACCGATGCGTGCGTCAATATTGACACTACCGCCGCGATGTTGGAAAAGCTGGCGATCGCGGTCAAGCAATCGGTCGCGGACAAAGTGCCTAATCGATAAAGACTAGAAAAGGTTCGTCGCCGATTCATCAGCCGTTTATTCTCAATCGAGGCGCTGCTTAAAAGAGCGGGACGCTCACGTTCAGCCCTGCGCCGTAAAAGGTGTCGCTCAAATTGACGCTAGGTTCAGAGGAACGCCCAAACCGAGTCCCACCAAAAAAGCTGAGGCGACTTTCGGGCGTAAGGTTGTAGCTGATAATGCCAAGCACCTGCTGATACGTGTCATAGCGAGGAATTTGCGTATAGTCATCAAGGTCAAGCTGATACAGCAGACCCGCGCGCAGATTGCGAGCGACGCCGTAGTTAAGTGAGAGCGTGAACGTTTGGCGAAATCGACTGGCAGGGCTAGGGTTAGCAAAGCCCAGGCGAAGCTGGTAGAAACTGTCCAGCCATAGCTGAGGGTTGAGCAGGAGGCGATGGCTAATCAGCGTATCGATCGCATTGATGGTAAAGAGAGTGTCGCGATAGCCCGGAG
>QBMP01000342.1 GCA_003242115.1 Phormidesmis priestleyi
CTGCTAATGCTGTTTGAAAATGTCCTTAGAATAGGCACACCCTTCATTTTCTAAGGACTATTCGCGGTATGCTGTGGGAGAAAATTACTAGAGCTGTGATCTTTTGCCTGTGAGACTTGGCATGATTGGCGGCGGGGTAATGGGCGAAGCGCTGTTATCCTGCCTTCTTTCCCAGGGGCTGTATACCCCTGATGAAATACTACTGAGTGAACCCTCGCCGGAGCGCCGTCAGGTACTGTCTGAGCAATATGCGATTCAGACTACCGATGACAATCGCAAGGTGATTGAGGTGAGTCGGGTGATTTTACTGGCGATTAAGCCGCAGATTTTTAAGCTCGTTGCTAATGACTTTGATGGAATTCACTGCGATCCGCCCCCTTTGTTGTTATCAATTTTGGCAGGAGTTCCTTTAGCTGAGCTAGAGGCAGCGGTGCCGGGTTGGCCGGTGGTCAGAGCCATGCCTAATACGCCAGTAACTGTGGGCATGGGCATGACTGCGATGACAATGGGTAGCCGCGCGGTGGAAGATCATGGCGATCTGGCCTATGAGATATTTTCGGCAGTGGGACAAGTGGTTCAGGTGCCTGAGAGCATGATGGACGCGGTAACTGGGCTTTCAGGTTCTGGGCCAGGGTATATTTCGATTGTGATTGAGGCGCTAGCCGATGGCGGGGTGGCAGCAGGGTTGCCCAGAGCGATCGCTAGTCAGCTAGCCTTACAGACAGTGCTAGGGACAGCTCAGCTCATTCAAAAAACAGGTATGCACCCGGCAGAACTTAAAGATCGCGTGGCTAGCCCTGGTGGCACCACGATTGCGGGGATTGCTTGCTTAGAGGAGTTAGGGTTACGCTCAGCTTTAATAGAGGCTGTGCGCACCGCCAGTTCGCGATCGCGTGAGCTGGGCAAGGCCATTGAACCGACCAAAAGCAGCCAGCGAGACGCGCCTTAGCATTACTTGTCTCTACTCGAACAGCCCATGCAAGCTCACGAAAGCTCACAGAAGCTTTAACTGCCAGCGATTTTGATGCGACTTTGACGCCCCTTTGAGCTTATGCCTCCTGAAGATCTCAATTTGCCGATGCCGATGATGAGTGACTCAGCGCGCGGCTCCTCTGGAAATCCGTCAAGGCCAGCAGATGTCGATCAGCTCGTGCGTCAAGGGCTCAGAGATCTTGAAAGCCAGCGACAAAATCTGCTGCGAGAAATCGATCAGCTAGAGCGCCGGAAAGAGCGGCTAGCAGTGGAAATGCGTACTAGCTTTGCCGGATCTTCTCAGGAGATTGCCGTGCGGGTGCAGGGCTTTAAAGACTATTTGGTGGGCAGCTTGCAAGATTTGGTGACAGCCGCCGAAGAGCTAAACCTTGCCCCTCGCGCGGAGCCAGCGCCGATGCCAGTCGCGCTGGTCGCGCCAGTTAATCCAGAAACCACAGAGCCTAGTGACGTACCATTTGCGGCTCAAAGATTTGCCCAGCAGCGCGATCGCATTCATAGCCTGCTTGATCAGTACCGGACTCGCCCCGACTACTATGGCCCGCCCTGGCAACTGCGCCGCACGTTTGAACCGATTCACGCCGAGCGCGCCTTGAACTGGTTTTTTACTCAAGGCGGACGGGGATCGATCAAAAGCATGGGGAGCCGGTTGCAAAATGTGCTCGTGGCCTCAGCGACGATTTCTTGTCTGCACGCTATCTACAATCAGCGGCTGTGTGTGCTGATACTGGCGACGACACCTGAGCGACTCGGCGAATGGCGGCGCTGGCTGCAAGACTGCTTGGGGATTGCTCGCGCTGACTTTGGCACTGATCGCGGGGTGATGCTGTTTGAGGCGTCTGAGCCGATGGCGCAGCGGGCTGAACGGCTGCTAGACAGTGGCCGAATTCCATTTTTGATTATGGATGAGGCTGAAGAGAAGGTGAGCTTGGCGCTGCTTCAGTACCCGCTGTGGCTCGGATTTTCCCCTGATCCGCAAAATCCGTCTACAGATTACGATTATTATTGATTGGGCGAGCGGTAGTTTGATGAGTAGTTTGACGAGCAGGTTAACGCGCATTTAACGTGCAGTAGAGGGAGCTAAGTGATGTTTGGGGTAATGTCTGGAGCAGCGATCGCGATTTCGGTTTTCGGGCTGCTATCAGCCTACTTACTCGGCTCTATCCCGACGGGTTTTTTGCTAGCTAAAGCGCTCAAAGGCATTGACATTCGCGAACACGGATCGGGCAACACCGGGGCGACCAACGTGTTTCGAGTGATTGGCAAAGGGGCTGGCGTGAGTGCGCTGGTGACTGATTTGCTCAAAGGCTTATTAGCCGTTTGGCTAATGGTTTGGCTGGTATCTTCACCGTTGACTGGCCACGCCGCAGAGCTAGAGATGGCGGCAGCTTGGCTGTATATGGGCGCAGGGCTGCTGGTGGTAATTGGTCACAGTAAGTCGGTATGGCTGGGCTTTTCTGGCGGCAAATCGGCAGCCACGGGGCTGGGCGTATTGCTGGCACTGGCTTGGCCGGTCGGCCTTGGGGTCGCCGCCGTATTTGGGCTGGTGCTAGCGATTTCAAGGACGGTTTCGGTGGGTTCGATGGCAGCAGCGGTGGCCGCGATCGCCCTCATGACCTTCACCCATCAACCCTTGGCCTATATTGTGCTAACGCTGATAGGCGGTCTGTACGTCATCTTTCGCCATCGCAGCAACATTTCTCGCTTGCTAGCAGGCACAGAACCCAAAACATTCGGCAGTCAGCGCCCATAACATAAGTCACTTTAATAAGCCAAGCTAAACGGCGCAATAAGTGACATGGGCTTCTAGGCACTCGCGTAGCTCAGTCGGGTTAAACAGAACAGGTAAAAAGTGAATGCTATTGACCTCTTTGAAGTAAAACAAAATCGGCACAGGCGAGTAGAAAATTGTCCAGCTTTCCCATTCCGCGTAGGGAAACGTTTTAAGCAGGCGATCGTTGCGTCGAACTTCTAGCGCAGTGACTGTGAATACCAGCCGAATGGTGGTGGTTTGATACAGCAAAAAAAGACCTAACAAGGCCAAAACAAAGCCAAAAACATTCGCCTTAACCGGCAAAATCACGATCAGCAAAGAGATCAAAATGATTGCAAAGGGAAGTCGGTAACTAGGCGTAAGCGTCGTGGTAGTTGTCGTTACAGAAGTCATCAAGATTAGCCCCAAAGAAGATTAGCCGTAAAGAAGATTTAATTATTCGCAAAAGCGCTGCCAGTACCTTGAAACATAACCCAAGACAAGAAGAAATTGGCCACGAAAATAGCCAGCAGTGACGTCACCACAGCAGTCGTGGTCGATTGACCGACCCCTTTAGCCCCGCCCGTGGTTGTTAGCCCCCAGCTAGAACCGATGACCGCAATCAGCGTGCCAAAAATCACCGACTTAATCAAAGCGCTGACCAGATCCCAGGGGGTCAGAAAGCTTTGGGCTGAATTCATAAAGACGGAGGTGGAAATGCCGTATAGGTTAGTCGCCACCAGCAGCCCACCTGCCATGCCCGTCATAAAAGAAAGCACGCACAGCAACGGCAGCATTAGAGCGCAGGCAATCACCCGAGGAATGACCAAATAATCTATCGGGTCACTTTTGAGCATTTGCAGAGCGTCGATTTGCTCGGTGACACGCATGGTGCCAATTTCAGCCGCAAAAGCAGACCCCACTCGTCCGGCAATGACAACAGCGGTCAGTACCGGGGCTAATTCTCGGGCCAGGGTGAGCGCCAAAATGCCGCCAATAGCGGTGCTTGCACCAAAGTTAATAAATTCGCGGGCGACTTGAATGGTGAAAACCATCGCCACAAAGACAGCCGTCACTAGGGCAATCAGCAAAGACTCAGGCCCCACAGCAGCCATTTGATCGAGAGTATTACGGCGGTGAATAGGCCGAGAGATGAGGTGAATAATCACCTGCCCGCCTAGGAAAATGGCCGCCAGCAGCCGCTGTAGCCAAAGCACAAGATTGTCAGGAAGGAGGGAGGAGTTCATCGGAGGCTAGATTATCTAATGTACGGACGTCGCTAGCTGTCATTCTAAATCTCCCTGATTTCTGTAAAAAAAACTATGCTATTAAGCAGTGTTTTTCAGAAATAGTTTAAATGTATGGGTTTTGGTCGATTCCTGATAGCTTTGCCAAGCTTTTTTTGTTCGCTCTGGCAAATCGTTTCTAGCCTGGTGAAACCGGCTGCTTTATTAAGGTTGAGGGTTCGGTTAGGGGCTATTTTTCTGACTGTTTTTCTGACTATTTGGCTGGGTTGGGGAGCGATCGCCCCACCGGCATTGGCGCTTCAACGTCAAAAAGTCACCACTCCAATTGCGCGAACTACCAGCAGCATTCAGCCCTACCTAGATAAAGTTGCTGAAGCCGTCACCGAATTCACGCTAGACAACGGCATGAAATTCATTGTGCTAGAGC
>QBMP01000343.1 GCA_003242115.1 Phormidesmis priestleyi
TTTTCGGAGCGATCGCATTTAAAGTTTAGTCTAGGCGATCGCTCCGAAAATTCGCCTAGAGAAGTGGCCAGATTTTTGTCACAGATTGTCACGCTCTGTTTCAAAAAAGCAATCAAGGTTTCCAAATCATGTTTGACTAAATAGAGATTAAATTCAGTTCACTAGCTTCAGACAATTCTTAAACTGCTATGACGCTTTCTCCTGTAAAGGCCCCTCGCTCCGAAACATCAGCGGAGATTTCTGAAAAAGTCTTAGAATCCGAAACAGTTTTAAAAGAGGCTGCTGCCCTCAATCTGCCGCCCAAAGACTCCCGCGCTCAGGTCAGCGCCGCTCTGAAAGGCTTGCAAGATCGAATTTGCAAAAAACTAGAAGCCCTCGATGGCACCGCCAAATTTGTGGAAGATGCTTGGCAGCGCCCAGAAGGCGGCGGCGGTCGCTCACGGGTGATGAAAGCAGGCAGTGTGTTTGAGCAGGGCGGTGTGGGCTTTTCAGAAGTCTGGGGCGACAAGCTGCCGCCGTCTATTTTGAGCAGTCGCCCGGAGGCCGAAGGCCATCAGTTTTACGCGACCGGCACCTCAATGGTGCTGCATCCGCGCAACCCCTACGTGCCGACAGTGCATCTCAACTATCGCTACTTTGAAGCTGGCCCTGTATGGTGGTTTGGCGGCGGCATTGATCTCACGCCCTACTACACGACCGAAGCCGACGTGATTCACTTTCACAAGACGCTAAAGCAGACGTGCGATCGCCACAACCCTCAGTACTATCCCAACTTCAAGCGCTGGTGCGACGAATACTTTTTCCTCAAGCACCGAGCCGAGCCGAGAGGCGTAGGCGGGATCTTTTTTGACTATCAAAACGGCCAGCGCGGCGAACTCTATCGCGGCCACCATCAAGACGGCCCCGCTGCTTTGTATAGCCAACAGGCAGGCAGCGCCCCCAAACGCTCCTGGCAAGAAATTTTTGACTTTGCTATCGACTGCGGCGACGCCTTTTTACCTGCCTACGTCCCCATCGTCGAAAAACGCGCCAATACCGAATACGGCGAAAGAGAGCGCGACTTTCAGCTCTATCGCCGAGGCCGCTACGTCGAATTCAACCTCGTCTTTGATCGGGGCACCCTGTTTGGCCTGCAAACTAATGGCCGCACCGAATCTATTTTGATGTCAATGCCGCCTGTCGTGCGCTGGGAATACAACTATCACCCGGAACCCGGCACTCCCGAAGCCAAGCTATACGACGTTTTCCTTCAGCCTCAAGACTGGGCCGAAATGTCGGCTTAGCAGCAGGATTCACTAAGGATTCCTTTAGGCTGGACTCCTTTAGGCTGAAATCGCTAAGGCTTAGGCTCAGATTGCTGTCGCTCTCTTATCGTTCATCCCTTCTTTTTGCTGGGCACTCTATAGATTACATGCGCTTGCAAGCGACATTTCGACCTTAACAAAAACCAGTGGCAAAACCGATATGGAGCAGCGAAATTTCATTAACCCTCAAGGCGATCAGGTCTTGGTCTTGGCCCCTACCGGACGGTTAGATATCACCACAGCTTGGCAATTTCGCCTCAAGCTACAGGAGACGATTTCTCCTGAAAATCCCTATGTTTTAATCAACCTGAGCGAAGTTAATTTTATAGATAGTTCAGGGCTGACCTCTTTGGTTGCCGGAATGCGCGACGCCGATAGAATCGATGGCAGCTTTCGGATTTGCAATGTTCACCCCGAAGCCAAGCTCGTTTTTGAAGTAACGATGATGGATTCTGTGTTTGAAATTTTTGAAACCGAAGAAGAAGCGTTAGCCGCGCCGATTACAGCGGCGGTTGCCTGAACGTCGGACTCGGAGCCAGATTCAGATCGAAGCTAAATTTAGATCGAAAAACTTGCCTGCTTCACCATTTTAAACGGCCCCATCAGCGCTCCCCATAGACCCCGGCCAGTGTCGGGGTCTACGCCTTTGTCATAGATGTTTAGCTCAATGCGATCGCCCGTCTGCGGCCCAATTTCAAACCCCAAATAGACGTATCGCCGCTGGTTATCATAGTCAAACGAGCAGTATTGCCCGTCTTGCAAAGCCGATTGAAACTGATAGCTGTTGGGCAATAGCCCCGGCTGATAGACAATTTTTGCGCCGCTGTTTGGCAAACTGACCAACGCCTTCGCAGACAGGCTATTCAAAAGCGTCGGGCGCACTCCGGCTCCTTGAAACTGAAGCGGATCTACTAGCCCAAAATACTGGCCGCGCAGTTGATTTGTCTCACTTAAATCCATCTGGCTCAAATCCATCTGGCTCGAATCCAGCTGATTTGAATCTGACGTAATCTGCAAGATCCGCTGCCGATAAGGCGGCGTACCTGCCGCTACGCTAGCCTGCTCCAGAAAGAAAGTGTACGTTTTGCTATCACAAAGGCTCGGCACAGGTCTTTGCCACAGTCGCAAATGCACATACCACGCAGGCTCAGCAGCGGCCTGCTGCCGGTTTTCAAATTCGCCCGATAGGTAGGTAGCAAGCGCCATGAGCGGTGCTGATGTCAGTGCTGATGTCAGTGCTAATGTCATAGATAGATGCCTCAAAAAAGTTCAAAAAAACCGTCGATAAATCATTCCAAGAGCCAGTGGTGTTCGGTTAATTAGGTAACAAATTGCTTGGCAAAGGGACTGAGAAGCGCAACAATAAGTTCACAAAGCGTATATAAAAAGAGCCTTAACTTGTGAGCAACGTCCGCACGGTTTCAGATACAAAGCGAGCCTTCTATGGTACGCACACTCGCCCTATTAACGCTATCTACCGCCGTGTGGTTGAAGAGCTGATGGTCGAAACCCATCTGCTGCTGGTGAACATAGACTTTGCCTATGATGCCATCTATGCATTAGGCGTCGTCAGCGTGTATGACCGCTTCATGATGGGCTATCAGCCCGATGCCGACAAAGATTCTATCTACTTAGCGATTATTCAGGCCGTCGGAGCCGATCCGAATCAGTACCGCCGAGACGCTGAAGAAGTGCTGGCTGCGGCTAAAAACGTGCCGTCGGTAGAAGCGTTCAAGGATTTGCTCACAGCCGCGAAAGACAGCGGCGATGGCGATACCCTCAAAGGCAACCTGCACAAGGTGATTAGCAATGCCAAGTTCAAGTACAGCCGCCTTTTTACCACGGGCCTGTACAACATTATCGAAGTGATTGACAGCGGCGTTTTGCAAGACAAGGAAAAGCGGGAAGCTTTACTGACTGAAATCGCAGAAACCCTGGGCTTCAATAGCGAACTGCTGCTAAAAGATGTGGAGCTGTATCGCGGTAACCTGGAAAAAATGGTTCAGGCTCAAGAAGTCATGAAAGATATGGTCGCCGCCGAAAAGAAAAAGAAGGCCAAGCGCGAACAGGAAAAGCTTGATAAAGCTAATGCTAAAGCCGCTGAGCCGAGCGAGCCGCAGAGCGAACCAACTGATGCAGAAGAATCGGCTGAGTCGGCGGCTGAATAGGCGTATTATCAGCCGCTACGACCTGATTTGGTACGATTTGATTTGCTACCCAATTTTAGGAGGGCGTGACTTTGGGTTTGCGAAAGCCGCTGCTACGCAGGATGCGCTTTTGCCGCTGTCGCGCAAATGCCTGCAAATCTACATTGCGATCCGTTTCATCGACAATTTCGCCTGTGAGTACTTCGAGCGTATCTTCGAGGGTGACGACTCCTGAAACACCGCCATATTCATCAACGACCACCATTAGATGCTCTCGTAGCGACTGAAAGGTTTTAATTAGGCTGTCGGTGCGTTCGGTGTCAGGAACGTAGTGTACTTGCCGCATCAGGCTTTTGATTTTGGCATCGCCTTTGCCCTGCACTAGGGCGGTGAGCAGTTCGGCCTTGAGCGCCACGCCAATGATGTGATCGAGGTTGCCTTCGATGACTGGAATCCGGGTGTGCTGAGATTTGATGATTTCGTCTTGAATATCTTGCAAAATCGCCTCTCCTGAAATATAGGTGATGGCGACTCTAGGTGTCATGATATCGGCAGATTTGAGGTCATTTAGGCGAAATACGCGGTCGATCATTTCGACTTCATCGTCTTCGATGAGTCCTTCCTGATAGCCCAAAATGGTCAGCAGCTTAATTTCAGATTCATCGGTGATGGGGCGCTTACTGCCTTTGGTCAGAGGCGCTGTGATGTGCTCTAGCAGCCAGATTAAGGGCGTGAATACCAGCGTGATCGCCCGCACCGGAATGGCGACCGTGAGGCCAATGCCTTCGGCGTAGCGTTCGCCTAAGGTCTTGGGTAAGATTTCGCCAAAGACGATGATCAAAAAGGTCAAGATGACTGAAAAAATGGCGAGGCCGGTATTGCTAAATAGCGAGGCGGCGATGCGACCGACCAGAATGCTGCCGACGATGTTGAAAAGGTTGTTAAGGATGACGATGGTGGCGAC
>QBMP01000344.1 GCA_003242115.1 Phormidesmis priestleyi
CTGCAAAGAGCTAGCGGCTAGTGGCGTCGGCAGCGACTTTAGTCCAGGGGATGCTAACTATACGCCAGAGCGGGATAGAGATGACGACGGCATTGCCTGCGAGTCGTGAGAAGCCTGACCGTTTTTACTTTGCTATCCCTTACTACCCCCTAAATCAATGAGTTATCAGCTCTCATCTATCAAAGAAACATTGCAAGCTACCGTCAGTTCGTTTGGAAGATTGCTTCTAATTGGATCTGCCGCATTTGGTATCGCTTCGTACGCAAACTTTGGCCACCACAAAAGCTATTGGAATGGAACAATTGAGCGCGTGCAAACAGTGGACTTCAACATGCTCTCTCATATGCTACCAACGAAGCTCTCTCAGGCACTCATTGCCGGAGATACGCAGGAGATACAGCGTACGCTAGATAGCAATTACGGATTGTTTGGTCTAGTAGTGACTGATTGCACAAGCTCTCAGTCGGACTGTAGCCAAAATGTTCAATATATGTCTGACTCTAAACTTCCTTGGAGAAAGCTTTTAAGCGATGATACGCTGAGCACTTCTGCTTACGACGTGCTAAGAGATCCGCCGCCGATGTACCCCACCGGCAGCTATGCCGACTCGCGAGATCCCATTCGCAATTCAACTGGCTTAGTCAACACCGGTAGAATTATTGGTCGAGTTTACTATGTACGCGGCGTTCCACCCAGCTTTTTTGCCGCTTATTCAAAATGGATCAGTGCATGGCCAGCTAGCTTCGGGAGCGATAGCGGCACAAACCGATATTATTCACTGACCACGGGCTTATTCGGGATCGGCGGACTCTCAGCCTGGATGTTTATGGAGATGGGCTTTGCCAAACGACGAAAGCACATAGTTCAATTGAGTCAGCAAAAAGAACGGCTAGCGCTAGCGCAGTCAGCGCTGATAGAAGAAGCACAGGATTTGCGTCAGCAGCTACAAGAAAGACTGACAGAAAATGTTCAGCTTATTAAGGAGCAAAGTCGAAACCTAGTCAAGTTAGAGGCTGCTCAGAAAAAGTATCAAGCTCAAGAATCAGGGCTTCGCGCTAGCCTTCAAATATTGCAGGAGAGGTTAAATGCCCAAGAACAGAGGCGTGAAGAGGAAAAACAGCAACAGATTGACCTGCAAACAGCAATCGATCATCAAAGCCGTGCAGCTGAACTTCTAAAAAGAGAAATTGCCGATTTAAAAACGCAGGATTTAGAGGGGGAACGCAGTAGACAGCAGACTGAGGAAAAAATGGCTGGCTTGCGGAAAGAGCAAGAGACTAAGCAAAAACTGCTAGATAAGAATACTACTGAACTCAACCAAGTACGGCTTGCTCTGAGTTTAACAAATGAAGAGAGGGATGAAGGAGCCAAGTTAGCAGAAATTCTTCGTCAGCAGATAGAAGAGTCGAAGCTTCAACAAGCTAATGCTTCCACTGAGCATCAAGAGTCTCAAAAATTGCTTCGCCAAATCGAGGGAGAGAAAGAAGAAGGGCAGCAACATATTAAAGCCCTAGAAACAAAACTTAGAGACGAGAAAAAGCAGGGAGATCAATTAAAAGCTTTCGTTGATGGCCTTAGTAAAAGCTCTCTCAACCTATTTGAAAAAAAGATTGTCAAGGAATTGAACACCACCACAAGAGTCCAATCTGCTGCTTGGTCGCTCCTTGATCAGTTTGATGTCAGCAGTAGAAGTCGAAGGACAGCTAGTATGTTTACCGACTGTATTGTAATTGGCGACTCATTTATCGCAATTATAGAGGCCAAAAACTACTCTGGAAAAATTTACGCTGAGGGAGATACCAGCAACTCCGTATGGCTAAGCTTAGACCATCAAAAGCATAGTATGGAAATAGCAAGCTGCTGGGGAAATAACCCTTACAAGCAGGTACATACCTATGTAAGTGGAGCTATGCAGTTATTTCGTGATAATTCGTCTTTCCTGAGTAAAAATATCGTCAAAGAGATTGCCTTGTATGGCGTTGTGGTCTTTCCAGACAATGCCGACTTATCTGCTCTAGATACTCACTTAGGTGCTCATTACAGAATAACTCAGCTAGGAGATCTCGTTGACGTTCTCCATGATCTAGAGCGTCAGGCTCGGCAGCACCCCAGCAGAACAAAGCTTTCTGTTGCTGATGTAGAAAACTGTCTATATGGCCGAAAATCGCTGAAACCTCTGCGCAGATCAGCAGCCTGAGCCAAAATAACGCAGGCTCAATAAAACCCGTCTAACTAGCACTGGAGAGATATAGTCGCTTTACATCTCTCAAAAAGCAGCAGGGCATTTCATATGGGGGGCGATCGCGTAGGCTAGGCAATCGCTCTCATAGTGTGGCCCGCATTTGAGACACGCCTAGTGCAGGAACTCATAAACTATGCAACATAGCGGGAGCCAGAATGCTTGGATAGACAGTGCCTCTGCTCTAAGGACGTTTCATTGGTTGACAATTACTAGACCTCTTGCATAATAGATTTAATGGTAGTATTAAAGGCTTTGCCGAATTCCTTTAATATCGGCCCTTTAACTAGGGCCATCCAAACAGTGCAGGCAAAGGCCCTTTTGTTTAAAACAAATTAGCATATCACAAAAGTAATTATGCAAGAGGTCTACTGTACTAGAACCTTTAACAGCAGGCTATGTCACATCAGAAGGCTTTAACGCGCATCGTTACAACGTTAAGCGACCGGTCTATATTCACCGTGATCTAGAAACCCGCGAAGAAACCCATGTGCCACGGGTATACACCCACAACAAGCTGCTGGCTAACCCAGCGATTTTTGAACCGGCAGGTGAAGAGCGCCCGATACGCGCCATTCACCTGAGCCGTGATAGTGACCCGCGCAACATTGAAGGGCGTCTGGGCATAGAGCGCCGGAACCGACTGAGCCGATTCGCACTCGGCTACAGATCGCCGCGAGAGCGCTGGCTGAGGCCAATGCTGCGGGTTGGTTGCGGAAGGGAGAGGCGATCGCACTCATAATTCAATCCGACTGGCGCAGCAGAGCACCGTCAGGCTGTCCCCTATTACCTGATTGAAGACACCGGTTACAGCTACCTCTGTACAACGATTGCAACCCCCGCTACCAGACTAGATCTGCCTCTGGCTCAGATACTGCCAGTGGCCCTCACGGTGACCAGAATTGGCACAGTGAAAATGCCGCGATTTTACGGCCCGTTGGTCGCTGAATCGGGCTGCGTCTACTAATCGTCATCGGCGGACACACAGGGCGAGGGCAGACGGCAGACTTATGGGCGATCCCTCCTGGAGGGCCGCACGGGCGCATAACACTATGGCATCAGATCTGACGCAGGCGTACATTTCTTCGCGCGCTCTTTGACTACCCTACGAGTGTTTGAAACTGGTGCTCACTGCTTTCATCAGCCGGAAACAAGCATTCCAAACGTAGCTCTTGCAGCATGATATCTTGAGGAGTCCCCAGCGTCGTAAGCGTGGTAAAAAAGCTAAGTTGTTGTTTGCCCTTCAAGAAGTTGACACTTAAGATGGGTAACTGCCAATTATCTTTTACCGGGACTTGCCATAGCGCTTGTACGTCTGGATAAGTTAACAGTTCCTCAAACAGCTTTCGCGAATTCGCATCCTGCCCTTCTGCTAGGCTTTCCCGATAGACTCGATGGATCAGGTGAGGTGTGATCGCCTCCCAATTCGCGATATGAGCCTTAGCCCCCTCAGGATGCAGCATCAGCTTCATCAAGTTAGGCCCAACCTCTTCAGGTACTGATTGTCCTGCTAGTAGCCATCCCATCAGCTTTACAGCCCCTTGATTCGTCTGAACTTGATTCCAATAGCGATCCATCACTAGCGCCGGGTAAGGCTCTTGCTGACGCAGTGTAAACTCTAGCGCACGACGGATAGGGGCAACCTCGGGCGCGGATAGCTCAAGTTCTGAATAGACCGGAGCAAATCCGGCAGTCGTCAGCATCTTATTTTGCTGGCGAAGGGGAACATCTAGCACAGTGGCTAGCTTGATTACCATTTGGCGGCTAGGATGAGCGCGGCCAGATTCAACGAAGCTAATGTGCCGTTGCGAAACACCACTGGCGACTGAGAGATCGAGCTGGCTGAAATTTCTATGCGATCGCCACTGCTTCAGCAGCAAACCAAAAGCATTATCAGTACCGGTAGAGAAAGACATCGCAAGCTAACCAAGGATTTTTCATTTGTCCACTTCCCATTATTACCTCAAAGGTAATTGAATTAATTATCTATTGCGGGCATCATTGAACTATCCATTCGACCGCAAACAACTACCGGAGAATCTGAATCATGGATGCAGCAAACAGATCGCTCACCCAAAAGCTTATACAGCGTAGCCAATCGATCAAAGTTGTATATCTCCTCTGCACTGCTCTCAGTCTTCTCATTTCTTGGGGTA
>QBMP01000345.1 GCA_003242115.1 Phormidesmis priestleyi
GTAGGGATTCGAACCCCCTACCCTCAGAACCGGAATGTGAAGCTCTATCCACGGAGCTACATGTCCTAGATGTTCAAATTCTATCACCTCATCATCAGCGATCGCGCAAACTTAGCTTGAAAACGGCGGAAAATAGCTCCTAAATCCAACCGCAATAGCAGCAATAGAGGGTGAGTCGAGCATAGAAACCTACAGATAAAAGTCGTCGGCTGGGACAGATTCGTATGGTTCAATCATAGGGTCACTGACCGTGGATTCATTGGTCGATTCATTGATAGTCAGCATATTTAACAGGTTATGGCCGCCAGTGGTGAGCAAGCTGGACTGGAGGGTGTCCCAAATTGGAGTGACTGCGATCAAAAGCTGACGCCCTTTGGCGGTGACGGTAATCAGTTGAGTGCGGCTATCTTTGCCTTGAGCTACTTTTATCCAGCCTTTGTTAGCCATGCGCTCAGTGGTGCGGCTGACGGTGGATTTTTCCATGCCCAGGGTTTGGCCGAGCTGACCGGGGCGGATGGTGCGTTCGCTAATAATCACTGCCAAAATATTCAGTTGATTGACGGTAATGCCGTGAGGCCGCAAGGCGTCGTCATACAGTCGGGTGACGGTGCGGGTTACTTGCCTGAGACGACGGGCGACGCACGCTTGAGACATTTGCTGGGCGATTGCGATGATGTCATCTGAGCGGTTGTGTGCACTCGAAACCATTGTTGCTATTGACTTGAGATTATGTTTGCTGGGGCGTTGATGAGTTCGCTATGAATTGCTGTGGTTGAATATACAACTTAAAAGGTACAACTTAAAGGCTCGCCGCGCTAATTTTTGCGAATTCTATTGTTTGCTAGGGGTGATTGGTCTGCGGCTGAGTGGGTAAGGCCGACTTGGGCGGAAGGTTGGGCGATCGCTGGTTTGACTGGTTTGATTTATTTGATTGGCGGCAGCGATCGCACTGCTGGCACCGCATTGTTTTTGCCGCTTGGGTAAAGCCAAATTCTTCCAAGAGCACCTGCCAGCGACACCGCTTGGTCCATAAATAGCGCTTCATCACCTGCGCGGGATCCGGCTGTTTTTCTTGGCTGCGAATCGGCTGACGAGTCTCTACTTTGTAGGTAAACGGATCTAGCCAGCGCAGTTGACCATTGCGATGCAGCAGCGCTAGCGCCTGATCGCCCTCTCTAAACTGGCGGCGCACCTCGTCAATATTGCCTTCAGGCGGAATTTGGCTAACTAAATCTAGGGCCGCTTTTTGCAGCTGCTGCGCCTTTTGCTCAAAAAATTGCCAGCGCCGCTGATCTTCCGGGGCGAATAAGCCCGTCGGTTCACTCACCAAAGACAGCGCCTGAGCAGGCTTGCCATCGCGTCCGGCCCGCCCGACTTCTTGCACATATTCAGCTAATAGACTCGGCACTTCGTAATGAACCACAAACCGGCAGTCCGCTTTATTGATGCCCATGCCAAAAGCGGAGGTGCAGACCACAAACTGACAGTCGCCGTTGATCCATTGAGCTTCTATCTGTCGGCGCTGCGGCGCGCCTAGCCCCGCATGATAGGCACTGACCCGATAGCCTTGGGCTGCAAACCAGCGGGCGAGATCTTCGGTGCCTCGACGGGTGCGGGCATAGACGAGGCCGGATTGCTGGCCATAACGTTGAATAAATTTGACCATCGCGCGTTTACGGCCTCTAGGCGTCCAAATTGTTTGAACGCTTAGATGCAGGTTGCTGCGGTAAGGATTGAGCCGGATAATCTGCGGGTTTTGCAGACCCAAAATAGTTTCAAGCGCCTGCTGAGTAAAAGGATCGGCGGTGGCGGTGAAGGCGGCTATGGCCATTCGAATACCTGCGGGCTTCGTGGCCAGTAAGGCGGTACGAACCGTGCCTAGCCGTCTGTAAGTAGGCCGAAAGCTATCGCCCCATTGCGTCAGGCAGTGCGCCTCATCGAGTACGAGTGCATTGATGCTCACCTGTGGCTGTGTGAGCACTTCCCACACAGGCTTGCTGAGTAGGGTTTCGGGTGAAAGGTAAAGCAGACGGAGGCGGTTCTGGGAGAGCGATCGCAGCGTTTGCCACTGCGCCTTTTTATCCAGTTCACTGTGCAAAGCTGCCGCCGGAAGCTGCTTTTCGGCTAATTCCTGCACCTGATTTTCCATCAGCGCCACCAGCGGCGAGATCACCAGCGTCACACCCGTTTTCATCAAGGCCGGAAGCTGGAAGCAGACTGATTTGCCGCCACCCGTGGGCATTACCACCACAATGTCTTGGCCTGCAAACAGCGCCTGAGCAATTTCTCCCTGCGGCGGGCGAAAGTCGTCATAGCCCCAAATCTTCTGAAAGGTTTCGCGCAACTGAGCGATGTCAGTCTGAGCGCATTTTTTGAGGATTTTTGGCGGGATAGATGTGTTCATGGCAGTAGATTCCCAAGTGCTTCAGGTTAATCATTCCCGCTGCACTGTGTTCGCTGCCGCGCTAGAAACGTCAAGGGTTCAACAGAATGCTTCGGCATGACAAAAGCGACCGGGTAGCTATCTACCTAGTCGCTTTTCAATCCGCTGATGCGCTGATTCAATTAGGACATCGCTCTGTTGACAGCTCTATTGAAACAGCTAGAGTAGCCGGATTACAGCCCACCAAAGCTATAGCCAACGCCGACGGTTACGCCAAAATTGCTGTCGTTGCTAAAGATGCCTGCATAGTTAGCCTGAACGTTACCCGTAAATTGACGAGAAAGTGGCACATCTACACCAGCTGTGATCAGACCACCGAAGTTAGAGCCAGCGTTTCGATCAACGTATGAAACGCCTGCACCAGCGTAAGGGAGTATTTGGAAGCTGCCAACCTCTGTCGAGTACCGACTGAAGTCATAAGTGACGGGCAGTAAGGCTGCAAATCTATTCCCAATCAGGACGCTAGGCCGGACGGAAACATTGTCGCTGAGGGCAAATTTGCTGATGACGGCAAGGGAGGTGTCGCTGCCTGTGCCAAAATCTGCACCAACACCAATGAAGTTGGGGCTGCTGGCGTTGCCGCTAGTGCGACGACGGGCCTGGGCAATATCTACCGCTGCGCCATCGGCGGGAAAGGCTAGAGCATCCGCTTCGGCGACTGGCTGCGATCGCTGGCTCACCATTCCGTCTGTCGCCTCACTCGGATTCTCAGCCGTCAAGTTCTCAGCCGTCGGGTTCTCAGCCGTTAAGCTCTCAGCCGTCAGGTTCTCGGCTGGTGCAGCGCTTTGAACTGATTCTGCTATTGGCTGCTCGGCTGGCTGTTGCTCAAGCAGTAGATCTGAAGCAAGAGCTGGCTGATCAACCGCAGCGGCGGCTGGTACTGCCGTTTGCGCTCTTGCCGGTAGCTGTGTGCCCATAACTAAAAAGGCCAGCCCTAATAAGCTAAAGAGTCCTTTTTTAATAAGCATGTTCTAATCACTCCTCTAAAATTGGTTGATTTTTCTGAAATTACGGCTCAATTAGTGCGCTGAGTGCGTATATACAGACTACCCGCAATCACAGCAACTTATTTCTACATTAGGGTGAATATCTTTATCCTTTTCGGCAGATATTTCTATCCCTTATTGCATACTGTTTCCTTATTGCATCCGATCAATCGTTCTATATTGAATGGCTTCGGCCACATGGTGCGCTTGAATCGTCGGGGCATCACCAAGATCAGCAATCGTGCGAGCCACTTTCAGAATCCGATCCGTGGCCCGCGCCGAAAGCCCAAGCTTGCGCACCGCTCCTTCAATCAGATGCCGAGTGGCCTCATCAAAAGCGCACCATTGGCGAATATGCCGACTTTCCATATCGGCGTTGCACTGCAAAGCAGGCTCATTGGCAAATCTGAGCTGGGCATGGTGCCTAGCCGCTTCCACGCGCTGGCGGACGGTCGCCGAGGCTTCACCGTCGCTCTGGCGGGTCACTTCTTCTGGCTTTAGCCGCCCAACCACGACCTGTAAGTCGATGCGATCCATTAGTGGGCCAGACAGCTTAGCCCAGTACTGTTCACGGTGGCGCGGCGAGCAGGTACAGGGCTGGACGGTATCGCCAAAGTAGCCGCAGGGGCAGGGGTTGGTGCTAGAAATTAAGGTGAACTGAGCTGGAAACTCTACAGATTGGCGGGTGCGAGAAATGGTGACTTTGCCATCTTCCAGCGGTTGACGGAGAAATTCGAGGACGCTGCGCTTGAATTCAGTGAGTTCATCGAGAAAAAGGACGCCTCGGTGAGCCAGCGAAATTTCACCGGGCTTGGGGAAGCTGCCGCCGCCGACTAACGAAGGGCCAGAAGCGGAGTGGTGGGGCGTGCGAAAAGGGCGCTGATTGACGAGATGGCCTTTTTCTTTGAGGAGTCCGGCGACGGAGTGAATTTGGG
>QBMP01000346.1 GCA_003242115.1 Phormidesmis priestleyi
GTTAAATATTAGTTAAATTAACTTCTAATTTCCTTTCAAGAAAATCATTTTGTGCGTTGGGAGAGTGATCTAAATTTTAGTCTGCTTACACAAAATTCAGATCACTCTTTAAAACTTGTCAAAAGCCCGTCACAAATTTCGTTCCGGTTTTAGGCGGTCTTTGGGTCGCTATTTAGATCAGTTTGAATCAATGCTTGGACTGCTCTTGGGCTGATCTAAATAGTAAGCTACCCGCGATTCAAGCTGACTTAGGGGCACTGTTTGCGTCCAATATTCCACAAGGGCATGGCCTAGCGCCCAGGCTTGCTGATCGGCGGAGCGATCGCTACTTCTTAAAAGCAAAGGCCATAGAGAAAGTAAGTCAAACGTAGCCATACCCGCTGAGCGCCAACTGCTATCGGTACTTAGCAGCGAAAACAGCTCGTAGGCCATTTGCAGCTTGCCCAGCACAATCGGCACTTCTTCAACTGGAATTTTGGCAGTGAGCAGTGCGCCCAGCGCCGGGGTGCCCGTCGTAAGGGTAGAAACAAACTGCAAAACAGGGCTTTTGAGTAGCTTAGCGAGCCCTTCGGTGGTGGTCATTTGAAAGCTGTAGCGATCAATAATGGTGGCACAGGCGGTGGTGCGGGCCGATTGACTGCGCAGAAAGCGGGTAAGGCGAAGCTGTTTGGTAGGGGCTATGGCCTCTACTAAGGCGGTAGCTAGCTCATCGTCGCCCCAGGCCGTTCGCTGCGGATTGCTAGCCACTAACGGCAGCACCTGCGTGCAGTATTCACCGAGCTGTTCGGCCCGATAGGCGACGGCTGCTCGAATCGCCGTTTCTTTTGGCCAAGCGCCCGTGCGCCAGTGATAAGGCGGGCTCCATTCGCGAATGGGTCTGAGCTTATCGACCTGGTTGACAATCGCTAAGACAGGTAAGTCGCTCACCTGTTGACGCATCTCCCGCAAAAAATCAGCGTCCATTTGCAACGCCGGATCGAGCGCAGGCGTCACTAGCAGCAGCAAATCGGCCTGACTCGCGTAGTCCAGCACCTGATCGCGTAAGTCAGGTCGGGCCACTTGTTCATAGCCCGGTGTATCCCATAGAGTCAAGCGCTCTGTACCATTATCTATACCATTAGTGAGGCCATCGACAGTGCCGTCCGTCGAACCTGCTTGCCAGCGATAGCTCTGGATTTTGTCCGTACTTGGCAGAGCATCCACCATCGCCGCCTCGGCCCGAAAGAGCGTGTTGATGACGCTGCTTTTGCCTGCGCCTGTACGACCTATCAGCAAAATGTTGAGCGGCTTTTGCTCAATGGCTTCGACGGGTTCTGCCCGCTCTAAAATTTCTCCTAGCGTCTGTGTTTTAGCCGAAGCTAGTGCCGGGGTTGAGGGCGCGAGTTCTGATAAAGCTAGCTCAACGCCGCCGCCGCCATACAGGGCGACGGCCTGCTGCGCCAAGTTTCGCAGGGTGGCTTCTCGCAGCAGGTTACTAAGGTTGAGCAAGATTTGCTGATTGGCCTGATTGCTGTATTGGGCGCTGGTTTGGCGGGCTATAGCCGCGACCGGATTCAGCACCCACTGCGCCCAGTTAAACGCTGTCATCAGCTTCTTAGCAGAAGGCTCTAGCTTTTGGTACAGCTCTACACCCGCCACCATTTGCCCAATCGAGATCTGACTCAGCACCGGCGAAAGCTTTTGCATCATTCGATCCGTGTCATCGACGGTGCCACGAATCAGGCCGTAGGCTTCAGGGACGTAAATATTCAGCAGCGGACGCTTGAGTTCGGGGTGATAGGCTTGAGCTACAGCCGTGACCAACGACAGACATCGCTGCCAAAAAATCGGCCAATCTTCCCAAATCGGGGGATCTGCTTGCGCAAGTTCTAGGGTTTGAGTCAGCGCCGCTTCTACTCGGCTGTTGGGCGTGCTGCCAAACGTGCCATCAAACGCGCTGTCAGAGGTGCTAGCAGGCACTTTTGGGCGAGATTTTTCAACCTCTGCTGTGGCCTGATCAGTCGCCGCTTCTAGGTCGGCATTGATCTGTGAAACCAAAGCCTCTGCTTGAGCGCGCATCGGGTTAGTCCAGCGCCCAATCAGCCAGCGCCAGCCCAGCAGTACAAAAATCACCACCGCCCAAATCCAGTTCAGCCCCCAGGCTCGAATCTGCTGTCCGGCAGCGATCAGCAAAAACACCACAATGGCCACAATCGGCAACACTAATACCGCAATTTGCCAGGGGCTGATGCGCATTTTCATCGTAGTGCTACCTCAAACGTGTCTTGTAGCCCAGTTTAGTGCAGGCAGGCGGGCTCGTATCAGCCTTGATCAACAACCTTTTCGTTTAATTTTTGTTTAACCTGAGTGACAGCGGTGACAGCGGTGATGCCGGGATTATAATCTCGCGATCGCGATGACTGCTTTGAACCATGAGCTGCAAACCGTGGGCAGCAGCTAGCAGCGCCACTAGGCAAGCCGACCGAATGAGTAAATAAATAAGGTTTTTTTGGGGACGGTTTTTGGAGCGGTTTTTACGGTGAGGATGAAGCAATGGAATAAAAGATAAGCAACGCAGGAAGAAAATCTGCCTAAAGGCATACTTTGTGCTCAGTGTAGCAAACAAGATAGCTGCTCCGCACTCTGCGCTTGGTTAAGCGCCAGTTATCGGTTTAAACTTACTGAGCGCCAGTCAGCGCGAATTTTTCAGCGCAAATTTTATAGTCAGGTTTTTAATTCACTATGGTTCAGGCAAAGGTTCAGGCAAAAGCAGGCGATATCGTCAAGGTGCATTACACGGGCACACTCACGAACGGTCAAATCTTTGACTCTTCCAAAACTCGTGAACCGCTGGAATTCACCCTCGGGTCTGGAATGGTGATTTCGGGGTTTGATGCCGCCGTCACGGGCCTATCGCCGGGTGAATCAGTGACTCAAACAATTCCTAGTAGCGAAGCCTATGGGCCATACCAGGAAGAAATGGTGGCCGCTATTGAGCGCGAACAGATTCCGGCTGATTTTGAGCTGGAAGTGGGGCAGCGGCTGCAAATGCAGGTGCCCAATGGTGAAGCAATGGCGGTGACGGTGACTGATATTCAGGGCGATACGATTACGCTCGATGGCAATCATCCGCTGGCAGGTCAAGATCTGACGTTTGAGCTGGAACTGGTGGAGATTTCTGATCCGTAATAGAAACGCCACAGAGAAATGCCATAGAGAAACGCCATAGAGCGCGGGCAGGAAAAGCGGGCGAGAAAGAACATAAAAAAGAAGGAACACAGAAAATGGCTACTTATTTGGTGACAGGGGCTAATCGTGGGATTGGCTATGAATATTGCCGTCAGCTTCAGATGCGTGGAGATGAGGCGATCGCTGTTTGCCGACAGTCTTCAGATGACCTAAACAAGCTCGGCATTCGGGTAGAATCTGGCGTAGATATTAGCGACGAAGCGGCTGTTCAACGATTGTTAGACGCTTTAGAAAACAAATCCATTGATGTTTTGATCAATAACGCTGGCATCTATCGATCTTCTAGCGCAAACGATTTGAATATTGAAGGCATTCGAGAACAGTTTGAAATCAATGCGATCGCCCCACTCAGCTTCACCCTGGCGCTGCTGCCCAAACTCACCTCACCTGCAAAAGTCGCGATTATGACCAGCCGAATGGGCTCCATTGCCGACAATACCTCCGGCGGCTCCTATGGCTATCGACTCTCTAAAGTCGCGGTTTCTATGGCCGGAAAATCACTGTCACATGATCTAGCGCCGATGGGAATAGCGATCGCTATTCTGCACCCTGGACTCGTCAGCACCGGCATGACCGACTTCAATCCGAACGGCATCTCTCCTGAAACCTCGGTAAAAGGCTTACTCGCCAGAATCGACGCCCTCACCCTAGAAACGACCGGCACGTTCTGGCACGCCAATGGAGAAATTCTACCCTGGTAAGCGCTCAAGCAAAATCGCAACGAAGCAACATGCGGCTAATCGCTTCATCCGAGTCGCCAAACTGCTCTTGATAGAGCCTGAGTAAACGCAAAAGGTCAGTGACATATGCCTGAGTGAGGGTAACATTGCCCTCTATACAGCCCTCTAAGGCGTCCAGCGGGCTGTCAGTTTTAGGCTCAATGTCACCGGCCGTTTCATCTGCAAGAGGCTTTTTAGAATTCAGAAAGTGATTCTCTAGCTCATTCAGCAGATCTGTCAGCTTTTCATTCTTTTGCGCTGTTATTTCTGCTTGCGCAATCAGATTGGCGTTTATTTGCGGCTCTTCAGGAACTGCCGTGCAAGGCCCCTACATCTAGTGTTGGGATGAGTCAAAACCTTGTGGGAGAATGAGAGTAGATGTGATGTA
>QBMP01000347.1:0-3901 GCA_003242115.1 Phormidesmis priestleyi
GTTAGCCGATTTGTATCGAGCCAAGAGCAACAGGTATTGGGACGGGTGATGGAAATGCCCCAAACGACCAGGCAGAACAAGGGCAAATTTTTCTTTGAAGCTCAATCAATTCGGCTGACCTCGATTCGCCCGACGGGGAGCATTGATAAAATTGAGTTGCCTCGAACGGTGAGCGGCAAGCTATATGTGACTGCCGCCCTAGCGCCGAGCCAGAAACTGTATCCGGGGCAGCTCGTTGAGCTAAAAGGAGAAGCGTATGAAATTGAGCCATCGCGCGAAACAGACACCGCTAGCTTTGGAGATTATTTGGCCAAGCAAGGCTGTTTTGCTGGCTTTAGAACCCGTCGGATAGAATTCTTACCCGGACAGGAGCCGCCGCGCTGGGCGCTGTGGAAATTGCGGCAGCGAATTGTATTGGCCCAAGATCGCTGGTTGGGAGAACCGGCAGGCAACTTACTGAGTGCGATGACGTTGGGCAGACGCGCAGTAGATTTGCCCTATGGCGTGCGGGATAGTTTTATTGCCGCAGGATTAGCGCATACGCTGGCAGCGTCTGGCTTTCATGTGTCTTTGATTTTGGGATTAGTGCTGGGCGCTTTGAAATCACGACTGCCCAGAACGCAGGCAATCGGTGGATTAGTGGCCTTACTGATATATGTCGGCTTGACGGGTTTGCAGCCGAGCGTGGTGCGCGCTGCGGTGATGGGCGTCGGGGCGCTTGTTGGGCTGGCGATGCAGAAAAAGGTGAAGCCCTTGGGCTGTCTGCTGGTGGCGGCGAATATGATTTTGCTCTGTAATCCTCAATGGATATGGGACGTAGGGTTTCAGCTCAGTGCGGTAGCGACGCTGGGACTGATTGTAACCGTACCAGGATTGATGAAGGCTTTGGATTGGCTACCGACGAATGTGGCGACGGTGTTGGCGGTACCAATGGCGGCTTGCTTTTGGACGGTGCCGCTACAGCTGCTTTATTTTGGGGTGCTGCCGTCGTATAGCATTTTGCTGAATGGACTGGCGACGCCGCTGGTAGTGCTGATTAGTATGGGTGGGTTTGTCAGTGCGATCGCGGCGATGATTTGGCCGGTGGTGGGAAGTGCGATCGCGGCTAACTTGTACTACCCCATCCATTTGCTGATTTGGCTGGTAGAGCGATTTAACCAACTGCCCGGTCACGCTGTGAAAATTCAGGGGATTACTGCATGGCACGCGATCGCTAGCTACGGTATCTACGGCGTGATTTGTATCGGGCTGTGGCGTAGGCAAAATCGGTGTAAGATATAGACCGCTCTGGAGAGGTGGCAGAGTGGTTGAATGCGGCAGTCTCGAAAACTGTTTTAGGGTCAAACCTAACGGGGGTTCGAATCCCCCCCTCTCCGTCGTCTTATTCATTTCAAAAACATTCCCCATGAACGAAAATTAGGGGAGCCAAAACTGTGGCAACAAGTGCTGTGTAAGGTCACGAATGGTTCTATTAAGGCTGCGGGCCGCTTGGATATGAGGTTCATCTGGCACAATCGGAATAATCGGTGCGGGTTGGCCGATGCCAAGTTGATGAATGACTTGGTTCGCGGCTTCTAAGCCGGTAACGTAGGCTTTTTCTTGTGACCAAGAGCCATGACGGGTGACAATCCAATCGCCGCTCATGAAGACGTTTGAAAAGCTGGTGGTGCCGGGAAGCAAATAGCGATAGCTGCCGGGGGCGAAGTGGCTAACGCCTTGGCGAATGCGAATAACGCTGTGATCGATAACTTTGGCCTCACCAAAGGCTGAGAGACAGCCCGCAAGATCGGCTTGAACTAACGGAATGATTTGCTCATCGCTGAGGTTGAGCAGTTGATTGGCATGATAGTAATCGACTTCGATGACGCTGCCGGGTTCGCTAGTGTATTCGTCGTGCAGCGCATTGAGATCGAAAAATGTCCAACCAGTAGTTTCGTGAAAGCCGAAGCAAGCGTTGGAGGGCAGCGGGACATTAATTTTACGGTCGAACCAGAGGCGGACGGCGAGCACATCAATGCCGTTTAGGTTGCTGAGGTTACGGAATTCGGGGCGCGATCGCAACTCCTCACTCTGCCCCACAATCTTTTTCATCCCCGTAATGCCGACCGAAAAAATTACCGCATCGGCCTCAAAAATTTCGTCATCGCAAATCACCGCATCCACAGAATTATTAGAACCGACTCGCACATCGCTCACTCGATGATTGGCCAAAATGCGCCCGCCCGCTCGCTCAATTTGCTCCACCCAAGGCCGGAAAATCATTTCGCCCACCGTGCCGCGACACCAGCGCACGTCAAAATCGGGCTGATGCGCCAAGATGAAATAGTAGAGCATTCCCAACGCCGCAGCCGCTGAGCACTGTTCACCCGGCGCAAATAAGCCAACGAGCAGCATAGGCTCAAAGGATTCTTTATATAGACGCTCGGACACGCCGTATTGCTTGAATAGCTCACGGGCGGTCATGTTGTCGTAGCGCTTCCAGGCTTCGTCAGAATTATCAAAATCGACGAGTGCGTATAAAAGCGGCAGCGCTGACAGCCGATCTATCAGAGGCAGTCGCTTGAATTGGGTGTAAACAAAAGTGCCTAAGGGCGTAGGCAGATAAGGCTCACGCTGAAAAATAGGCGATTCGACTTCTAGGCCAGCCGGAGAGTACTGGGATGAACGGGTGTAGGGGGTAAAGGGCTGAATGCCGAGTTCATCTGTCAGCGCAAAGATGTTGCTGTAAGGGTACCAAAACCCGTGAATACCGGCTTCGACGGAGCGGCCTTGGGGCGTTTGCCAGCCAGCGACCAAACCACCAGGGTAAGCACCCGCTTCGAGTAAAGTCACTGCGTAGCCTTGCTTAGAAAGGTGATAGGCGGCTCCTAAACCGGCCCAACCCGCACCGACGATGACGACTTTTTTCTGGATAGCAGCAGGAGAACTCATGAGTTTGGGGATAAAGGGACAAGTCGAGAGAAAAAAAGCCACGGAATCCTCCGTGGCTTTTCAGTTACTTATTGTGCGAGGGATTGTTCACAGGCAAGGGCTACTGGACGCCAATCAAGGCCAGTTCGCGTTCGGGTGCGGTTACGATTTCACCGTCTTTGTCGATATCGAAGACAACGGTGTCGCCATCTGTGAGCTTGCCGGACAAGATCGCTTCGGCGAGATGATCTTCGACCAAACGAGCTATTGCGCGGCGCATCGGTCTTGCTCCGTAGCGCTGATCGTAGCCTTCTTCGACTAGGCGCTCTTTAAAGGCGTCAGTGAGTTTGAATGAGAGGTTGCGATCGCCCAACCGCGTGCTCACCTGCTTCAGCAAAATTTCAGCAATCTCAGTCACTTCCACTTTTGTGAGCTGACGGAAGACAATGATTTCGTCAATCCGGTTGATCATTTCAGGCCGGAAGAACTGCTTCATCTCTTCATTAACGAGGTTGCGAATATTGTTGTAGCGGCTAGTCGTGCTATCAGTTTCAGATAGCTCAAAGCCCAGGCCACCGCCGCCTTTTTCAATCACCTTAGAGCCGATGTTAGAGGTCATGATAATCAGCGTATTTTTAAAGCTGATTTCGCGGCCCTTAGAATCTGACAGGCGACCGTCATCTAGCACTTGCAGCAAAATGTTGAAAACATCGGGGTGAGCCTTTTCGATTTCATCCATCAAAATGACGCTGTAAGGCTTACGGCGTACCGCTTCAGTCAGCTGACCGCCTTCGTCGTAGCCGACAAAGCCCGGTGGCGAACCAATCAGCTTAGAAACGGTGTGAGACTCCATAAATTCGGACATATCTAGCCGAATCATCGCTTCTTCCGAGCCGAAGACGGATTGAGCCAACGCCTTGGCTAGCTCGGTTTTACCAACGCCGGTAGGGCCAGAAAACACCAAGCTGGCGATGGGGCGATCCATCCCACG
>QBMP01000347.1:4055-4328 GCA_003242115.1 Phormidesmis priestleyi
TTTAGCCACCGCCACTACGGCTTCGTTTTGACCGACGACGCGCTCGTGCAGCGTGTCTTCGAGGTGCATCATCATCACCGATTCAGTTTCGGTAATAGCGTTGACCGGAACGCCCGTCCAAGCAGAGACAATATCAGCAATGTCTTCGTCGCTGACTTCGGGGATGCCAGTAATCACCACATCGTCGGCCAAGGTTGCTTGAATTTGCTGGGTGAGTGAAGATTCGGTTTTGCGCAAGTCGGCAGCGAGATCAAAGTCCTGAACCTGAATTGC
>QBMP01000348.1:0-254 GCA_003242115.1 Phormidesmis priestleyi
GCCATCACCGCCATCACCACCGCAAACACTAGCGCATCTTTGGGCTGTATTCGCCCCGACGGAATCGGTCGATGGCGGGTGCGCTCCATGTCATAGTCGATATCGCGATCATAAATGCAGTTAATCGCTTGCGCTGAGGCAGCGGCCAAGGCTCCACTTAGTAGCGTCACCAGCAGCAGCGTTGGGCTGACTCGGCCCTGACCCGCAACCCACATCCCTGCCGCTGTTTCTATAAGCAACAGCGGAATGATGCG
>QBMP01000348.1:416-4314 GCA_003242115.1 Phormidesmis priestleyi
GGGCGCTCCCAAGGGAAGAAGTTTGCATAATCTCGGTATAAGTCCTCTTAAGGTTAAATCGGGGCCAGTTTAATCAGCGGGCTTCAGTTGGATAGAGTCAATAGATAGCAGATCTAGGAATTGGGTTTGAGGTTGGGGTTAAAAATAAGCGATCGCGCCAAGCCAACACCGTAAAGCCTACCAAAGTCCCGAGTAGCGTCGCTCCAATCACTTGGTGCAACACCGTCAGCGGCTCTACCTGAAGCCGCAGCTTAAAGGTGGCGATTCCCAAGGCAATCTGCAACACCAGCAGCAGCCCTGCCGCATATGCTAAATTCCGCAGCCACCGGCTCAAAGCAGGCGTACGCCAAACGCTAACCACCAAAACAATCACTGCCAAAGTCGGCGGCACAACCCCAGCAATGTGCGTATTCATGACGCTGCACAGGTCATTAAAGCCAAAGCACTGATGCGCCGCCCAGCGCGAACCAACCAGCCCGCCTAGAATGCTTTGGCAGTAAACCGCAACGGCTGCCACCAAGCCAAGCCAGGGCAGTTTGCCAACGTTACCAGTGGGCTGATAGGGCATCAGCGATGTGCCAATCACCAGCAGCGCACAGAAAAAGAGCAGGGCCGTACCCAAATGAGCGGTCACGATGTCAAATCGTAGGAGCTGCATGACGGTGAGCCCGCCTAATAAGCCCTGCACCAGAATTAAAAACAGTGCGCCCAGTGAGGCCCAAGGCAGCCAAGTCGGAAGCGATCGCCGGTACCAAGCAGTAATGGCCACGAACGCTAGTGCCATCAGCCCAATCAAAAACGCATCCAAGCGATGAAACCACTCTAAAAATACCTGCAAATTCATCTGCGCCGTCGGCACTAGCTGCTCGTAGCACAAAGGCCAGTCAGGGCAGGCAAGGCCCGCATTCATCACCCGCGTAGCACTGCCGACCGCCATCAGTAACAGCGTAGCCACAGCCATTTTCCACACCCAGCGTCTCACCAGCGTTTGAGCCGCTGTTTGGGCCGCTGTTTGGGCTGATAGTTGAGCGGCTGTCTGGACAGTAACTGAGTCAGTCATCTGACCGCTCGAAAAGCCCGAGTTTAAGCTGGAATTAACCATAAGGAGCAGAACAACAGGTACAGGATGCAGAGAACTAAAGCGTTCAGGAGCGTTCAGGATGGGTTGATTCTGACGACAAACCGCCCTAACATTGCCAGCCTTAACATTGTCAAAAGATTCCTTATTTATTGCCTTCCCAAAGAATCTTCTTTCGATGAGAATATAACGCAAATAAAAAGACATTCTCTGGTTATGGAGATTTCCTTCCAGACTTCCAGATAGGTTCGCTGCGTTTAACCTTGATTAGTTTAACTTTGCTTAACAGCTTAACAATATAGGGTCTTAATAGGGCCTTAAAACGGGACATAAGGCTAAATTTTGGGCTTTCATTCGGCGTTCATTGGGCACTGGTTTGACGTTAAGTGGGCGTTGAATAGGCCCAAAATCTTTTATAAACTCTTTCTCAGCTTGCTCAGAGTAGCGCTGGATGCAGGCTAGCTATTGAGAGGATTCTATAGAAAAGATTAAAGCCTTAGGCATCTTTCAAAAAAGCGCTCACATCTTCCAAAAGAGCGCTACCTTGTATAGGCAATGAGTCGAGCTATGTCTGGCTCATTTTTATACCGGCCCGTATAGAAAATTTTCAGGTAATGCCATTGGTTTTACCAGCAGTCTTAGTTAAAGACTTATAAAGAAACCGCTAGTTGACATCTCTCAAAAACCATCAAAACATCCAGCAAAATACTTCGAAATCAAAAGCAAAATCTAAGCCGCAAAATCTAAGCGTAGAAAAGTAACCTAAAGCAACAGATCGGTAGAGATCTGTAACTAGCACTGTGAACATTCCAAGCTCTATTGTGACTCTTTTAGTGGGTATTTTTGTTACCCTTGCCAGCCTTTGGTACGGCCAAAATCATGGTCTGATGCCGGTAGCCGCCTCTAGCGAAGCTGAGCTAGTAGATGGGCTGTTCAACGTGATGATGACGATTGGTTTTGGCCTGTTTTTGTTGGTAGAAGGCGCGCTAGTGGTCGCGGCTGTACGCTTTCGTCGCCGACCGGGTGATGAGGGTGACGGCGAGCATTTAGAGGGCAATATCCCGCTGGAAATTGTTTGGACGGCGATTCCGGCGGTAATCGTGCTCGGCATCTCAATCTATAGCTTTGATATCTATACCCGCATGGGTGGCCTCGACTTGATGAATCACAGCATGGCCCCGACAAACGCTCCGGCCATGCAGGTTGCTTACCAGTTAAAAGGCGGCGCAGCCCCTTTGCTAGCTGAAGCTAAAGCTGGGATGGGCCTCATGCCGGGGCAAGATGAAAGCTCCGTACTGTCAATTGATGTCAAAGGTTTGCAGTATGCCTTTATCTTTAACTATCCCAACGGAATTGTAGACGGTGAACTGCACGTACCTGTTGATCGACCAGTAGAGCTTAACCTCAACGCTCAAGATGTTCTCCACGCCTTTTGGCTACCGGAGTTTCGGATTAAGCAAGACATGATCCCCGGACAGGATACCAAGCTGGTATTCACCGCGATTCGTCCAGGCACTTATCCGGTAGTTTGCGCTGAGCTGTGCGGGCCTTACCATGGCGGTATGCGCACCCAGATAATTGTCGATTCGGCTGAAGACTATGCCACTTGGGTAGACAGTCGATTAACGGCAATGGCAGCAGGCGATCGCACCATCGCCAATCTTCCCAAGCCCCCCGCAGATCGCACCGAAACCGAATATCTCAATACCTTTGTTGAGCCGATGCAGCTAGCGGTTGCACCCGAAAGCCTAGCCATGCTGCACGCTCACGCACATCCTTCAAACTAGCCATAGAACCCTAAGCGTTTATGACAGCCACTTCAGAAGCCAAAACAACCTCCCCCGCAGATGTGCCGATGCTCTTAGGCAACGAGCGCAAATGGACTGACTACTTTACGTTTTGCACCGATCACAAAGTGATTGGCATCCAGTATCTAGTAACCGCTTTCTTCTTTTACTTGGTCGGTGGCAGCCTAGCGACGGTAATGCGCACTGAGCTAGCTACGCCCGCACCCGATATCGTCACACCCGATGTGTACAACGGCCTATTGACTCTGCACGGCACGGTGATGCTGTTTTTGTGGATCGTGCCCGCTGGTGCAGGGCTGGCCAACTACCTAATCCCGCTGATGATTGGCGCACGCGATATGGCCTTTCCTCGGCTAAACGCGATCGCCTTTTGGATGATCCCGCCCTCTGGCCTGCTGCTGATTAGCAGTTTTTTCTATGAGCCACCGCAAGCAGGCTGGACTTCCTATCCGCCCTTGAGTTTGACTACGGGAGCGCTGGGTGAAGGCATTTGGATTATGAGCCTCTTAATTGGCGGTACGGCTTCAATTTTAGGCGGACTCAACTTTTTGGTCACCATTCTAAAAATGCGCGTGCCGAGTATGTCTTTAACGGACATGCCGCTGTTTTGCTGGGCGATGATTGCCACGTCGCTGCTGATTTTGATCAGTACGCCAGTGCTGGCAGGGGCGCTGATTTTGCTAGCTTTTGACCTGTTGGCTGGCACCGCCTTCTTTAACCCGACTGGCGGCGGTAATCCGATAGTTTATCAGCATATGTTCTGGTTCTACTCGCACCCGGCGGTGTACATATTTGTGCTGCCGCTGTTCGGCGCAATTAGCGAAGTGATCTCAGTCCATGCGCGCAAACCGATTTTTGGCTATCGGGCGATTGCTTACTCCTCCATCGTGATTAGCTTTCTGGGCCTGATTGTCTGGGCGCACCACATGTTTACCAGCGGCACCCCGCCCTGGCTGCGGATGTTCTTTATGATCACCACAATGGTGATTGCAGTACCCACTGGCATTAAAGT
>QBMP01000349.1 GCA_003242115.1 Phormidesmis priestleyi
GTGCTGCTGACACCTTCCGCGCTGCCGCTGTTGAGCAGGTCAAAGTCTGGGGAGCTAGAAGCGGCGTAGAAGTGATTGCGAATCCTGGCCAAAACACCGATCCGGCAGCAGTTGTTTTTGATGCCATTAGCGCCGCGACCTCGCGCGATATTGAGCTGTTGCTGATTGACACCGCTGGTCGCCTGCAAAACAAAAAGAACCTCATGGACGAACTAGCCAAAGTCCGCAGAATCATTGACAAAAAAGCCCCCGATGCCCACGTCGAATCACTGCTAGTGCTCGATGCCACGCTAGGCCAAAACGGCTTACGTCAGGCCCAGGTTTTTGCTGAAGCCGCGCAGCTTAGCGGGGTTGTGCTCACCAAGCTCGATGGTACAGCCAGAGGCGGCGTGGCCTTAGCGGTGGTTCAGCAGTTAGGCTTACCGATTCGCTTCATCGGGGCTGGTGAAGGCATTGAAGACTTGCGCCCCTTTTCTAGCTACGAGTTTATCGAAGCGTTGCTGAGTGGTTAGGTAGTTAAGTGAGAGAGATTTGATCGCGCCGTTTTCTTCCCCGAAGTCTGAAGTTGCTTTAAAGCAGGTGTCGCTTTTTGCTTTGCTATAGAAATTAGCGATCGCGATTTAAGACCTTACTCTTCCCAATCGTTTCAAAACCTGTGGATTATGAGACGTAGTAAAACTGTGCATCAATAGATGTCTCAGAATAGTTTTCTCAAAAGGGCTAAGGCTTTTGTAGACCCTAATAGTCATTTCTTCTTCACTGAAGCTCTTCTTTTATCTTTGCCCAAACGTCTTCGTCGGTCTTAGCTGTAACGTCATAGTCCATAGTTTTAAAGTTAACTGTGAAATGTACTTCTGTGGGGTAGTCACTACCAACCTTCTCAAAAATTTCTATTATCTTCTGAATCTCTATGTAGTAGAGAGCCTTGTTCCTATCCTTGTCGGAGCTGAAGAATATACCTAGCAGTAAGCCTGACTCATCGTCAAAACATTCCTCAAACACATAACTGTGAATAAACTTATTACAGAGAAATCTTAAGTTCCTAGAAACAACCTCCTCTTCATCTAGGTTATAAAGTTTATCTATTTTCCTCTTATTCATTCGGGTAGTAGGGTTCCACTCGTCTTTGTGCTTATACATAGACAGGTTCACTTGTTGCTCTGCCATTATATCGGATAGTTTCTTCGCCTCAACAAGCTTCCTGACTAAATAGAATCCAATCATGATGGCTTGCTCAAGGCGAAAATATGTACTCTCCATCCATCTCTTTTGTATGCTTTTAGTCCGAAGATTCTTCGCTTGCTTCAGCAGATCGTCTTTCCAAAATCGCGACTCGTAAATCATTAGGTAAAGACCATAAAGGTCAATGTGTGTAAGACGATCGGTAGCTTATCTGTATGAAGCCCGTCGATACGTGAGAGGTCTTGCCTAGCTAACTCGCCTATCCCTATAAACCACTCAAACTGCTTATTTATGATACATATGATATGAAATTATTTGTGAGGCACCTATGCCTCAGTAAGCTTGTGATTGTGGTTTTGATTGCCTCGAAAACGAGGGTTTTCGGAACGGCTGAACAAGTGAAGACAATAATAAAGTATGTCCACACTTCTATCGTTAGTAGGTGATTGATTACTGTTGAAGCCTCAGATGAATAAATCAAGCAGGCGAATCCCGTACCTGTCAAATGAGCTTTGTAGGGAAGACGCTTCGAGCAGGGTATGAGGCAAATGTAGTATCACTCTGTGTTTCCTGACGCTTCAAATCCTCAAATAATGCTTGCAAGTCGTAATCGAACGACGTTAGATATCGTTCCCAAATCTGACGAGCTTCGTCCATGATAGGGGCACTCCTCAACATCGTTCCAGAGCTGGTCGGGTGTACAAATAGTGGTTGGTTTATAGCCCTGCGTACGGCAGAGTCGTTCAACTTGTCCACGCATATTAGCATTGGCGATGTGTTTACAGTTCCTGGTTAGCAAGTATTCAATGCCGTGGGTGACGGCGAGGGCAGTTGCTGAGTAAATGCACAGATAAAAACTGGTTGCTTCGATAAATTCTGGCAAAGGTTAAGCTAAGCTCACACTTAATTGAAGCAGTCGCTAGATCTGGGTGAGCTATGAAATCTGACGAGCAGATTAAAGAAAAAGTAAGTGGCCAAAGCCTGTTGCTAAAACGACTGCGGCGCAATGCGCTGTGGCTGACGCTGTTGGTGTTTGTGTGGCTGATGTGTAGCGCTCAAGCTGTCGCTGAAAGCTTAAGCGATCGCCAGCAGGCGTTTCCGTACTGGCAGGGCAAGCCGCCCGTGCAGGTTTCTGAAGGCGACTTGGCCTATCCGCAGTGGATGGCGGGCACTTGGCGAATGACCTCGACGCTAATAGACATGGTGGCCCCACTCGCTCCGGCGATTAAAACGCCTGGATTTGACGGCAATCGGCAGTTTTTAGATCGGCCCATTTCGGCGATTATTCGATTCGTACCAGTGACGGTTTCTAAAGGGAGCTTTCTTGATCGGGTGCTGCCTGGAAAAGATGATGAGGTGCAAATTGTCTCGGATAGAGCTTTTAATGGGCTGAATTTGGCCAAAGCTTATTTGGGAGAGGATGGCGTGAAAGCTGTGAAAGCCGATCCAGATAATCCTAATCGGCAGATTACTTTTTTAAAGAACAATCAGCAGCTCATTTCTACGGTGACGGGTCGTTTGGTCGAGACGCCAAATGCGGGAACGTTTTCAACAACAGAAGTTTTTCAACAGTTTTTTCGCAATCCTAAGAATGCCGATAATGAGCCGACGGTATACCTCAATGAAGTGGAAAATACAACCGTTTACCGTCGCCGTTCAGATCCAAATTTTCCGTTTGGGGCGGATCAAATGACCGCGATTTATCTATCGCCGCAAGATCCTAATTACTTTAAGGCAAAAGATCAGCCAGTGGCGCTGTACCGCTATCAACTTTCTTTTAGCCCCGTGCAAAATTAAGATCGTTACTGAACGGGGCTAAATCTTAAGCGACCTCAGCGACGGCGGCGAGGGCCATCGGCGCGGCCCGAACGATCAGTGCGCCCATCGTAATCACGGCCATAATCACGGGGATAGTCGTCGTAGCCGGAGGGTGGGCGGTCGTAATTTTGCCCGTAATTTGAGCCGTAGTTTGGATCGTAGTTGGGGTCATAGCTGCGATCGCGATAACCCCGGTCATCATAGCCGCGCTCAGGATACGGACGATTGCTGTCGTGGCTGTAGCCGCTTGAGCGCTCAGCGGGATTGCCCAAAACCGTATTTTCTACGTGCATTTTGAGCTGCTGGGCCATGCGCCGTAAGCCCTGACGCTCATCGTGCCGGATAAAGGGTAAAAAGACCTTAGAAAGAATGCCCGAAAAGTGCTCTCGATGCAGATAATGCGTGCGCCCTGGCACATTTTCACGCAGCTCAAACACATGCTCACTGCGCAACCCCGGAATTGTCGAAACCCACCGCATCATATAGGGCGATCGCAGCATCGTTATTACCGGCTGAAACTCGGTTTCTTCATCGCCTTCTAATCGCTGCATAGAAAGGAAAATTTCATTGCCGCGCGCGAGCGGTAGCCCCGGATCGCAGTCGTACAAAAACGTATTCCAATACCGCCACTGATCTTTACGAATCAGCGCATCCCAGACGACGCTTTGCGGGGCATTGATATCAATTTCGGCGTAGAGAGTAGGCATAGGGAAAGGCGGAACGATGAATGATGAGGGATAAAGGGGAGATCAGGCTAGATGCGGGGTTTCTGTTCGGATTGTATGAAAAAGCGATACCCTTTTACTCATCATTCATCGTTCCTTACTCATCGTTTAATCCATTATGGTCAGTTTGACACCGAATCCTAGCTACAGTTTAACGCTCCGTATTAAGCTGCCCAATCGGGTGAGCCGACTGGCAGCGGTGATTGAGGCAATAGCCCAAGCGGGCGGTAACTTAGGCAATATCGACGTAATCGAAAAAAGCCGTGAGCATATTATCCGTGAGATTTCGGTCGATGCGGCGAGTACAGAGGCCGCTAATACTATAGAGGCGGCGGTGCGCGCTTTGCAAAATATAGAGGTGCAGGCGGTGTATGACCGCACGTTTGCGCTGCATCGGGGCGGCAAGCTGCGGGTAGAGGCCAAGATTCCGCTGCGAGAGCAGGATGATTTGGCGATGGCCTACACGCCTGGGGTGGGGCGCGTGTGTATGGAAATTTTCAACAACCCTGAGCGGGTATACGACCTGACGATTAAGGGCAATACGGTGGCGATTGTCAGCGATGGCAGTGCGGTGCTGGGGCTAGGA
>QBMP01000034.1:0-11618 GCA_003242115.1 Phormidesmis priestleyi
GTCAACGAAATAATCATGTTTTCAAGGTTCCGTAAACCCCCACGAATTTGGAAGCTTTGGCTAATAATAGCCCCATTATCAGCAAATGTCGATGAGTTGCAGTATTTCTTCACCTTTTTTGGCAAAAATGCCCTCAGCCGAGGGTATTCGGCTGAGGGCAACTCACCTCCAGCGGTCATTTTCAGGCTTTAAGCAGTGCCGCTATCCCAGCTCCAGCAAAGCGACATGCCGCAACACCTCCCGCACAACGCCGCTCTTCCCCCTCAAATTCAGCATCACCACTTCGCCCGCTAACGCCCCCGAAGCCTTCAGCCCAAACACTGCATGAGTCAACGAATGATTCATATACCCCGTAATAATCACAATCAAATCGCACCGCTCCAGCTTTGCCTTGAGCACCGCCTTCGTTAGGCTGCTTTCCCAAGTCGGCGGTACCTCCACCCATCGCCGCAGTCCGTACCGCATCGTCAGCTTATTGATCACCTCGCGACGAGTCGCCTCATGTCCGCCGATGATACCTAAGTTCACCTCAGCGAGATCAGGCAGATTAGGCGTCAAATCCAGTCCCGCATTTACCGTATCGCTCTCCTGCTGACTCCCCTCAGCCATATCGGCAATATACAGCAGTAACTCATCTACCTGCTGCTCCAGCTCCCACACCCGCAGCTGCAACTCATCAAACTCTCGCGCCAATCCAGCATTGGTTTGCTTTAGCTCGCCCAGCTCCCTATCCGTATAGCGCAGCAGCTCATCAGCCTCCTGCTTCAACTGGTTATAATCAGCTCGCAACCTCGCCAACCGCTGCATCAATCGCTCATTCTCCTGTCGCAGTTGCCCACCAGAAAATCTCAGCCCCTGCCGAATCCACCCAAGCTGTAGCCTGAGCCACTCCGGGCACAATTGCCGTAAGTTTCTCATCGCCCTACCCCACTAAATTCACAACAACAGTCGCCGTATTAATCAAGCGGCCAATCTCTATCAAAACGTCGCTATACAGATCGCGATGCACCTGAGCGTCTTCAGCCTTCAGATACCCGCACTCCACCGCAAACGCAATCCAGGTTTGCACCGTTGCCGCTTTAGCGCTGGCCTCACTTAGCTTCGCTACAAACGCATCACGACACCGCCGATACTCCCAAGCCTCCGCCAAATAAGCGCACACCAACCGAGAGCCCTCTATCAGCTTCGCCACCAGCAAATCTTCTTCCTCTGCTAGCATCGGCGGCAGCAGCCAATGCAGCCGCATCGCCTCATTAAACGCTAGCTGATACGCAATCAGCTCCTTGTAACCCTCCGGCTGATAAGTCATCGCGTAAGCCGTCATCAATCTCTGTTTCATGATCTTGTTCTCCTTAAAAACTGTTATACTTCTGCTCTGTCTCAAACAATAAAAGCCACATCATCTACCTCACGTTCTGGCTGCATCCCCATCACCGTCACCTTCTTCCGGTAACGCGGTGACATCGGATAAAACCGAACCTGATCCTCTCCCTCATCAATAAAATTCGCCAATTTCTTATTCAACATCTGCCGCTGATCTGGCGTCAGGACACACTCAAACACCGACTTCTGCACCCGCAACCCGTAGCCCTCTAAGATATGGGCCACTTTGTTACGGCGGCGATCCAAAACAACGTCATAGCAAACTAGGTAAAACATTATTTTTTCCACACCATCGGCCTATACCCTCCTTCCCGTTCTCCGGTAATACAGGCCGCATATTCCCAAACTTGAAGCTCAAAGCATCGCCTGAGGCTCACTTTGTACCCTGTATGCGGATGCACCGTTTCCGATTGCAGCTTCTCTTCCCAATGCTTCAGAAAGCGCTTTAGTCCATCGGGATGCAGGTACACGCCGCCGCGCCCGTCTGGTGGCGTAAAGTCTTCTGGTGTGTAAATGTTGGAGTTAATCAAATACGCCACCAGCGAATCCACTGCCATCGCTCGAAACTCTTCTACTAAGTCACATATCAGCGAAGGTCGATTCGGTTGGGGCACATGCAGGTTGCCAAAGTGCGTGTGCAGTCCTGCTGCCTCGGTCATCGCATGAACATTTTGCGAAAGCAGTGTGTACCCCAGGCTCAGCAGGCTATTAACCGGGTCAGTAGGCGGACGGCGAGTGCGCTTGTCAAAGGAAAACGGCCCCTTCAACAGCGAGCCATAGGCTCGAAAGTATAGGCTGGCTCCCTGGCCCTCGTAGCCCAGCATCGACTCTACGGTTTCGGCAGCTTGCACCTTTTTCATCAGCACAGCAATCTCTCTAATCGCCTTAGTCGCCAAATCACTGGCTCGCCGCTGTCGCAACCGCATCAACAGCTTGCGAGAGTTATGCAGCTTGCCGACAATCACATTCATCGCCTGCTGCCGAATAAATGCTTCATCCTGCGACTTCGCTACTTGCGCCACTAAGTAGTCAATCCTCGCCTGCCCGGTCGTTTCTAGTCGCCCAAAATAACGCCCCTTATTTGATAGATACAGCAGCGGAATCCGTCGTTGCAGCGCTAGCCGCACCGCCCCATGTGATACTGTACAAGCTCCAAACAACACCACAAAAGTAATATTGTTTGCCGGTACACTAATGCGCATCTGCTGCTCGTGAAACACCTGGAACTGCTGGTGGCGCACCCGTAAATACGCACCCTGCTCAGTCACATATAATGTCGTCATCCCATCTCTCCAATATTCATCGGTTGATTTTTTGGTTTTGATCTTTGGTAGTCGGATAATGCTGCAAGCCTTCGGCGGCCCATATACGGGTCTTGCAGCTTTCTTCTCCTTTTTTGTGTGAAACCACGTCCTCACTGGCGCAATTACCTGCTGAGCCTGAAACTGGTGACCCAAAAAGGTAAAGCCTTCATCGGGGGCAACAATCCGCGTTTTCTGCGGGTTCAGCGTTAGGTAAATGTCTTCTAGCCAGTCATGCATCATCACCAGCGAACGATTCGCCTGTAAATAGCTCTGAAACACCACCACAAAGTCATCGCCGTAGCGCACCAGCGGAATCTGCGCTTTCAAACAAAGCCGGTCAAACTCACTTAAATACAAATTTGCTAGCGCCCCGGAGAGAATGCCGCCCTGTAATACACCTTTGTTAGGCCGATAAAACTGCCCTTGCAGCACCATGCCTGTCTTTAGCTGCTGCTCAATCAGCCTGACTTTTGCCAGCGGAATCTTTAGCCGCTCCAATTGGCCCAGCAGCACACCCCAAGAGAGATTGTCAAAAAACTGCTGTATGTCGCCTTTAATCACCCAGCTCGGCTGTTCGCCATACCGGATCATCACCTGATCCACCGCGCTATAAATAGAGAGTCCAGGCCGATAGGCAAAGGCGCTATCGGTAAACGTCGCCTCCAGTCGAGGATAGATAGCCTGAAGCAGGTAGCGTTGCAAAATGCGATCGCGTACCGTAGAAAGCCCAATCAACCTTTGCCCGCCGCTCTTTTTAGGCACAAAGAATCCCTTCGCCGGACTCGCCCCATAGATCTCCTGCCGTAGCTGCCGGTGCATTTGCCCCAACTGCTCTTGCGCCACGCCAGCAAACAGATCCGTCGTAATGCCATCTACTCCCGCCGCCGGACTTCCCCTTTGCACCATTCCCCATGCCGCGTGAAGATGTTCTGCATAAACCTGCATTGAATAGCCTCGCTTGGTTGACAAATCCATACTGACAACGGCCAACGTCAGCTCATACGTCAGTTCCGTCAGTTTATGGGTGAGTTCATAGGTCACTTCATGCGCCAGTTCGTTCAGTTGCTAAAATGAGGCAGATAACTGGCCTCGACTGCTTATGGCTCGCTCTGTTTGTGTACATCCTGATCACAAAGACACCGTTGCAACTGCCCTAGAACGCAACGGCTTTTTAACCCAAGGAGACCTCGCCGCCAACCTGATGATCGCGCTCTCTACCGTCAGCCGGTTCTGTCGGGGCATTCGCGTCTCAATTGCCAGTTTCGAGCAAATCTGTGAGGCGCTTGCACTCGAACCCAAGCGAGTGATGCGGCCATTAGCGGTTGAACCTAGAACCCTTAATAGCCGCACAAATTTAGACCCCAGCACCACACCTACTGGCACCCAGTTTTTTGCCTACGATCCTTTTTGGGTCGGGCGCGAACTACTCACGCAAGCCCTCACCGACAAACTCAGTGAAAGCTGTCGTCTGATGCTGCTCACTGGCCTTGCAGGCATCGGCAAAACGGCCCTATCAGAGCGCCTAGCCATAGAGTTGCAAACCAAAGCCACTCGCTACCGTCTGCTGCGAGAAAACTTCGATAATCAAGAACAGTCCACAGACTTTGTAAGTTTTGCCGCCCGATTGCTAGAAAGCTGCAATCAACCCGTACTGCCCGAAGAGCGCAGCCAAAGCGCACCGCTTACCCGCCGCCTAGTTGCCCATCTGCAAACAACGCCCACGCTCATTCTGATAGATTCGCTGGAACATATTTTGAAAGGGGATGAAGTCAAAGGCTGGAGCGAATTCGTCGATGACAGTTACGTCACGTTCTTTCAAGCCATTCTTGCCAGCAATACCTTTCAAAGCCGGTTCATTCTCACCTCTCAAGAGCTACCGGCTCAAATTGTAGAAGCTGGCTCCAGATATCTCAGCACTTGGCATCGTCAGCCGATTAGCGGTTTAAGTGAACCAGAGCAACAGGCGCTCTTTGAGAAAACAGGCTTTACGCTTAGCGCTGACCTTACCCGAATCGGTAGAGCTTATGAAGGGCATCCGCTGGCCTTGCGCACTATTTTGGGCGAGATTGGCGATCGCCCCTTCTTCGGCAATGTCGATGCCTATTGGAAACGCTATGGCTCAGAAATTGAGGCGGTGGAAAAATCTATCGCCGAAGCCGCTGCGGGCAATACCACAGGCGCAGATGACAAATGGCAGCTTGATCGCTTCACTCGCGCCCTACGACGCAATGTACAGCAGCGGCTAGAACAAACTTTCGACCGCCTACAGCAAGACGCCCGCTATGCTTACATTCTGCTGTGCGAAACTGCTGTTTACCGTTGCCCGGTTCCGGAAGACTGGTGGCTCAGCCATTTAGAAGATTGGGATCAGAACGACCATCAACAAATGATGGCGTTGGATGTGCTGCGCGACAGATATCTCGTCGAAGAAATGACCGAAGACACCGAGCTTTTGCTGAGACAGCACAATCTGATCCGCAGCCTTGCCCTAGCCCATCTCAAAAAGCTCACTTTCACACCTGATCCTTTGCCGTTGTAAGCCATCCTGCTACAGCCTGAACTATAGAATAGTTAGGTAGGTTTCCTTGTCGGTTGTAGGCAAGTGCTTCAGCCTTTGTTTCTTCAAATCGGGATCTAAGCCCAAATCTTCTAGCGGAATAAGCCCCAACAATGGCGTTTGCCCGACAGGTAGCTCGACACATTTGTAAGACCCTTCTTTCCCTTCCACGTTAAGTCTTACCCTATCGTAAACATTGACAGATTGAGTCCCCATTGCGGTTTTAGCCTCAATGGTTCCTACGGATTTTAGTCCTAGCTTAGCAATGATATCGGCAGGTAAACACAATCGAGTGGCACCCGTATCGACCAGCACGTTATCGAGAGTGCAGCGGCGAATTCCATCGGATGGAATAAAACCTCTTTCTGCCAGCATTTCGTCAACGTCGTTAGTCAAGTTCAGCGTGACGACAATTTTGCCCATTTTTGTATCAGTTGCTGTGGACTAGCTCATAGGATTTTGACTGACGACATCTATAATGAGTACTTTCTTATTCTAATCGTAATGGCTCCTGCTTCAATCTTGTGCTAGCTTCAACCGATAAGAAAGCTTGACCTGCATCACTTCAACGCCTTGGGGATTACCCGCATCATCGTAATAGCGAGCGCTAGTGTATTGTAGCGATCGCTCCGGCGTACTACAGGCCAAAATCACACCCGCAGATGTCGATTTTATCCCGCCTGTATAGTCAGCAATGACGGCTTGAGGAGCGATAGAGAGCGATCGCGCCTGTAGGTATATACGATCTACTAGATGCTTCACAAAATTAGGATCTTGCGCAGAAGGCCAGTCGATCACCATGATTTGGATCTGCACGATTCGGCCCACTGCTTGCAGCGGCTGAAGCGGCGTATCGGGATTTTCTAACAGCGTGATGGGCGTAGGGCTTTGAACGGAAGTCGCGGCGATCGCTCTCAACCGCTCTAAATTAGCTGCCAATACATCCTGCGTACAAATCACCCAGCAGTAGCGCAAGTTGCCGTTCCCCTGCTGCCAGTGAAAGTGAATGGCCTCTTCTGCTGGTGTTTTCCTATCAGGTGTGGGCTTGCTGGCAATGGTAATCAGCCCGCAGTAGGTACCTATTAAAGGAACAACATTAGTTTGGCTCTGCACCCGCGCGCTGAGCAATTCCTGTAAGCGCTCGTTACGGCTGGTGCGGTAGATGCCGTAGAAGATGAGAAGCGCGATCGCAATCAACATCGCCAGTTGAATGAGCACTTTAGGAAAGTTAAGTGCTTCAGCTAGCCAGCCAGCCAAATCCTCTAGCAACAGGTTAGCAACCCCATTACCCAACACGCCTAAACCCAAGACGCCCACTAAAAAGTACATCACCCAGTTCTGACCAGGATCATTTACTTTCTCTAAAAAACGACTGCCTTTCATAGGGTAGATGCGGAGGATAGCAGGGCTATAGCTGTAACGGGAGATCTTCCTAATTTCATTGAGTGATCAACGCCCATTTTATAAGTCCTGCTTTAGGTTGCTCAAGTTTCTCTCAGTATTCAAAACCGTTTCTCCCATGCCCAATCGCGTTTTTATTCCTGTTCCCACAAACTGAGCGTAGTTAGCCAAAAGCTCAGCTACATTTGCGAGTAAGGGGTCGCTATGACGTAGAACTTTCAGATTTACAGTCCCGGTAAATCCAGTAACAAATCCTCTATCTAAGGAATATGACCGAGTTTGAATACGATGGCGCGATAATGCTATAGAGCCTCCAAAATATTCAATCAGCTCATCTGCACCCAAGTAAACAGGCGAAAAATGATTCCAGCGTTCTAACCAGCTATGGAACATAAGAGTTGGCACCGGGAGCGGTAAATAAGTGCGGTGTTGAGAAAAGGCCGTCGGTGTCGAAAAAGAGAATGCCAACCGCCGGACGGGCTCGGGTTCATCGGCTACGAATCTGTGATAAAGAGCCTCATAGCTGGTCGCTTCATCTTCACGATTAATCACCTTAAACCTCGCTCCCAAAAATTCTAGATGCTCTGATAAGTCTAAAGCTTCAATTGCTTTTGAGGCAGGTTCATTTAGACCGTTAAGAGAAAGTGTATAGAATTCATCTGGGCTAAAGGTGATAAAATCTTCAACTGAGCTGTCTCTACCTGAAATTCCTGAGTAAGTCACCGATGGAATAGATTCATTACCAAAATCTAAGCCTGCCTGAGCATGAAGCTGTTTGGAGAGTGCTAGCTGATATGTTTTAGGCAAAGTAGTGAAAGCATCGACTGTCAGTGTCCAGGTTGATCGAATTAGCATTATGTCACTGCCTCGAATTTAACCCAACTAGGCACAAATTTAATCTCCCCTTTCGGATTCATAACAGTGCGTCTAGACTTAGGTGCCTCAAAGCCTGGGGCTGGAATGCCGCACTTATCACGAACCTGAGAAACGGTTTCATCAGGTAGCAATAAGTTAACGGTTGTTCCCATCAAACCGCTAGCCCAGCCAATACGTAAACTGTAAGGACAATGTGTGGGCTCGTACATTTTGCGAATATCAGTAAAATCCAATCGTTTACCGTTTGCATTTAAGTTGTTTTTAACGCTAGTCCAGTAATCATGCTCCAAATCCCACTGATCTTGTGCAAATTCCTCGCAAATCTTCAACAGATCGTCAGTTGATTGAAAAGGTAGCTTCATACCGTTCTTATGTCGAAACCAGCCCAGCATTTCATGATCTACGCTAATCGAAAACTGTGTCCGTACATTAAGCACCATTTCTGCATAAAGAGGAGCCCGATACTTAGCGCGATAGTCAGCAGACCGACTGGAAACAACTACCTCTGAGACAATCGGTAGATTTCTGAAAAAAGGTCGCTTATTTTCAGACTGTATTTTTTGCTCTACTAAAGGCTGTGTATCACTGACCCGAACAGCCCGCATCAAATCGGTATTAGGGCCAGTTCTAGCTTTAACCGAACGGTTCTGATAGCGCAGGTCGTAGTCAGTAAAGAGAGAATCCATAAACAGCGGATCGTCTACAAACTTAGCCTTACGCTTCAGTTCTCCCATAGATTTGCGGAGCCTTTCTTCGATCTGGCTAGGTCTTTGTGCTTTGGGTACGTCATACTGATCGGCATGTTTTAGCAGGTGGTAGGCGATCGCTGTCCTGATAGCCCCTTTAATCGAAGATCCTGGAATATAATGGCGTCCGAAGCCATCTCGAATCATCGGGCGTAGATTAGTTACATCGTCAGCCCACTGAACACTTCGCAAATGATTTGGAAATAGAGGATTTCCCTCTACATCTTCCGCTTGCCACCATTCGTTTCCTAAGGCGTCTCGTAGCAGGGTCACAATTTCTGAGCGGTTCTCTATTCGTTGAATATAGTCATTTAGGAAACCTCTAGACTTGAGCGCTTGTGCTAGGGCATCCGGGCGAGGCAAATAAACAAACTTCCCCGTTTTTACATATTCAAATGGGCTGAGCTGTGAAACGGCTGAGCCAATATGCAAAAGACGGCTAGTGAGCCGAATCTGCCGGGTTTCACACACATTAGGTTTGGCTAGGGTATCGGTTAAAACCATCGGTACGCTCAATGATAACTACGGCTGATTAATTGCGAGGCTTAACGCTACGCCACTTCGATAAATCGGATGCGGACGATAGACACCTTCTTGCGAGGTTCTAAATTCGGCAGGCGTGACGTTGGCGAGGCGTCCAGTAGGTGCAGATGTGAGTACGGAACCTTCGGTAAACATGTGTATTTTCTGTCGGCGTAGCTGTCTGCCAGAGAAAGGCGAGGCTATCCAACCGCCGCGCTCTTGTAGCTGATAGCAAGCTTGCTCGCCTAATAACAGGGGCGAGACTTGTGGCTCCCAATATAGACTAATTAAGCTGTGGTGTTCGGCATTAAAGTCCACAACCCTTTTCCACTGTGGCGATAAGGATTGCCAAGAGAGAAGCTGAAACCGTCCGGCTCCGCTAGAGCGTTCTCCACCGATACCGTCTTCGCCTAATAGCGTCAAAGCTGCCTTTAGCTTAGGTTCTAAAGCTAAGCCCTCCTTAGAAAACTCAATTAAGAAGTACAGTCCTGCTAAGTTTTGAATGTCATCCGTATGGTTTGAATCGTTACTAGGTTTCCAGTCAAACTGAGTAAGACCTGTGTGATAAAAGTTAGTAGCGCTAGTTGTTCTATCAATTGATACTTTGGGCAATTCGTACTGCTTAAAGGCTTTGGTATAGCCAAAAGCACCTGATCGACCGAGTTCACCTGTTTCATGATCTGGGTTAGCAGAAAAGTTGATCAGCGAGTTTTTATCTTCAAGATTAAAGCCCGTACCCTGATACCAGCGTTGCCAAATGCTCAGCGGCAGATAGTGAAGCTTTTTGTAAGTTTTGGCGATCGCCAACCCTTCCTGTGGCGTTGACGGATACCCTTTGGGCATCTGAATAGGCTTGGGCAAATAATCAATAAAGCCCTCCTGAGCGCGACGATAAACAAAGGTTGAACTTAGGCGAAAAGGCGGTTCTTCTGAGTTCAAAAACTGCTTGAACAGCGTCTCAATATCTTCACCTCCAAACAGACGTGCGTAAGTGCTAACCCAGGCACTAAATAAGGTATCTGAATGAACCCGTTCGCTAGTTTCTTCTAGGCCAATGCCCGTTTCGCCAAAGTGAGTAGGGCTGCGGCCAAAGTTAAGTCGAACAATTTTGTACATGCTATTTTTATCCCTCTGTTGCAGGCAACAAACGCTGCTGAACAGCGCTCGTCAATTGGCCAAAGTTTTCGAGCAAATCAGCGGTATTGTCAAGCTCCAAAATAGGCTGAAGAAAATACACGCTGCCGCTTGCAAGCTGCATGTATTGTTCTTTACCGCGATAGTAAAATTGGAAGTTTTCAAAGGCAACCTTGCCGTATCCACGCGAGCCATGTCCGCCTAAGGCGTCGTCTTCTAGGATAGAGAGCGCGATCGCTAAATTTTGAAGATCTTGAGCCGCCTGCGCAGCATCCTCAACGGTATAAACCAGCTCGAACCGAAACTGCGCCCCAGCAGGAACTCGCTCAAGCTGCCTAGGATTTGCAGCGGCAGTAATGCGGTCTATGCCATTTTCAAACTTCCACTCGGTCATATACAATCCGGTATCAATTCGACCGAGCCGATTAACCGACTCTTCTAATAAGTGACAGTCACGAACAATTAACCTAGCTGGAGAATTTCGGCCTTTTACGCGGGTATAAGACTCATTCTCAATCGTTGCTATAGGGCTATTTTTAGCGGTTAAACCTGCTGACTCAGCTTCAGCCGTTTTAATCCAACACTTACTGCCGCCTGTAGAGCCAAACAAACGACTGACCTGACAGGTACTCGCGCCCTCAAAAGCAACATAGCGCTCTTCACTAATTTCGGTATAGCCATCTGCTAAGTCATCGCTTTCATAGCGATAGGTTCCGCTTCCGCCAGCTCGATTAAGCGGCTTATTGAGTAATCGCTCTAGGGTGGAGCGTAACTTACCTTTCAGCGACGAACCCGGTAGATAAGGCTGCTGAGTCATCGGATCACGAATAACGGGTTTATCAAGCCCCCCTATGTCTAGGCTCTCTCCACCACCGCCAATGTGTAGTCCTGTTTCGGCAGTTAGCGTACTGGTAATCCGTAGCTTACCAAGCAATGGTTTTTGGGGTCTGGTAACAATGGTCATAACTATCTTCCTCCCTCAGCTTTGTGATAGGCAATAATAGATTCAATGAACTGGACTAACCGATCAAAATCTTTAAGGCTGTAAACTTTATCAATTGCAGCAGACATTACATCACTCAAAGGTTTAGCGGCTCGCTGTCTAGCAGCGGCATAGGCTAGCTTAGGCTTTAGCAATACAATGTCAGACTCGATATCAGCAAAAATCTGTTGCTGATGCTGCTCGCTATCTCCACTCGCAGGCTCTTCTCGAACTAAATCTGCTTTAACCCGATTGATCGCATCTAGAAACTTACGGATCTGGTTAGTTTCTAGACGTTGGTTGCGTAAGAACGGGCCAAGTTCGCTTGCATCTTCAACGAGCGCACGAATAGGATAAGCTTGCAAACCGGGCTCTAAGCTATGGATAGTTTCAATAATTGCCTTAACAATATCCCTAGGAGGTTTGCTATTCTTCTGAGGCGTTGTTATTTTCTGAGGAGGCTGATACTGTGATGGCATTTTGTTCGTTTGTTTGTTTAGCAGAACGGTTGAGTAAATCTATCCAGGTAGCGATCGCACGAAAATAAGGCGCATTGTAAGGACTTTTAAGCGAAGAGCTTACAGACTTGAACTCAGGTGCATCTCTAATTTTGTGTGGCAAGCGAGCCAGCGTATAAGCAATTTTGGGCAAATGTAAAAAATATTGAATTGCCCTAACTTGATCGGAAGATGTTTCCTTAGCCTCCTTAATCT
>QBMP01000034.1:11628-22387 GCA_003242115.1 Phormidesmis priestleyi
TGGAGCTTGGCAGTCATGAGTAAATTTTGCACAAAGCTGCGAGGGACGTAATCTCGAAACAACTGGTTCAAAGTAGAAACAAAGGGAAAAATACCATAGCGTTCTAACTGAACGTTATAACCAATATACGCTTTAAGATCAGAGGTAATGGATGGAATTTCTGAGACATTCATTTCAACACATCCCAACCACTCCTGCCACTTAAAGACTTGATCGAACAACATCAAGCTATCTCTGCCATTTCCTTTCGCTGCACCTTCAGCCTTACCAGAATCGCTAGCCGACTGATAAAGCGGGTATTTTGGCCCATTAAGGCTGATTCCTCCCGACAAAGTGATATCCGAATGCCATCCTGTGTAAGCTCGAAAGCTTTGATAGACATCGAAAGCAAATTCGACCGTTTGATTCCAAGAGCCACTAACAAACAGGTCATCTCCCCCTGCATATATAAACAGAAGATTATCTCTACAGCCTTTGGCAAGCTGTTTAGCATTTTCAGGCAAATTGCTTTGCCGATGCCTTGCAATGCTGTTGAGATACACCTTAAAAAAATAGCTCATTTGCCGCGATAGACCTGACAGCCTAGGCAGATTATAGTGATCGCCCAAGCCATTAGCAAAGATTTGGCCTAAGCGGTCTACATCCATTCGTAGGTGACCCACCCGCTTAATTCCTTCAGATAAGTCTGCCATTTCAGCCGCAGTCATAAAGGTGTCTTTGGTTTCTTGGCTTTCCTGGCCGTAATTTCCAAGCAATAGCAGCGTAGGATTTTCAAAATGGCGAAACTTGTAAAGCTCAACGTTCCAATTATTAATCAAATAAACAGATTGAGGAGCTGTCGGAATCGTTTTTGCATTATCAAACAGATGATAGTAAACGGTTTGCTTGCCCAACTGTATTTTGAGAGGCGCAGTCAATTCTCCAGAAACAGAAGGCTGGTGCGACCTGACCATAGCTTCAACGCTAAAAAGCTTTCCACCCAAGTTAAACAAGGTATTGCAGCTTGGGCAAGCCTCTGCTCCATCACCGCCAAGCGGCTTTAAGTTTTCTGAATCGTCTCGATGGCAAACCTTACAGGGCTCATGAGCATCTTGCGGTGTTAGCAGCGCATCAAGCTGCTCGCAAAACTTGCGGCCTTTTTGCCTAGATAGCTGCTTAATAGCCGCTTCCCAATGCAGTGCAAACTTTTGGGTGCTGATTTCATCAGTGGGAACAGGGTGGCTTACTAAGCTCAAAAATACCTTTCCCTGAAACTCATTTAATAGCCAAGTATTAAACTGCCTGCGAATACGCTCTACTTCATCTATCGTTGTTTCGGTTAGCGGCGCTAATAAATACAAATTACCACCGCCTGCATATATCACGCTAGTACGAGGCAAATTAAAGCAGGCCAAAAGCTGCTGAACAACCTCTTCGGTCACTAGCTCTAGCCAAAAGCTTCTAGCTCTTAAAGATTTCAGTGCCCCATCTGATGCAATGGTATAAATAAAGTCTTGAATGCCCGAAAGATCTCCGGCGATCAAACATACCTCTTCGGCATCAGGCTGATTAGCAAGTGCAGATGCGACCGCCGCCGTCATTTTTACAAGATCGTAAAAAGCAACGTCTTGTTCGCCGTAGCTAATGTAAGAACCATACTTTTCTAAAATTAACGTCAACAGCGAAAAGTTCTGCCAATCTACGTCGTTTAAATCTTCCAACGTGCCTTTTATTTCGTCTTTCAGTGTATCTACTTGCTTTGCACCTATTGATGGGAGCGGATAAGGTACGGAGGGATCGGTGTTAGCGATCACTTGAGCAGGCCAAAAATGAAGAGGGCTACTTACCGATATCGCTTTATTTGTATTTGCAGCCTTTTTACCAGTAATTTCTAGCCCTAAATGAATAGCATCAAAAACCTGTTGTAGCGGCTGAGGCTCCGTTTCCAAAGGAGGCCAGTTTAGATATTTTTTTGCACTTTGTAGCACAGTATCATCTTCGCCTTCGTTGGCAGCCGTATGATGTAAGTCAGCTTTTACCCAACCACTCAAGCGACATATGGCTTGCTGAATTAAAGTAAGCGCAATAGGTTGTGAAAGATTATTCATATTAAAAATAATATCGATCTAGTTCAACGATTTAGATGAGCGAAAGCTGGCTTTTTACACGATTAAGCAATACACCCGGTATGTTGCTTGGTTGCCCATTTACCCAAGGCCCGCAGCGAATTTCTAAAAAAGGCTCTTGCTGCATAATCTCAAACGTCCGTTCTAATGTACTGTGAATAACCGCCACTGGCTGCAAATTTCCTTGTTTTTCACAAAAATCGCGCCATAGTAAAACTTCTTCGGGTTTTGAGCTGATGATTAAATAGTGAGTGCAGGCTTCTAAAATAGATCGCTTTTCAGGCTGAACCATACCGCCCGCATCGACAATTACCAGTGATTTTTGCTGCCGCAGACTCACAATTGCCTGCCCTTGATAAGGAAAGAATCGCTCGGTTAGCGTGCCTTTATTCGTTAGCTTAAAAGCCTCTCGCTCATCGTCGGTCGCTTCTAGGGGCAGCTCCAAAATCCAGTTGCCTTCTCCATCCCAATGCGCCCTTTGCAAATACACATCCGGATAGTCTTTGACTAACGTGCTAAAAAGCTGATGTGACAGAACGCTTTTACCGCTATCGGGTGGCCCTACAATCAATAGCGCAGGCCCTAGTGCCGCTGGCTGAATAGAAGGGGCTGCTAAGTTGAGGTTTTCCAGCGATATAACCTGACCCACAAACACCTGATGCGAATGAGTGCTGGTGATGACAGCGCCCAATCGCGGATCGAAGCAGGCGACCCATAGCGCCGGGTGGCACTCATGTACGAGGTAGGCATATAGCCATACGGGAGCCCGCCCAGAAATCACAATGCCTTTGCGAGGATCTAGTCCAGGTGGTAAGCGTAAACCTGACAAGTCTTGAGGATCGATGATGCGATCGCGACTTACCAAAACAACCGTTAACTGCTGGTAAGCAAGTCCTTCAGTGGTTTTATGGTGAGTCAGCGTCAGTTGAATCGAAGCATGGGCCACGATGAAGTTCTCCGGTGAGCAATGCCATAGCGCTGTGTAACAAATAATGTGAGATTTGAGTAAACGCTTTGACTATTATGCATAGTATTTGGAAGAGGGGTCTTCAAAGTAGTCTTTCGATAAAGTTTTTGTGATGTTTAGCTATCCACCCACGCCTGAGATTTTATATGGGTTGGCCAAGGGACGTTTGGCTGATCGGCTGGGGCGATCGCTACGGCTATGGGCCTTGTTACAGCGGTTCTATGGCGAGGCCAGCTGGGCCAGCCGACTGCCGCAGCCGTTTCGCTATGCAGATGTGCGCGATCGCCTATTTGCGCCGACTCATCAGCTCAGTGAAAGCCTAGGGGTAGAGGTGCTGACAGCAGCGTGCGATACGGCTTGCTGTTGTCAGCGTTCTTTAGAGACTTGGCTAGCAGAGAGTACAATGCCCTCTTCCGTAGCGGACTGGCAGCAACAGGTAGTAAAACTCACAGGCTTATCACCCGGTTTACTGAAAGAATCTTTGAAGCAATATCCGTTTGCGACCGTGCATCGCTCTGTGCGAGACGATCTGGCCTATCTTGCCGATTTGGGTTGGCTGGTAAATAAAGGGCAAGGACGCTTTTTCACTGTCGCCTCGCAAGACTGGCCGCAGATGCCGAAAGCGCAGCTAGCCCCTTTAGCTAATCTATCGGTGGCACAGACTTGGGAAATGTTGCGATCGCTCGAATCTATTTCATTTGTTCAGCCTAACCTAGAGATCATTGTCCAATCCCTTTGGGAGCAGCTTGCGGCCCATCCTGCGCAAAAAGTGACACCGCGAGATATCGCAGAACCTGAAAAACGAATCTTTATTCATTTAGACTATATTTTATCAGCGCCGATGCAAGAACAAGTAGACAATCTACAAGAGCAAATAGAGCAGCTTTGGCGCGAAAGTAGCGGTGTCATTCAATTTGACTATTCTCTAAAAATAGAGCACCCAATAGAGCCGCAGACGAGCCGCATCGTGTCGATTATTACTTATCCTGTATGCCTGCACTATGCACGGAGAGCAAAGTATCTCAGCGCTTATGGCTATGACCCTGAAGGCATTTTCGGTTGGCATAATTACCGTTTAGATCGCATGACATCGCCCCAGCTAAAAATCTTGAGCTGGAAAGACTCGCAAATTCCAAAACGATTGATGACCATGTATCGCGATCGCAGCTTCCCGACATCTGAAGCAGTCAGTGCAGCCTTAGAAGAAGCTTGGGGATTTAATTTCTATCTCCCTCGCCGACTGTTGATTATGCGCTTTTCGCCTACCTTTGCCCAGCGATATGTTCAGCAAACTGACCGACATTCCACATTTGAGCCTATAGCTTATGGGGCACTGCCATCACTCATAAAACAAGAGATAAAAGACGCTGATGCTCAAGCGAGTATACTAAAAATGCTTTCTCAGAAGAAGGCTAATGACGAATACTATCGAGCTTGGATTCGATTGGGCGATACTAACATCGTGATGCGCCTGCGAGAGTGGCGACCAAATGGAGAAGTTATCGCGCCAGTAGAGCTACGTCAACAGATGAAACAAGAATCACAAACGGAATTGATGCACTACAAAACATGAAGTAGAAACAGTATGCGTCAAAAATGACAGAAGTATCTCCACGGGTGATAGCGAGATGTTCGGTGAACTGCTTGATGAGATAGACGATAAGCAAGTGAGTGATTATTCCAGAGACATTGTTTCCGTCCCCTTGCGGGGTAATGAAATTTGAACAACCTGACCAACAACAATCACGTTGCCCCTACTGCAAACGTTTCCGTCCCCTTGCGGGGTAATGAAATTTGAACGCAAGCACTTCAAGATCGTCTTGAAAATGAAAGAATCTGTTTCCGTCCCCTTGCGGGGTAATGAAATTTGAACCGTAGATCCATAAATTCATAGTTAGTCCCTTTAAGTTTCCGTCCCCTTGCGGGGTAATGAAATTTGAACTTTCATCAAAAGGGTAGAACAAAGCCCCTACTACGAGTTTCCGTCCCCTTGCGGGGTAATGAAATTTGAACCTGGACAAGTACGTCCAGAGATTCAAATCGGTGCTACGAGTTTCCGTCCCCTTGCGGGGTAATGAAATTTGAACTTGTTAATTCGGGTGGAGTCTGCAAAGACTCATACGTTTCCGTCCCCTTGCGGGGTAATGAAATTTGAACCCGCAGAATGCGAGGACGGCAGCGGGCATCCTTGGTTTCCGTCCCCTTGCGGGGTAATGAAATTTGAACATGTTGGTAGTCTTTACCAACTTAGAATGTTGATCGAGTTTCCGTCCCCTTGCGGGGTAATGAAATTTTAACCCTGCGCGACTCAGGATATACGGGGCAAACGCGCGGAAAGCGTTTCCGTCCCCTTGCGGGGTAATGAAATTTGAACAATGATATCGATAACTTTTGGATGGTTCTCTTGGAGTTTCCGTCCCCTTGCGGGGTAATGAAATTTGAACGCTTAACCCAGAACATTGTTTCTTGGTTAAGGGAAATATGTTTCCGTCCCCTTGCGGGGTAATGAAATTTGAACGACGGGACAATCAATAGCTTTTTTGTTCCACTGAGCGTGTTTCCGTCCCCTTGCGGGGTAATGAAATTTGAACAAGCTTGGGACTTCATTGTCCAGCAGGTTGAGGGGTATTTGTTTCCGTCCCCTTGCGGGGTAATGAAATTTGAACGTGATGCAGCCATTATCCGTGTACTCTCGATCTGGGCGTTTCCGTCCCCTTGCGGGGTAATGAAATTTGAACAGGAGTAACTACTGATCTGGACAGAAAGTTATTAAGTGTTTCCGTCCCCTTGCGGGGTAATGAAATTTGAACCCCTCATCCTCCCTCAGGGACAGGATGAGAATCGTTTCCGTCCCCTTGCGGGGTAATGAAATTTGAACAAAACGTATTTCTGGAGAAACCCGATACGGATACGACCGTTTCCGTCGCCTTGCGGGGTAATGAAATTTGAACGGTTTTTGTTGTTTAGCTGGTAGATTAGACATGATTGTTTCCGTCCCCTTGCGGGGTAATGAAATTTGAACCCACCTCCAATAACGGTGGCCCGAAAAAGAAAGGTTTCCGTCCCCTTGCGGGGTAATGAAATTTGAACACAAGCATTGTGTTTGAGGAAGTTGGAGCTTTACGTTTCCGTCCCCTTGCGGGGTAATGAAATTTGAACAATGACGCTAGTCACGTTCCTTTACCTGACGTGGATTTTGTTTCCGTCCCCTTGCGGGGTAATGAAATTTGAACCGGGGAGTGCTTACGCACGTAACAACACGAGCACGTTTCCGTCCCCTTGCGGGGTAATGAAATTTGAACGATATAAATGGTGCATGCGTCAAGTAGATAGGTGCTAGTTTCCGTCCCCTTGCGGGGTAATGAAATTTGAACACTGTTCCCGTTCATGTTCCTTGTGTTAGCTTTATTCCGTTTCCGTCCCCTTGCGGGGTAATGAAATTTGAACTTAACCGATATCAAAAAGAGAGGGAGGCCATTTTCGATGTTTCCGTCCCCTTGCGGGGTAATGAAATTTGAACTTTCAACATTGTATCGAGCAAGGCAAAACTCTGCGACGTTTCCGTCCCCTTGCGGGGTAATGAAATTTGAACTCATTACAGACATTGCAGATTGTGACAACCCACACAGGGTGTTTCCGTCCCCTTGCGGGGTAATGAAATTTGAACGGTACTGCTGACGGCCAAAAAGTTCATCGTCCCGCATGGTTTCCGTCCCCTTGCGGGGTAATGAAATTTGAACAACTCTTATCAAAACCTGAAACACAACTAAATAGACGTTTCCGTCCCCTTGCGGGGTAATGAAATTTGAACAAGTCACACTCCCAGAGGGAACAAAAGTACAGGTACTAGTTTCCGTCCCCTTGCGGGGTAATGAAATTTGAACCCCCCCCCCTCTGAAAGCCTAACGGATAAAGGCTTTCAAAAGCCAAATTCGTGGGGGTCTGTAGAGTGGCCCTATAATTGAGAATCAGTCTTAATAAGCTGCATTCTAATCAGGCTAAAGCTCTTGTATAGCAACTGATTCCCTAGGGTCAACGAAATAATCATGTTTTCAAGGTTCCGTAAACCCCCACGAATTTGGAAGCACTGGCTAATAATAGCCCTATTATCAGAAAATGTCGATGAGTTATAGCAATTCTTCAGCCTTTTTGAAGAATTGCCCTCAGATGAGGGTATTCGGCTGAGGGCAATTCTCCTCGCTGAAGCCCTGAAGAGATGATATGACGGCTCAAACAGAAGGCGTTGCAGAAGTATACTGCTATACCCGAAACTAAAGGTCGCACTCACAAGCAGCACAGCGCCTTTGATGCTAGACTCACTCCCTTTCGTTGGGTTCCCTTTTGGCCGCTTTATTCACAATTAAGCATCTGCTGAGCAATACGTGCGATCGCCCTTTGGCGTCTCGCCCTGAGCGTCTGGGGCATCTTCACCGATAGCAACAGGTTTACCATCGCGCCATACCACTGCGTAGTGACCAAGACGCCGCTTTCGCTCAAGCGTTTTAGCCGCCGTTCTTTTCAGAGATTCTAAAACTACCTGTGTTTCTTCTCCTAGAGATTTCATTCGCTTACATACTGACTAATTCGATTAAAAAGCTCAGCGTTTATGACTGTTCGCTGAGTGCCCTCTTGTACAAATATTGGTTTAGGTACCTCTCCAGTATTCATAAAGCATAGCGTTCTGTCTGCCAGGAAACTAAATTCAGTTAGGAGGTTTTGGAGGCTTCTAGAAAATCGGCGCTCAATATCGGTGGGGGGAATGTTATGCCCGCCATGAGCTACGCTCTCTTTGACGCGCAGCCGAGACATTTCATGCTAGGTAGGGCTAGATAGATCACCTCTACTCGCCAGCCCCCAGAGTGCAGGGAATCTCCCCGAATGGCGTCAAAGGTGATTAGGTGAAGTAGTCTAAGTAGTTTGTTTTGAGCAGTATTTGGCCTATGTCTTCTTCAATGCCCAATTGCCTGACGCCGAGAATAAACTTCTTCTATCAGCAGGTCGCGCAGCTCCTCGGCGATATCATTGGGAGGATTCCCTGTAAGTGCTTTTGCGATCAGCCGCTCTGCCTCTCTTAGTTCAGCACATTCAATGGCGAGCGTAGCGGCACTGCGATGCAAAACAGAGCGCGTGGGTTCATAGTCAAATTGGTCAGCGACTAAATTAGCGGCCTCCCGCTCTTTCAAAAAAGCGGCCACAGCCAGCTTAGCAACCATGTCATTATCACCGCGCTGACGAGCCAAAACCACTTGGTCTACTAGCGCCATTGCTTCTCTATGAAGGGTTTCTACGTTCTGCATTTTTCAACAATGTGGACTGTGGGTGTACTGAACTCAATCACCGAAACATAGCCCGGCGCTATGGCATCTGAAGGACTAATCTGTCTCAGCTTTGTATTAACTCTAGATTGAATCATAGCTCTAGAGCCTTGACGAATGCCCGAAACCTCCAGGCGAGCTTTACGTTGAAACAGAGTCCCTACATCTTCAATGGAGCCCAGCCAAAAATCGAAGCCAAACCCTTTCCCTTTGACCGAGCGTTCGATAATAGTGAGGTTAGTCAAATAAGGCATCACTAAAGCGGCAATGCCATACGCCCCGTATTCGGTAGCAACTTCTTGGTCAGCGTTGAACCGTCGGATAGTGTCGTCAATAGCATTCCAATGAAGCTGTACTTCGAGGGTATGTTGGCCATCAATTTGCAGTGAAACCTGCTTTCGGTGTTCTTGATCGTCTAGGCAAACAGCGGCAGCATCGGCACAAGCTGCGCCGAAAGTAAGCGACCATCCAGGCCGTTCGGGTTTGTCTCGGCACAAGTCACTCAAGTGGAGGCTTTGGGTTGTATTTTTATCAGTCATTTCAACTATGAATCCAGTAGCTCAGTAATGACTTTATTCAGAGGTTCGCCCGACTCATCTAGCACCTGCCGCATAAAGCAATCATCCAGCAAGTAGGGAAGCTGCTCACAATGAACTGTATCCTTTGCTTACTTTAGTAACTCAGCAGTGATTAAATTAAGCCTATAACGTGAATAGATGTCTGTACGATTTCAACTCTGCCGAGGATCGTAGTTTGTCGGATGCAACCCACTCTGAAGCCATTGTTGCCGAGATTTTTGGATGAATCTATCAGGGCGGCGACTGTCGTTGAGATCTAGCCGTTGACAGGTTGCCCGTCCGATAGGTGTCATCCCGATGATGCTTAGACTATCTGCTGACCAAATAAAATGAGTTGACCAGCGTTGATTTCGAGGGTTGAATAAAGGCGTCTCATGACCTGTTTCGGGATCAATAGCGCTTACTTATGCAATACAAGTGACTCTCCACTGAGGAGGCTGCGCGATCTCTTCCTGGCTCCCTAAAGTTCCAACAGCTCGGCAGTTATGACGTTTAGTCTATGTATTGCGCGTTCTCGCTGCGCATCTGCGATCGCTCTTGCACTCTCAGCAATCAGGATCGCAACCGTAGGCGGCAGCTTCGGAATAGAGGCCATATAGCCGCAAGCACGGCAAAAGCTGTCATCCAGGTTCGTCGCAGACAATAGCCGTAGCGCTTCGGCATCACCAGACTTTACGGCTTTTAATGCTTGCTGGTGGACTGGCAACCAAGGTTCGCCAAGTTCAGTTAATAACTTATTGATAATGAGCTGCGGGTCTAACTTTTTTTCTGTGGCAATAGTCATAATTGTTCTCCTTCAGTAGGTGTAGTGGGGCTAAAGGTATGTTGCTCTGCTGCCAATAGCTGATACTGATACGTGCTCCAGTAGCGATCAAAGTGCCATTGCAGGATACGACTTACAGTTTTTCCAGCGTTAGCTCGCTCTACAAAAGTTGCCACCCTCAAGATAGCTGAGTTCAACGCGCTGGTTCTCAAACCATTGTAGCTACGGCGGTTTTCTTCGCCTCCAACGTCAATAACCTTGGACAAGGGGGAAGGTTCAAACTCTGGCCTGCTAACGAGGTATTCAGGAAGGTCTTCCCAGCGAGAGCAGAGATCGAAGTATAGCGAAAAGGTTTTTTCGTTAAAACCTCGTGCCTCCGCATCGGCCAAAGCTGCTGATTGATAGTACTGACGATGGGCAAAACAGTAGCTGGCAATTACTTGCGACAACAGAGCACGCTTATTCCAGCCAATTTCTTCCACTGCAACCATATAGCGCTCATTCCATACTGCTGAAGTCGCATAGATATAGCTCAGAGGAACCTCTGTGTACACACACTTACCCATAATTGATAACCTACCTTTCACGATATACGCCTGTGCTAGTGTCTTTCAATTTTAGGCATTAAAGAAATTTAATTGTATTAATAGCAATTTAATTGCTATTATCCGATCAAGTATTAAAAACTGGTCATGAATTATCAGCTATATCAGCCGGATCTAAGTGCGATTCACCTTAAAGTCCATTGCTCTATTAGGTATGGCTACGCTAGCGCCATAGCCCACAATCCGATCGCCCTAAACCCAACGCACCTCAGCCCAGCAGAATCGACCGCCCACAACACAAGCTGAGCGCGATAGCAAAGCCTTCCGAGGGAATTGCGCCCCTCAGCGAAGCGCTAGAAATCCCCGCTATTCCTTTTGTGATGACGAAGGCAAGGCAGGCATAGCGCTAGCGAATGACTTCAGCTAGCAGTTCCCGCATGAAGCTTTGGCTAGACTGCTTTGCTTTGGCTTCATTGGCCGTAATTA
>QBMP01000350.1 GCA_003242115.1 Phormidesmis priestleyi
GAATCGAGTAGGGCTTTGTGTAAGCGCAGCAGTTCGGGGCGGATAGTTTGCAGTCGGGTAATTGCAGAATCAAAAGGAAGGCTCATGGACAGAGGAAATGTCGGCTTTTTTAGACTAGCATTCCGGCGATGTGGGTGGCATGAATGGCGCGCTCATCGCCCAGGATGAAGAGAGAGAAAATGAGCGATCGCAAGTCGGCCATCTGCCTTTCATTAGCAATATCCCCCTGATGACTCCGGTCGTCAGCATCAGCCTCACTTAATTCCGAATTCAGCGCCGAATTCAGCGCCGGATTTAGCACAGACAAATAGGGCTGATTGCGAAAAGCCAGCGTCGGCGTCGCCTGCGGGTCGAGCACAATAAAATCGGCCTCTTTGCCAGGAATGAAGCTGCCAATTTTATCTTCTAGGCACAGCGCTTGAGCCCCGCCTAATGTCGCCAGAAAAAGCGCTTGAAAAGGATCTAAAGACTGCTGCTGAAGCTGCGCAACTTTGTAGGCTTCACCGCCAGTCCGCAGCAGTGAAAAGCTCGTGCCAGCGCCCACATCTGTACCGAGTGCGACTTTAACCGGGCGATCAGGATTTTTAGCTTGGTGCAGCGGAAACAGACCGCTGCCTAAAAACAGGTTTGAGGTAGGGCAATGGGCGATCGCGCACTCACATTCACTGAGCCGACAAAGCTCAGTCTCACTTAAATGAACGCCATGTGCAAAGACGGAGCGCTTGCCTAGCAGTCCGGCTTGGTCGTACACGCCTAAGTAGCTGCCTGCTTCGGGAAATAGCTCATTTGTCCAAGCGATCTCAGCCGTATTTTCGGATAGGTGGGTGTGCATATACACATCTGGAAAGTCTTGTAGCAGCCGTCCGGCGGCGCGCAACTGCTCAGGCGTAGAGGTAATGGCAAAGCGAGGCGTAACCGCATAGAGCAGTCGGTCTTGCTGATGCCATTTTTCGATGAGCTGGCGGCTATCGCTGTAGGCCGTATCGGGCGTATCGAGTAACGCCTCAGGCGCATGGCGATCCATCAGTACCTTGCCCGCAATCATGCGCAGATTTCTGGCTTGCGCCGCCTCAAAGAACGCATCGGTAGATTGCGGATAAACGCTGGTAAACACCAGCGCAGTCGTGGTGCCGTGGCGCAAAAGTTCGTCTAAAAAGTGCTCGGCAACGGTGAGCGCGTAGGCTCTATCGCTGAACTTTTGCTCAGTTGGAAAGATGTAGCGATCTAGCCACGTCAGCAGCTGTTCGCCATAAGCGGCAATGATTTCGGTTTGGGGGAAGTGAACGTGGGTGTCAATAAAGCCGGGAACAATGATTTTATTCGGATAATGCGTGAGCGGTAGCTGAGCGTAGCGATTTTTTAGCTCAGCATAGGGGCCGATTTCGACAATAATGCCGTTCTCAACGACCATGAGGCCATCGGGTAAATAGCGCAGGCAATCTGATATAGGGCGGTAAAAAGGATCGTCTATGAGATGAAGAAAAGGGCCACGAATTGCAGTGGGAGGCATACTCTAAGAGTGAGGTTAAAAGTTCGGTGTAACCATCAGCTTTAGCCAACAGCTTTGGCCAAAAGTGGCGCAGCTTGCAGTAGAGATTGAGTGTAGGGGTGAGCAGGTGCCGTAAATATTTGCTCGGTAGAGCCAATTTCGACAAGCTTACCGCCGTTCATGACCGCAATGCGATCGCACAGATATTTTGCCACCCAAAGATCATGCGTAATAAATAAATATGTCAGCGATAGCTCATCTTTGAGATCCAGCATTAGCTCTAATACTTGGGCCTGCACGCTGGCATCGAGCATACTGACGGGCTCGTCGCAGATCACGAGCTTAGGGTTTGTGATCAGGGCGCGCGCGATTGCTACTCGCTGCTGCTGTCCGCCAGAAATATCGCCGGGATAGCGGTTGTAATAATCGTCTACTGGCGTTAGCTCGACGCGCGTCATCATCGCTTTGACCTTTTGTTCGGCCTCAGCCGGACTCGCTAGCTTATGGATCAGCAGCGGATCGGCAATGCCACGGCCAATCGTCATCATCGGGTTGAGACAAGCGTGCGGATCTTGAAAAATCATTTGAATGTCGCGGCGCTGCGTTTGTAGATCGGATCGCGATAGCTGAGTAAAGTCAGTGCCTTGAAACAAAATTTGCCCGGAGGTCGGCTCTACAATTCGCAGCAGCGTCCGTGAAAGGGTGCTTTTGCCGCAGCCTGATTCGCCGACTAGGCCCAAAATTTCGCCTGGGTAGAGATCGAGCGAGATGTCATCGACGGCTTTGATTGGAGCGGGCGGGTCTTGTCGCAGCAGCTTGCCGATGATGCCTTGCTCTAGGCTGTAGTGCTTGGTGATATGTTTCAGGCTCAAAATTGGCGTGGCTGTATTTTGGGTGGCGATCGCTGAATTTTGCGCCCCAGCAGCCTGCAACTGATGGGCTGACTTCAGCAATGACTGCGTGTAAGGATGCTGAGGATTATAAAAAACGGCTTGGGTAGGGCCGATTTCGACAATTTTGCCCTGGTACATCACGGCAATGCGATCGCAGTATTCTCCCACCAGTGCTAGGTCATGAGAAATCAGGATCAGGCCCATATGGCGCTGATCGCAAAGCTCACTGAGCTGAGTCAAAATCTGCGCTGAAACCGTCACATCGAGGCTAGTTGTGGGTTCATCAGCCACAATCAATTTGGGATCGAGCACGAGCGCGAGGGCAATGGCTACCCGCTGCCGCATTCCGCCGCTAAATTCGTGCGGATACTGCTGCCAGCGTTCAGCCGGAATATTGACGGTCTTTAAAGTGTCTAACGCTATGGCCTTAGCCTGCTTTTTGTTCAGATCAGGGCGGTGGGCCAATAGCGTCTCCACGCAGTGATCCCCAATCGTCATCAACGGATCTAAGCGGGTCATCGGATCTTGAAAGATGAGTGAAACCGCCTCTCCCCGAAAGCGCCGCAATTCGTCAGGCGAAAACTCTAAAATTGAGCGCCCTTCAAATGTCGCCTGTCCTTCAATGCGAGTGGCACTCGGCAATAGCCGCATCGCCGCTCTACCTAACGTACTTTTGCCGCAGCCCGACTCGCCTACTAGCCCTAGCTTTTCACCGGCCTGTAGCACCAACGACACCTGATCAACGGCCCACACCGACTGTCCCGGATAAGCTACTCGAAAATCTTCAACGGCAAATAATGGCGCTGCAACTGAGACAGCATCGCTGCTGACAGCGGCAATATTTGGGGAGTTGGCCATAGGTTCAACGCAGTAGGATTCGTCTCTACTATACAAATACCGCTACCTGCCGCCAAAGTCATTAGCGGCTAGTGATTCGCGACCCGTCATTTGCTTTAGCGATCGCTCAAAAATTACGTTTAGAGATGACAGAGCTTAGAGATTGCAGAGTTCATCGGCCATTGCCTGCAAAAAGCCACGTAGCTGAGTGAGGTGATCTTGAATGGTTGAGTGCGATCGCGCCAATGTTTCCGGCTGCTTAGCCGTGGGCAGTTTCATCAGCTCTAAACTCAACAGCCGTAGCCGCCGATGCGCCTCGGTTTGAAACGGTCTGAGCCGCTGCTCTACCGCTAGTTCGATGTCAGCTTCAGCGATCGCTGCCAAAATGCCTTGAAAGCGAGCCTGCAACTGAGCTGTCTGCGATCGCAATGCACTCATCTTTTGAAGATTTTGGCTATCCCAGGCACCAGCCTCAAGGTGATCCTGATAATCCATCAATTGATTTAGATCCTGCAAAGCCGCCTTTACTTGGCAGCATAGCTTTTCATCGCGATCATTCAATTTTTCTGCTCCCAACCGCTCGGCTCCTTGGGATCACCTGCTAGAAACCCAGACAAAAAACAAATTCTTTTGATCCCCAAACTTCAGTAGCGATCTAACCGCAATTTAATTCTTTCAATATCTTCTCTTAACGGTGCCAGTTTTGTTTATGATTGTCGTCTAACATACTTTTTTATACCTAACTAGAAGCAAAAACAGCCGTCAAAAGCAATAGGGAATTAAAACAAAGCCCAAAAGCGGCCAACCGGGAGCTAATCGAGAATCCGTCTGCGAACAAACCGCGAACAAACTGCTAAAAGCCTCGCTGAAAAAAAACAAGAATTTCTCTGATGCATTGCCAGCCTCTTGAAGAGATCAGAAAAATGACCGCAGGCGCTTTCCAAATGCGATTCCTCGGTTCAAGTCTTTAATCTTTAGTGCAATTCCTAAGCTGCGATTTTAATGTAATTTCTAACGTGATTTTTATTTCAAGGTAGTTAATTACTGCTTTACCTAACGTTATCTTCGCGTTGTGTAAGTGGGTAAAGT
>QBMP01000351.1 GCA_003242115.1 Phormidesmis priestleyi
CATGCCCACCTGCACCTCATCGAGAATCAGCAAAATGCCCGTCTGATCACAGAGCTGCCGTACCTGCTTGAAATAAACCGGATTGCCAGGGCAAACGCCACCCTCTCCCTGCATGGGCTCTAGCATAATCGCCGCAACTTGGCGCTGATCGGCATCTAAGGTAGCGATCGCAGCTTTCAACGCCTCAATGTCGTTATAAGGCACATAGTAAAATCCAGGCATCAGCGGATCAAAGTTTTTTTGATACTTCGGCTGCCCCGTCGCGGTCAGCGTCGCCAATGTGCGGCCATGAAAGCTGTCGTGCGCCGTGATAATCATCGGCGCTGCTATACCTAATTCGGTATGTCCGTACTTACGCGCGAGCTTGATCGCCCCTTCGTTCGCCTCCGCCCCTGAATTGCAGAAAAACGCTCGATCTGCGCAAGAATTCGCCGTCAGCCACTCAGCTAGCGCCCCCTGCTCAGGAATGTAATACAAATTAGAAACATGGTGCAGCTTCCTAATTTGCGCGGTTACTGCCTCTACCATCTGCGGATGGGCATGACCCAGCGCACAAGTGGCAATTCCAGCCACAAAATCCAAATACTCACGGCCATTAGAATCCCACACCCGACAGCCTTCACCGCGCTCTAACGCAATCGGAAAGCGACCATAGGTGGCCATCACATGCTGATCAAATGCCGCTGGCTGAAAACCTGCCGAAACCGGCTCAGCAGCCTGCGAACTGGCCAAATCGAGACTAGCTAGCGGTGCATCAGACAATAGAGTTGAAGAGGCCATAGAAATTTAGAGGGATTAAAGAAATGATTTCTCAGGCAAAGCCTTAGAGCTAGGAGCCCATGATTTGTAGTGACGCCTAACCTTAATCCTAGCGCTCGTTCAATCAATGGCTGTCATTTTCTGTCATTAATCCCTGTCATTGGCTTTAACAATTGATGCTGATCCCAAGCATGATAGATGCTGACCAGATGCCGACCAATTAACTGCTGGGGTCGTTTTCCGGGAGTTCCACTCATTGCCTATATTTTGATATGATGGTAAAGTTTTGTTGAAGCTGTTAATAGCTTCCTCTTTTCACACGTAACCAGCTAGCGAGAATAAGAATTTAAAGTATGGCTTTAGATCAACTCGAAGCATTTTTGAAGAAAATGCAGTCTGAACCTGCACTTAAAAATGAGGTGCTCGCAACATCAACAGCAGATGATGTTGCGCGGATAGCACTCAAGCTCGGTTTTGAGTTTTCAGGTGATGAATTATTGAGAATTTCAGGTAGGAAAGTTGGTGGGGTTACTGTTATAAAAAAAGCTACCCCTGGAGAGTACAACTAAATGCTTTTTGAATATCTGCTTGTTCAAGCATAGGAAGAGTAAAGGCAATATTTGCCTCAAATCAAGATTATCTTGACCCAAATTGAACGCCCTCTTTAGCTAGTCGGAGGGAAGCCCCACGCTCTAATCTTTGCTTGAGCATCGGGATGATAGACAGGCGAGTGATAGCGAACAATCTTTATCTACTATTTGCTTAGGGACATTGGATCAATTCGCGGCGGTGCGCGACTAATGCCTGCTCGTTGCGACACGAATCAAGCAAATAGGCCAGCTCGCCATAAAAGTGCTGGCCTATCAAGTGCCTGATGGGCGTTTAAATTTGGATAGTCAGCTGCTAAAAATCAGCCGCTAAAAACCTGCTTATCCGTAGACTCGCTCTGTTGAACAGTCAGCCGCGATTTGAACGGCAAAGGTTAAAGGTTGCGCTTCACCTTCTAAAGAAATTTCTAAGCCATAGGTCTTGTTGGCTGTTGGTTGAGTCCACACGATGTCGAGCCCACCGGGGGCAGCGCGCCGCGATCGCTTCTCCATATCGCCATCCCATAGCCTGAGTTCTCCGCCGTCTGGCAGTACAGCAGTAATCGTCAGTTGGCTGGCCTGATGATTGGCCGAAGGACTAGACTGATAGCTGGCCGTTAGCTCAAGCACCCCGCGCGGCGTAATCCAACGGGTTTTTTCGGAGGGCTGCTGATTCCCAACACAAAGTGTCAGTACGCCCAAAATTTCTCTAGCCGCCATCATCGAAAGGGCAATTTGCTGAGCAGGTAAAGCCGAGTCATAGCCGCCGGCAACATTGACAAGCTCTTGCGCTACTGCATCTTGCGTAGCTCGATCTGACCGATAGGCAGGCACCAATACCATATTAGCAATCGGCTCTAGCAGATCTGCTTGCGCTGGAAAGAGCGCTTCGACCGCCCGCACCAACTGCACCCCTTGCTTCATCGGTGAGCAGGCTATTGCCTGACACCGCTCAAACAGATGGTTCAAAAGATCTTCCGGCAAAAGCCCCGATACCTTCAGCTTACTCACGTGAGCATTCCAAAGCGAGGGCGCTGCCGTAACCGCAGCAAAATCATTGACCTCAGCCGGATACTCACCGACTTCTGATTCCCAAGGAAACAAGGGAGGGTTCTTTTCATACTCTAAAAGCAGGCGTTGCTTCAATAGCGCTTCAAAACGTTCTTGCACAGCGTGGATTTCTCCGAAGTTATACGACTGAGCCGTCTGAGAAACTATGTCATGTAGAAACATATCTCTCGAAGCCTCCGAAAATCTAGCGCCTAATACCCCAGAGGGCAGCGCACTAGCGGATGTAGATGGATCAGCAGACAGCTCCATAGAACTGACTTCAAACCCTTTTAGGTAGGTAGGCTTCATAGACGTTGCATCAGACCCGACTTCGAGTTGACTTGCTTTTGGGAGGAAACCCTCTAAATTGGCTTCTAATGTAGACCCATTTCCTGATGGTATAGAAAGTGTCGGGCCGCACTTGGCGAGAAGCCACAAAAGCAAACTGCGAATGTTATCTGAGTCATTATTCATAGGCCGCTATCCCAGTCCGGACGAATCTAGGTACTCAGACAAATATTAAATCAACCGTGAAGATTCTTACTCAGTATTACGGATTTCCCACGCCTGCTCCAGCAGCCTAGCCCATTGTTTTCGCAGTTGAGTCGCGGTGAGATTGAGCTTTTTTGAGATCTCTACATCACTGAGCCCGGTTTGCTTACAGTCAATGAGCGTAGCTTGATGGGGATTGATTTTGCTGCGCAAAGACGCCCATTGCTGAGGCGTGAGCCCTAAGTTTCTGCCTAATTCTGCCCCAAGCCACTCATGAACTAGCTCCCAGTTGTGAGCAAATGAAAATTTTAGCAAATGGTATTTAAATCGCTGCTGCAAATAATCGCGCGCTCTGGGCGTAATCGCTAAGATCGCTTCTATTTCTGCGGTGGGCAGATCCATCAGCCGCAGGCTGAAATAGTCGGCGCACTGATGCTGATCTTTTTCGGCGAGATAGGCCAAAAGCTGCTCAATGACGCGCTCACGCACGGTGCCTTCATCGTCGGTGAGTGCGTCAGCGCTGGTTAATTCCTCTCTTAAGCGATGGAGGGGCATGGTTTTGGACTGCTGATCGATTTCGCCACCTTTGATGACTTGCTGAATATCAATCGCGGTTTCCGGCGGCTGCTGCCGAGAAAATGTTTGAGTGCGCAAAATGATTAGCTGCTGAGAGCGACCGCGTGAAAGCGGGATGCGCCGCTTGGCATAGCGCTCTGTAAAGGCCAAATATTCAGCGAGTTCTAAAGCAGATCGGGGCCGATAGTCAGCAGCGGTAGTGTTTTCACGGCGGAAGGCATTGATGCTTTCGACGTAAAAATTTTGCAAAAAATCTTCGATGAGTGACAGCTTCGCCTGATAGCTGGCCTGCATTTGGGGCGGGCTCATATACCTGTAGATGATCGCACTGAGGCTGCTGTGGAGATCTAACCGGCCTTTGGTAGAGCCTAATTCGATATATTTCCGGCACTGTTTGAGCCGCAAATCGGCTAGCTCATTGGCCCAGCCTTCGACATCGCCAGTTGCCTGAATGCGCTGACTTTCGCGGCAGATTCGCTGCACTTCATCGGCAATGCGGCTTGCTACTTCACGACAATTGCGCTCTGAAGCCTGCGTAAACTGCTTAAGTTCTTGGTACAGTCGATCAAAAAGCGTTTCCACAACTGATGACACTTGATTCCCTGATAGTTAAATTGCCAAAGGGGAGGATTGAATTCTCGATTAGCAGGCATTAATACTGAGCATAGACAGATTCATTCGGGTTCTAAACAGTTCTGATGGGATGTTCATGGAAGTATTAAAGTTGATAGGTATAATCCCTTGCCGGGTGACAACAGGGCTACATCACCTGTTTCATAAGGGATAGGGCCACAA
>QBMP01000352.1 GCA_003242115.1 Phormidesmis priestleyi
AGGAGTGATGAAGTGTAAGCCCGCCCCGCGTGAAGCCTCTTTCAAAAAAGAATCCAAAAAATCTTCTCTGAGGGGGGAACGGGGGGCGCAGCCAAGTTTTCCACAGGTAGAGCGGCCTATTTTGCGTCTAGCGCTGCCAGTGCCTGGACCTAATGCTCAGTCAAGCTTAATGCATTCGATAGCTGGGCTGAGTCCGGGCATTGACGCGGAGCAAGATGCGGTCATTCAAGGGATTCAAGCACAGGTGCGCGGCTTAAACTGGACGTTGACGAAAATCAACGAGTTCATTGCTAGCCGGTTTGAGGGTAAGCGCCGGTACCAGTTAAGTCATGATGAGCTGGTACTACTGCTTTATTATCTACAAACGCAGCATGACAATCCAAACAGATGATTTAACTAGGCGGCGGAAAGTCCCTCACTCTAATCTCTACCTGAGGTCTTTCTAGTTTCTGTCAACGCAGGAAGCATGGTGTTTGTTTTATGTAGTCAAGGGTTTTTGTGACATGAGCGATCTAGATATCAAAAGTGGTGACCTTATTACGGTCACCTACGAAGAACGAGAATTTACAGCTATCGTAATTGATCCAGATGGACTAGGGCCAGGTCAGCCTAGCGTGGGCTTCGGTTTTATGATGGCTCAAAAGCACATTGGTATCCCTCAGCCAACGCTGACAAAGAGGGTCATTCAACATGACGGGGGTGAGTGGTTCAAAACACCGTCTGGCATGCTTTTTAGGGTCATTCATCTTTTGGGCGCAGACAATAATAACTATAAGGTTATTGAGGTTTCAGAATGGTTTGACTTGGCGATGGATATTTTATTGAGTCCTGGTCAGTTCCGAAAGCCGACTAAGGAAAAAATCGGCGCGTTTCTACGTTGGTTTGCCATCAAAGGTTTTTATGCTGAGGCAAACATAGCGCTTAAGGGTGTGTACACAGGTAAAAACAGCCGTTCCGTGACGAAGTGGCTGATCACTCGCCAGAGCGGAAAACCTATACGTAAATCTTACACAGATTTAATCAGCGATACTGGGGCTCACGCTACGGCTTATGGAAAATATACCAACAAGGTATATGAGGGACTGTTTGGTCTGAAGGCTGCTGAAATGCGTGAGACTTGGGCTTTGATGGCAGGGAGTGCGAAGATCGCCCGCAATCACATCACTGAAGAAGAAGGTCTAGAAGCTGTGAAATTCTGCGAGGATCTAGTAGCTCGAATCTTTGCGGGCGATCTAGAGGAAGCGCATGACGATGCGATTCGTTTGACAGTAAAAAAATTCAATCTGTCCCCTCAATTGCCCCATCGTCGATAACGGATGTACTAGCAATGTCTGCTCAGTTTGATATTGAAAATATCATGGCAATAATGGTCTCAGCCATCTTGACTAGCGCTGTCAAAGGATGATTGGACGAATCGTGCGCTGAGCACCAGCCTCGAACCGTTTGATGTATGAGTACAAGTAATTTTGGAATAGAAACGCACGTTAAGGCTGAACCTCCCATCTCGTAAGAGTTTCAATAACTAATTTCTGGGCATTTTCCTTGTACCAGTTAGAGAGTGCCTGCTACGAAATGAGATAGAGGCAGCTATCTATGAGTGGTCGAGTCTTAGTTTCCTGATCTGCTGAGTTTAACCTGATTGATAGCCCGATATGGCAACCGAAGGGTTCTGATCGCGTCAGGATTGATTGAGCTGTTTGAGCGGGCGATCGCAATATAGCCTCTGTAGGCATTCTGAGCTATCGGTTCCCGTCTTACTAGCACAGGGCTTTATAAAGTTAGTTCGTCAGCGCTTACCGCAGCGGCTCGATAGCTGGCTAAAATTAGCTGTCAACAGCGCCATTGAGGCGTTTTAAAGCTTTGCTAATGGACATTGCAAGAGGATTACGATGCGCCCAACGCGGGCCTCATGTTAGAGGTCAGTGACAGCCAGTGGAGGGCCAGAACAATCAGCTCAAAATGCAAATGTTTGGGCGAGCAGGGCTTGACCTACTAGGTAAGCGATTCATTAAGGCGTAATCCCCTAGTCATGGATATTTTCGTTGGATCACCTAAAGTGCGAAAGAGCCTTGTTCGCTAACAGCATCAGTAGCGCGCCAGACCATCAAATTCTAGATGAGAGCAAGTCTCAGTCTATACGGAAGGGCCAGTAGGTTCGGATACCACTAATAAAACTGATTGGCAACGTTTGTAAACAAAGTGTTACATTAATGTTACGCAAGTTTACAGAGGTTCTTATGTCCTACGCAGCCAGCATCACGTCAGACTTTTCCTTGATCGCTCAAGAGTTGATTGCTAACCAGCAGCAGCACAAGGCATCTGGTTTTAGCGACGGTAGCGAGTTGATTCCGGCTGAGGTTCGCTCTCAGCTGCAACGCGAGGGTGGTAGCGTCTTCAGTCGCCCTGCAATCAATGGTGCCACGGTTGATCGCGAAGGCTTGACCAATAACTACGCGGTTGAGCCTGATATGTACTTTTCCAGCTTCCCGACGTCCAACCAGGTTCGTCGTTATGCGTATCAAGGCATTGCAGCAGCCACGCTGGTTGTAGGCTTAATTTTAACGTCCGCAATTGTGAGTTGAGGCTATTTGGCAAAGGCAGATTTCCAGGCTTCAGACAAGCCCAAATCAGCTTTTCCCTTTTTGCTTCTTCGGCTTTAAAGTTTAGAAAATTCGTGAATGCATAGGTCGTAATGGATAGTTATCAAGAGTTATCACTAGAGCAACAGTTTGAACTCAAAGTTTTTGAGGAGAATGTTCGGCAGCTTTCACGCCAGGATGCACAGGCGTTACTGATTGAATTGCGGGGAAGCATGATGCATCAAACAGTGGCCTTCCGTGAAATTCTGAAAGATGCATGGGGGATCGGGAAAGGGATCGCAGTTACTCAAGACCTTTCTAAAGGTCAGAAAACGTCCTAGAAGGACTTTTAAATCAGGGCATGAAACGCTAAAGACCTCATGGTTCGCTCAAATTAATTGGAGTTCCAGAAATGCTACGAAAGCAATAGGTTTTCAGTCTATTGACAAACAAGCAAGTCTATGATCTGTTGCTCGCCATATGGGTGATCAAGCAATCACAAGAAAAGTTCAAGTAATTCTAGGCTGCATTACGCTACATCTAGCGTTTTCAGTTTTTGTGGAACCACTAGAATAAATGAGCGAACCGTGAGTTTGAAGAAAGTAATTACATACCATTTCGGAGCACTATTTTATGGCAGATTCAGCAGCTACAGAACAAAAGCCCTTTTTAGAAAAAGTCGTCGAAGATAGCCCCCTCCATGACATAAACGAAGCGCAGGTTGCTACCAAAGTCGTCTTTCGGCTGCTGCGCGATCTAATGCCCACCGATGAGATCAAGCAGCTAGAAGAAGAATTTGAAGGACAAGAGTCTGGCGCAGAAACGTCTCTGGCTGAACTGTGGGATGACCCAAACGTAATGGTTGCTTTCTTTAGCCGCATCAGTCCGCTGCGCCAGCTTTCTATTAATGCAGGTACCTTCTTCCTACGCCTTCAGCAAGAGGGCGCGTTGCCTAAAGACGTTGACCCTAAAGCCGTAACGAAGGCTATTTTTTCGGCCACACAAGATGAGTTGCCCCAATCGCGAATTGATGAAATTGCTCAGTTTTTACCTGATGAAATTCGTCAGCTTTGGGAGCAACAATAGAAGCCAGCTCTTCTTTTAAGGGGTGTAGTAGACCAATGGCACTGACTTAGGCTGAATCAAGCGGCAATCTTGGCTTTGAGAACAGCGCGAGGTTGTCTCATGCGAGGAAAAGGCTTCGGTCTACGCTTGACAACCCTAGGTTCATGTCGATTAGGTCGCTGCGGTAAAGTATCCTCAACAATGTCATTAAGAAGATGGGCATAAAGCCGCTGCCGTACGTCCTGGGTGGTCGTCGCTAGTAAGGCAAGCATCTGATTGAAGAGTTGCCGGGTGCCCTGTAGAGAGAGTTTGGAGCGCTGATAGTCCAGTAACGGAGCGGCTTTTTCCATGACGCTGCGCAGCAAATTGTAGGCCAGTAGATGTGTCCAAAGTTCCTTTCGTACGATCTCGGGAGTTTTGGCCGTGAGCATCTCCATTTGCAAGGTTGTTTTGAGATGCCGAAAATTGATTTCAGCGGCTTGCCACCGCCAGCCATAGAGCTGAGTGAGGTTCTCAGCCATGAATTGCTGAGCATCCAGTAGGGTCGTCACGACAATAGGCTTGTTGGGTAATAAAAAGGCGTGAGGAGACAAGGCTTTGCCGGTTTCCTT
>QBMP01000353.1:0-3801 GCA_003242115.1 Phormidesmis priestleyi
GAAATCGGTTTCTTTACAAGCTCTTTTGATTTGAGGCTAATTTTCTTCGAGATGCTAACTTAACGATCAACCTTCTTCGGCCTTCTTCAACCTTCTTCGGCCTTCTTCGGCTGATGACATAGTGGTGATTTAATGCCCGCTGGCTAGCGCTACAGCATTCGGCTTATCGTGCACCGCTAAGCGCTCCATGAGGGTAGCACTGGCCTCATTCATACCGACTAACTTCACCGTGGAGCCGTGGGTGCGAAATTTAAGCACAACTTTATCAATGGCCATCACAGCGGATTGATCCCAAAGGTGAGCGTGGGTGAGATCGATGACGACATTTTCGATTTTTTCGTGCAGGTTAAAGGCTTCTCGAAAGTTGTTGGCTGAGACAAAGAAGAGCTGACCCAAGACATAGTAAGTGCGCGTTTTGCCATCTTCGCTGAGGTCGGTTTGAAGGGTGATGAGCTTACCGATTTTGCGAGAAAACGCGATCGCACTCAACGCAATTCCCACCATCACGCCCAACGCTAAGTTATGCGTAATCACCGTCGTCACCACCGTGACAATCATCACCATCGTTTCACTTTTGGGCAATTTGCGAAAATTCACCAGCGACGCCCAATTAAAAGTACTAATTGAAACCATAAACATCACCGCCACCAGCGCCGCCATCGGAATCAAGCTCACCCAAGCCCGCATCGCCAAAATAAAGAACAGCAAAAACACGCCTGCACTCAGCGTCGATAGGCGCTGCCGACCGCCCGATTTGATATTGATCACCGATTGACCAATCATCGCGCAGCCCGCCATTCCACCAAACATCCCGGTGATTAAATTGGCCATACCCTGACCTCTCGCTTCCCGGTTTTTATCGCTGTTGGTATCGGTCATATCATCAAGCACCGAGGCCGTCAGAAAGGACTCTAGTAGCCCCACCGCTGACATCGTGAGCGCCACCGGCAGCACGATTTGTAGCGTTGCCAAATTAAAAGGCACATTCGGTAAGCGCCAAGCCGGTAAAGCCGAAGGCAAATCACCCATATCGCCGACCGTGGGTAAATTCAAACCTTGCATAATAGCGACAGCCGTCAGTACCACAATGGCAACCAAAGGCGATGGAATAGACTTGATAATGGGGATAGAAGCCGTTAGCCTAGGCAGCAGATAAATAATCGCGAGGCCCGCTGCCACCATGCCGTACATCAGCAGCCCCTGCCCTACAAACTGCGGCAGCTGGGCATTAAAAATTAAAATTGCCAGCGCATTCACAAAGCCAACAAGTACCGCACGCGGCACATATTTCATAATTCGGCCAATTCGCATAGAACCCCAGATCACCTGCAACAGCCCTGTGACTAGGGTCGCTATCAGCAAATAGTCCAGCCCGTAGTTTTTGACGAGATCGACCATTAGCAGCGCCATTGATCCCGTGGCTGCTGAAATCATGCCAGGGCGACCGCCCAAAAAGGCAATCGTCACCGCCATTGTAAATGAGGCATACAGACCCACTTTGGGATCGACGCCAGCAATGATGGAGAAAGCTATTGCTTCTGGAATTAGCGCCAAAGCAACGACGACGCCTGCTAATAAGTCTGCCGGAATGTTGGAAAACCAAGCTGAAAGTTCGCTTTGCTGATTTGGATTGGCGGTCGAGTTAGCGGTTGGATTAGCGCTGGGATAAGTCACTTTTACCTGAGGTGTCTATGCTGTCCATCCTATTAAGCAATGTAAATATAGGCAACTGCTACCCGCTATCTGCCTCGTTTCCGAAATACTCTCAAATCCCCAAAAGCTTGTGAATCGGCGCTGTATCAAAACAACTGCTCACGACTCCTTCTAAAGATACGGTTGAATCTTCCAGAAGGCGGATTGTAGAGCAGTCGGCAACACGATTTCATGGTGGGGTCGTCAATGACTCATTTTCATGAGGAGGCAGCTTAATTTATGATTATTTTGAAGCAATACGCCAAAAAGTTCAGCATCGGAGGACTTAAGCAATGGGCTTTACGCGGTTTTTGCTGTCTGCTGGTGACCGCTGCGATCGCCAGTGGCCTATCTGTTGCCTATATGCCTAGTGCAATGGCAGTAGGCTCTGAGGCCGCTGCTGATGTGGTCAATTCGAGAGCCGCCGCCGAGCTAGATCGAGTGTCGGGTGAAGGCACTAGCGATCAGCTCGAAGGCGCTATCAAAGAAACGACTGGCAAGGCTAAGCGAGGCGTTGGCCGGATAACAGGGAAAACGGATGACTCTGTTGGAAATAAGCTAGATAGTGCTGCTAGACGGCTAGACGGTGCTACCGATGAACTTGGCGGAAAAATCCAAAGCGATGTCGGTCGTGCTAAGGGGGCGGCCTCTGATGCTGGCGATGACGCAGAAGAAGCTGCTGGCGGCTTTGTGGAGTCTATTAAAGACTTTTTCAATTAGATCTTGCCCGTTAGTTCTGTACAGTTAGTTCTGTACAGTTAGTTTTGTAATTTTAATATTCCTGAGGAGGAATTTTAATGAAAAGTGTTTTGAATCATTTGTCTGGGCTGTTTGTTCGTTTGCGACCTTTCGCGATCGCCGCAGCTTGCGCTCTTCTAATCTTTTCGAGCATGTCGCCTGCTTATGCTTTTGGCGGTACTCGCTCAGATAAAGCCAAAGGGCTAGAGCAGCTAGACGGTGTTCAAAAGGAATCTGAGAAAGCTATCTCTGGCCCTATTGATAGTGACAATGACCTTAAAAGCGTCACTAAGAACTCGAAAGAAGGTCTAAACGGGGTGCAGGGTGCGGCCAACAAAGAAAATATGATCAGCCCTGATAATGCTAAAGGAGCCACGATTGAAGAGAACATCAAAGAAGCTTTAGAAGACGTTACGCCTTAGTTATCACAGCTTCATTGCTAACTCGACCGCCAAAAGCTATCTAATTACGTCCTATGTGATTAGATAGCTTTTAAAACGGGTAGCTAAAAGGCCAGCCAGAAAGCTTACTCTGGTTGGCTTTTTAATTGGAAAATAACAAAATTGAGAATATGAATTACCGTCGATGGCTGAGCTTGAACTGACGTTACCGTTTAGCTAGCGAGGCTCACTGCTGGTGACTGATTGCTGGGTCGGATCGGCTGCTTTTGTCAGCCAGTCTTCACCGACTCGAATAGTCAAGTCAGATTCAATATCGCCGGTAGAATCTGAAACGACTTGACCAAGGCTAAGCGCACTTTGCACAGACCGAGCGCTGCCCAGATCGCCCCGCTGAGCAATGACTGAAGTTTGACGATTATTATTTGACCAGTCAGGGGCGATGTAGACGTTTTCAAAACCTTGCGATCGCAAATATTCAGCCATAGAGTAGCTAGCATACTGATCGTCAGTTGCATTTTGAATCGCAATCCGCAGCCCATGCAAAATTCGCTCCGAAGGCGGCTCGTAGTAATTCACCCCATTTACGGTCGCAGCCGGGTCATTGGCATCCGCAACTAGCTCACCGGGCTGCGTGTCAAAGTAGGTACGCATGAGATCGTCGCTAGCGGCCATATCGGCAATCCAGTAGCTAGCTTGATATTCTTCAGGGCTACTGAATCGCCCCGGCAGCATTACCATTTGTAGGTCGTCTTTACCTTTCAAGTTCAGGCCAAAGCCAGACAGCGCCAGCAGTTCTTCGGTGCTCAGATTGGTGTCTATGTTGGCTTGCAGCACCCGAATAATCTGAGGCAGTTTGGGTAATACAGCTGGATTCATCAGTCGCTTACGCAGGGCCTTGAGCAAAACCTGCTGCCGCTGCACCCGGCCAATATCTCCATAAGAATCGTGACGAAAGCGGACAAACTGCTCG
>QBMP01000353.1:3811-4218 GCA_003242115.1 Phormidesmis priestleyi
TCCTGGCTCTAAGTTAATCAACAGACCTTGCGTTTTATCTTCGTACTTCATTTCCTTGGGCACGAGCACTTCAACGCCGCCTACCAAGTCCACAATTTCTTTGAACGCAGCGGTGCTCACTCGCACGTAGCGGTCAATTTTTACATTGTCGAAGTTGTACATAACGGTCTTAGCCGCCAGCTGCGCCCCTCCCTCAAAATTAGCTTGGTTGATTTTGTCGATGCCATAGCCTGGAATTTCGACGCGGGTATCGCGCGGAAGTGACATCACGTTGACAATTTGCTGTTCGGGATCGACTCTAACGAGCAGCATGGTATCGGTACGGCCCGCGAGGCTACCGGGCTGCGCGCCTTCTACATCGCGCGCTTCATCTAGACCCATGATTAAGATAGTGACCGGGTGCGAAA
>QBMP01000354.1 GCA_003242115.1 Phormidesmis priestleyi
GCCCTACGCAGGCATCGAAGTAGACCTACTGCAAAACGCCTTCCCCACCACCCCCTTCTTCGGTAACGATTTCAGCCGCAGCAACACCGAACCCCTCTTTAACGATCACTCCATCGTCCACCTCGCCACCCACGCCGCCCTCCTTATAGGCTCCCCATTAGAAAGCTTCATTCTCTTTGGCAACGGCGATCAGCTCACCCTGGCAGACCTCAAAAACTGGCGCGGACGGCTGCGCAGCGTCGATCTCATCGTTCTCAGCGCCTGCGAAACCGGCACCGGCTCCATCAAAGATGCCAATGGCGAAGAAATTCTCGGCTTTGGCTACCTTATGCAAGATGCCGGAGCCCGCGCGGTCATTTCTTCTCTATGGCCCGTCAGCGATGGCGGCACCCAGGAACTCATGACAAACTTTTATGAAGCGCTAAAAGTGAGCGGTATGACCAAAGCCAAAGCTTTGCAGCAAGCACAAATTGCCCTGATCACCGGCAACCAAATCGACGCCAGCTCAGGCGAACGATTTACCTTTACCCCCCGAAATCCTGAGAATCCTGAGGCTCTGCCTAACAGCCGCCTTAGCCATCCTTACTACTGGGCACCGTTCATCCTCATTGGCAACGGTCTGTAACCGTTGCAGGTATCATTAGAATCACGATAAGTGTATAGACTTCGGAACCCCTGATCTCCATTTCCTCACCTATCAACTCACTAGCTCAAGCTCATTTCTAATTATTGTTCTATAGGATTGCTCTATAGAATTTCTCTACGGGAGACTAATCAAAATGACTTCTGACGCCTCTAATCAAGAAAATGCATATCTCAAAATAAAACAGCTTATTCAGCAATCAGACGCAGCAGCAAAGAATCATCAGCTTGAAGAAGCCATAGCGCCTGTACAGACAGCACTAGAACTGTATCGAGAAAACTCAAGTGCAGAAGGTCAGGTATATGCACTCAACAAGCTTGCAGACTTGCACCAAAAAATTAGTAAAACGCAATATGAGCGGGCTATTCAGTTACTCATGGCCAAATCGAGGCCAGAGGGAACGGCTGATCCTGGCGGGCCAATCATCGATCCGCCACCACTGCCACCGAGGTTACCACTAGACGCTACATTCACATCAGCAAAAAGTCGGAAATCGGGAAAAATACCAGAATCACAAGATCCGGGAAAAGGCATTCCAGGTACGCCACCGCCCGCCATTGTTCTACCTCCAAAATCATGATCTTATTTGCGATCGCACCGATCGCACCGATCGCACCGATCGCACCCAACCCACCCACCACTATCATCGCTCAGCAATCCCCCACCGAAAGCTCGCAGCAACTACAAACAGAAGCTCAAACGCTGTATTTACAGGGTTCACAGTACTTTGCACAAGGAGATTATCCAGATGCGATCGCTGCCTATCAAGCAGCGCTGGCTCTCTACCAACAGGCAAACAATACCTCTGATACCAGCAGAGCCCTGTATGCAATCGGGCTGGCTTACTATCACAGCGACCAATTTTTGTTAGCGATCGCCCAATACCAAGAATCTTTACGACTGCAACAACAGCTAAATGACCCTATACTCGCAGCTTCCATTACCACCGACCTGGGTTTGGCCTATGACCAAATTAAAGAACGGGCTAAAGCGTTAGAGAGCTACCGTCAGGCGATCGCGCTCCTTCAAGGCGCTGATGAAACTTACCAGCAAATTTATCAGCTAGGTCGAGTCCTGTTTAATGCGGGTCTGATCTACGATGCTGTGAGCGACTACTCATCAGCACTAGACTATTATCAGCAGGCGCTATCGGCTTTTGTAGATAGCAACAACCAAAGCAGGGCCGGAACTGTTCTGAGCAATATTGCTAAAATATATGGTGATATTGGCGATTTTATCCAGTCTTTAAGCTACTATCAGCAGGCTTTGGCGATCTTTGAAAGCACTGACAATTCGTCCGAACGTAGCCGAGTGCTCAACAATCTTGGATTTATCGCTTATCGCCAGCAAGAGTTTTCAGCCGCACTAGACTATTATCAGCAGGCTCTAGCTCTCAGAGAAGCCGACAACGACTCCCAAGCTCAAGGCCGAACCCTAGAAGGCATTGGCGAACTGTACGTCGCTCAACAGGACTATGAGCGTGCAATTCCCATTTTGCAGCAAGCGCTAATGCTAGCTCAAGCCAACCCTGACAGCCTATTTGAAGGACAAATTTTCAACCATTTAGGTACCGCCTACCGTCTGCAAGGACAGCTCGAAGCTGCTCATGAAAGCTACCGTCAATCACTCGCCATCAGCCGAACCAATGGCTATCGAGCCGGTGAATCGGCCACATTAAGTAACTTAGGCAGACTATACGCTCAGCAGCAGCAGATAGAGACGGCTATTGCTTTCTATAAACAATCCATCAATATTACCGAAGCCATTCGCAAAGATATCGCTAGCTTTTCTCGCCAACAAAGAGAAACTTATACAGAGACTGTTTCTGAGCGCTATCGCGAACTAGCCGGTTTGCTGCTTGACCAAGGCCGCATTCTCGAAGCGCAGCAGGTGCTAGAGATGCTTAAAATTCAAGAAATTTGGGAATATACAGACCGTGAGCGCGGCCCCGATGCTACGACTGAAGTTGTTTTACTGCCGACAGAAAGCGAACTTGTTCAACAATACTTTACCCTGGCAGCGTTTACCCAGGCACTACAGCAGTGTGAAGGGCAGCAAACTCAGCCGTGCAAAAGCTTAAGAGACCAGCGAGATCAGCTCTTTCGAGAATACCGGCAGGCAATCAGCACCTTAGAAAGCGAAATTCGCAGCCGGTTAGCGACCGATGAAGCGCTGCTCGATCCAAGTTTTTTTGCGGCCAAAGCCGAAGAAATTATCTCAGCCCAGCCCGGTACCGTGATGATTTATCCGCTGGTATTACAAGACAAGCTCTGGCTGCTGTGGTCAAAAGCAGGCGAAATACCCAGCAAACGAGAAATCAAAGTCAGCCAGCGCCAGCTAGGTGAAACGGTCATCAAATTTCGCACGCTGATAAAAGAGAGATCTTCAGATATCTCAGAGCTGCAAGCTACCGCCCAACAACTGTACACATGGCTGATTGCGCCCATTGAGTCAGAGCTAGCTGCGGATGCAGACATTCATAACTTAGTCTTTTCACTCGATAGAACCACCCGCTACATTCCAATGGCGGCGCTGTATGACGGCGAACAGTATTTAATCGAAAAATATACGGTTTCGACCGTTCTCTCAGCCGCTTTGACCAATGTTGAAGTGCGATCGCCCCTCAGCGCTGACTCAAACATTTTGGCCGTCGGCGTTTCAGAAGCCACCGATGGTTTCGATGCGCTGCCAAACGTCCCCGCCGAACTAGATGCCATCGTCAAAGAAAACGCTGTCGCCAACGACCAAGGAATTTATCCTGGCATACAGCTCCTCAACCAAGCCTTCAGCTTCTCAGCTATCAGAGATGCTCTCCCAGGAGTACAGCTACTGCATATTGCCACCCACGGCGAGTTTACAGGTAGCCGAGATCAGTCGTATCTACTGATGGGGAATGGTGACAAGCTTCCTATCCCTGAAATAGAAACTTTAGCCGCCTACTTAAAAGATGTGTCTTTAGTTGTGCTCAGCGCCTGTCAAACAGCATTAGGAGGCCCAGATGAAGAAGGCATTGAAATTGCTGGGATGAGCTATTACTTTCTCAAAAGCCAAGTAGCCACGGTGATGGCCTCACTGTGGAATGTGAATGATGCGAGTACAAGCCAGCTCATGCAGCTATTTTACCAAGCACTTGCCGAAGGCACGACAGCGCAGCCAGTTACTAAAGCCGCAGCTCTCCAATCAGCGCAGTTGGCTTTGCTGGGCAGTGATACCTTAGCCAGCTCAGGCCCTGGACGCTTCAGGTTAGTGAATAGAACAACTGACAGTGAATTGCCACTCGCAAGCGGCCTTGCTCATCCTTACTACTGGGCTCCCTTCATCCTCATTGGCAACAGCTTGTAGCCGCCAACTCTATTCACAGGCTTTCCATCCATAGGTTCTCTACAAACAGGTAATCCATGAAGCGACGACATTTCTTACAGTTTGCAGGCTCCACCTTGGCAGCGTTGGGTATGAGCCCATTGCTGTTAGAGCGTCAGAGCTTGCAGTATGCAGCTAGATCTAGAATTGGTGCTTAGTGACAAAAGCGCAGCTAGGGCATAGACTTCAGAGATTCCCGTCGAAGAGAAA